>SFDP01000044.1 GCA_004558185.1 Lachnospiraceae bacterium | reverse complement strand
AAGATTCTTTGTAAGATATTCATAAGCCTATTATGCAAGAAAAAGCAACAAAAAGAAACCCCTATCCCCTCAAGATTGAGGGGCAGGGGAGTTGAATAGACGGAGCCTATTTTTTATTTGAGAAATTTATGCTATAATTTAGTTATGCATATAACTAAAAAAGAGGTGCAAATATGCTGCGGAGAGATGTTCTTGTAAAAAGACCGGAAAGAACAAAAATATACAGCCAGAGGGACTGCGTTTATGTTTATCATGTGACCGGAAGTGAATATAAAAAGGACAAGAAATATGTGGTTGAGAAGAGAGTCTGCATTGGGAAAATGGTTGATGATGAAAATATGAATCCTAATGATAATTTCTATCAGTATTATGAAATAGTTGGGGCAAATGAAGAAGAACCGCCGCGTTTTTCGGATGCTATTCAGGTTGGGGCACCTGCATTGTTATTTAAGATTATGGATGATCTGAAAATATCGGAACTGCTCCATTCAATTCATGGGGAAGAAAATGCGAACTTGATCAAAGACCTGGTCAGTTACATGATAATAAGGGAAACAAGCACGATGCAGCATTATTCAGATTTTGCATGGAGCCATCTTATCAGTTCGGAAAAGAAATGGGACGATTCAAAGATATCTGAATTATTTAAACATGAAATAGACTATGCACAGACGGAATCATTTGTTACCAAGTGGAATGAAATACAGACGGAGCATTCAAATATTTACATCAGCTATGACAGTACCAATATGAATACCAAAGCGGAAGGCGTTGAAATGGCTGAATTTGGGCATGCGAATGATGACAGCAGTGTACCTCAGGTTAATATAAGCTATGCCGTAAACTATGCGGATGCAACGCCTCTGTTTTATGAGATGTACCCGGGAAGCATTATCGACAATACACAGTGCAGCCACATGGTGGATCAGGCAAAAGAATATGGATATAAGAATGTTGGCCTTATTCTTGACAGAGGCTATTTCAGTATAAAGAATATCCGGTATTTTGATACAAAAGGATATGATTTCCTGATGATGATAAAAACAAACAGCTCTTTAGTAACTGAGATGCTGAAAGAGTCACGCCTGCCGCTGCTTACCAGAGCCAGGTATTATTTACCGGAATATGATGTATATGGGCTTACGAAGGAAGGGACGGTAGGAGATGATATAACGGTCAGATATTTTCATATATACTATGATAATGTGAGGGCCAGCCAGGAGAAAAACGAGTACCTGAAGCAGCTTATAAAGAAAGAAAAGCACCTGCAGAAAAAGGTGGATGAAAAAATCCGAAGGAAAGAGGATGTGGTGCCATATGAAAAGCTGTTCAAACTAAAATATGATGATAATGGATATCTGGAATCCTACAAGAGAAATGAAAATGAGATTCAAAAAGAAGTGGATAAGCTTGGCTTCTTTGTAATAGTGACATCAAAAGAAATGACAGCATCAGAAGCTTTGGATATTTACAGGAAGAGGGATAATGTAGAGAAGATTTTCAGGATGCTTAAGGCAGGCCTGGAATATGATACATTCAGGGTGCACAGCCAGGATTCCCTGGAAAGCAAAACATACGTAATGTTCATAGCAAGCATAGTGCGCAATTATTTGTTCCAGGGATTAAAGAAGGTAAGCAAAAAAGAAAAAGATAAAAAGAATTATACTGTCCCGGCAGCGATAAGTGAATTGGAAAAGATAACGATAGTAAAAAACAGCAAAGGTGTATATATCAGAAGATATGGATTGACTAAAAAACAGAGGAGTATACTTTCCCAGTTTGGCGTATCTGAAAGTTACATTAACAAGGTGGCTGATAGAATGAATTCACGCGTTTAGTTATATAAAAAAGAAAAGTTAAGGATAGATGGTGTGAGATGTTAAAAAAATAACGAAACAAGCATATTACTCTTGATTTCCTTTCCAGTTTATGTAAGAATGTAAACGACAACACAATAATAAAATAAGCAGGAGGAAAGCCATGCGAGGAATAGATACCCAGGTTAGGGTAACCAGAAGACGGATTTTCAAGGAAGTAGCAAATCTGGCTTATCATTCGGAAAATTTGAAGGATGATATAGAGGCTCTGCCATATAAAATTGTCGATTACGATAAGCCCACACATAGAGAGAATATTTATCGGGAAAGAGCAATCATTCGTGAGAGAATTCGGTTAGCCATGGGACTTTCCCTGCGGCCGGAGAATGTACCGGTACATCTTACCCAGGGACTGGAGGAAAGCAATATCTCAGAGAAGTATTATGAGCCGCCGTTGATGCAGGTCATTCCGTCAGCCTGCAACGCCTGCCCCGTAAATCGTTATGAGGTTACCAATAAATGTATGGGCTGTGTAGCGCATCCCTGCTATGAGGTTTGCCCGAAGGATGCTATTTCCATGATTAATGGAAAATCCTTTATTGATCAGGAGAAATGTATCAAGTGCGGTAAGTGCAAAGCGGTCTGCCCCTATGACGCTATTACCCATCAGGTTCGTCCCTGTGCTGCTGTATGCGGAGTCAATGCCATTAAAAGTGACCATATGGATCGGGCAGTCATCGAGGAAGATACCTGTGTTTCCTGCGGACAGTGTATGGTCAGTTGCCCTTTCGGAGCGATTGCAGATAAGTCCCAGATTTTTCAGCTTATTCGGGCCTTACAGTCAGGGCGTAAGATTATTGCTCAGGTTGCCCCTGCCTTTGTGGGGCAGTTTGGACCAGGTGTAACCCCTGCCATGCTAAAGGCTGCCCTAAAGGAGTTGGGTTTTTCAGATGTATATGAAACGGCCATTGGTGCAGACATGGGATGTATGGCAGAGGCAGAGCATTATGTCCATGAAGTAGCAACGGGAAAGCTTCCTTTTCTGTTGACCTCCTGTTGTCCTTCATGGTCTGTTATGGCAAAGAAATTTTTCCCTGAAACCATAGAAAATATTTCCAATGCGCTTACTCCGATGGTAGCTACAGCCAGAAAGATTAAGCAGGATCATCCTGATGCTTCTGTGGTCTTTATTGGACCCTGTGCATCGAAGAAGCTGGAGGCTTCCCGCAGAACCGTGCGCTCTGATGTGGACTTTGTCATCACCTTTGAGGAATTGACGGGAATGTTTGAAGCCAAAGAGATCATACTAAGCCAGATAAAGCCAACAGAGGAAATGGAAGATGCCACAGGAGCAGGAAGAGGATATGGTGTGGCAGGAGGAGTAGCCAGTGCCATTGAGCAATGTATAAGGGAATACTATCCCGACGTGGAGGTTCATGTAGAACACGCAGAAAGCCTGTCCGAGTGCAAAAAAATTCTGATGATGGCCAAGGCAGGAAAGAAAAATGGCTGCCTTATTGAAGGAATGGCCTGTCCCGGCGGCTGTGTAGCAGGTGCAGGAACCAATATCGCTATTGCTCAGGCCAATAAAGAAGTGGCCGGCTTTAAGCAGGCTGCAAAGCAGCCTATTCCTGATCAGGCTTAGCCGGATCCTGGCGCTATCATCTAAGCGTCAGAAGAGGATTAGAGATAATATAAAATGATACCCACGATATGCGAATATTTTGCAGGATTGTGGGAGTACGAAGTACGTAACAATCCGTAGGTATCATAGTTAGGGGCTTTTGACCCTAACATCATAAAATATAATAGGATACAGGGGTAGAAGGTCAAAAGCTGTTTCTGCTTGCAGGAAAAGAACTCTGACTTGTTAATCCACACCATAATATGTATTGAAATGGAGAAAAAAATGAATAAAGTAAGAACAAGATTTGCTCCCAGTCCTACTGGCAGAATGCACGTAGGGAATCTGAGAACAGCCCTTTATGCTTATCTGATAGCCAAGCATGAAGGAGGCGATTTCCTGCTTCGTATTGAGGATACGGATCAGGAAAGATATGTAGAAGGAGCAGTAGATATTATTTATCGAACCCTGGAGAAAACAGGACTGATCCATGATGAGGGGCCGGATAAGGATAAGGGCTGTGGACCCTATGTCCAGAGCCAGCGTCAGGCTCAGGGGATTTATCTGGAATATGCCCAAAAATTAGTAGAAAAGGGAGAGGCATATTACTGCTTCTGTGATAAGGAACGTTTGGAAACGCTGACACAGACGGTAGCAGGAAAAGAGATTAACGTTTACGATAAGCATTGCCTGCATTTATCAAAAGAAGAGGTGGAGGCAAAGCTGGAGGCAGGGATACCCTATGTGATTCGACAGAATAATCCTACCACGGGGACTACCACCTTCCAGGATGAAATATACGGGGATATTACTGTAGATAATGCAGAGCTGGATGATATGATTTTAATTAAATCAGATGGATATCCTACCTATAATTTTGCCAATGTGGTGGATGACCATCTCATGGGAATCACTCATGTGGTCAGAGGAAATGAATACCTTTCCTCCTCACCCAAATACAATCGTTTATATGAGGCGTTTGGCTGGCAGGTTCCGGTCTATGTTCACTGCCCATTAATTACCGATGAGGAGCATCATAAGCTGTCCAAGCGCTGTGGACATTCCTCCTATGAGGATCTGATCGAGCAGGGCTTTATTACGGAGGCTGTGGTAAACTTTGTGGCTCTTTTAGGCTGGAGTCCTTCGGACAATCGGGAAATTTTTACTCTTCAGGAGCTGGTAGAAGCCTTTGATTACCACCATATGTCCAAATCACCGGCAGTATTTGATTATACTAAGCTGAAATGGATGAATGGAGAATATATCAAGGCCATGGACTTTAACGCCTTTTATGAAAGAGCTCTGCCTTATTTGAAGCAGTCCATTACGGCTGACTTGAATCTGGAAAAAATTGCTCAAATGGTTAAGACCAGGATAGAGGTATTTCCCGATATTACAGAAATGGTGGATTTTTTTGAGACCCTGCCGGAATATGATACCAGTATGTATTCCCACAAAAAAATGAAAACGAATGAGGAATCCTCTTTGGAGGTTTTAAGAGAGGTGCTTCCTTTGCTGGAAGCGCAGGAGGACTATAGCAACGATGCCCTCTATCAGATTTTAGTAGAATATGTAACGAAAAAAGGATGTAAGAATGGATATGTCATGTGGCCCATCCGTACTGCTGTAAGCGGAAAACAGACGACACCTGCAGGGGCCACGGAAATAATGGAAATATTGGGAAAAGAAGAATCATTGAACAGAATCAGGAAGGGAATCCAAAAGCTGGAATATGCAGTCTCCCAGTAAATCCCAGTTGGAGGCAATTACCCATGGAGTCGGGCCTATGCTTGTCTTAGCAGGACCCGGCTCAGGGAAAACCTTCGTCATGATTCAAAGAGTAGTTTACCTGATTACCCACTATTCCATACCGCCCACATCCATTCTCGTCATTTCTTTTTCCAAGGCCTCCGCACAGGAGCTTAGGGAACGCTTCAACAAACAAATGGGCTCTTCTAAGGGAGTTCATTTTTCCACCTTTCATGCCTGCTTTTTTCATATTCTCAAAACTACCTGTCACTATACAGCAAAAGACATCATTACCCCAAGGGAACAAAGGGATATCATGAAAATACTTCTGTCTGATCCGGGATATGGGGAATCTTATTCCAAAGAAAGGGCAGAAGAATACCTGCAGCATTTTTCCTATTATAAAAATAAAGGACTGACAAGCATGGAAGAAAAAGAAAGTAAACAATTTCAAGCACTTTTCCATGCGTATCAGGAGGAAATGCATTCCCGTCGCAAACTGGATTTTGACGATATGGGATTACTTTGCCTCCAACTTTTTCAGAGCAGGCCGGAAATTCTTTCCCAGTGGCAGAAAAAATTTGTATATGTACTGATCGATGAATTTCAGGATATTAATTCAATACAATTTCACTTGGTTCAATTATTGACGGAAAAAAGTCAAAATCTCTTCGTGGTAGGGGATGACGACCAGGCTATTTACAGTTTTCGTGGAGCAAGTCCCCAAATTATGCTGAATTTTGAAAAGCTGTATCCAAAAGCCAAAAGGGTACTGCTGGAAACCAATTTTCGATGCAGTGGAAATATTATTAAAAAATCTCTTGAGGTGATTGAGAAGAATAAGCTGCGCTTTCCCAAAAAAATTCTTGCTCACCATGAACCTAAGGCACCGGTCTGTATTAAGGCCTTTGGTTCTGTAGCAGAGCAATATGGATATGTGGCAGAGCGTATCAAAGGGTTGCTGGAGGAGCAGGCTGCACCCTGGGAAATTGCCTGTATTTATCGAACCAATCAAAATATGATGGGACTGGCAGATTATTTTATTCGTCATCAGATCCCTTTTGTCATGAGGGAAGCTGCAGACAGTATTTTTCGTCATTTTATCGCCAGAGATATTCTTAGCTATTTGCAGTTTTTTCTGGAAGGGAAAAAGAGGAGAGATTTTTTGGCCATTATGAATAAGCCCCTCAGATATCTCTCCAGAAATGCCTGCACCTCGGAATGGATAGTCTGGAAGGAGCTGCTTAACTACTATGAATCAAAACCTTACATGAAAAGAATAATACAGGAAATGATGAAGCAGGAAAGGTGGATATCCCGATTGGATCTGTATGGAGCCATAAGCTATATTCGAAAGGTGATTGGCTATGAACAGTATCTGAAGGAACTGACAATAAGGCAGGGAAGCTCCTGGGAGGAGGCACAGGAAATACTTAATTTTATCCATTCCAGCACAAAAGGAACAGTCTCTCTGGAGCAATGGAAAATGGAAATCCATGACTATGAGGAATCGCTGAAACAGGCAGGAGAAGAAAAAGCAGGGGTACACCTGATTACCATGCACTCCTGTAAAGGTCTGGAATATCCCTATGTATTCATCCCAGACTGCAATGAAGGGAAGATTCCGTATAAACGGGCATTAACACAGGAAGAGGTGGAAGAAGAAAGAAGAATGCTATATGTGGCCATGACCAGAGCGAAGGAAAGTCTGGAGATTCTCTATCTGCAGGATAAGACAGGAAAAAAATTCAGGCCAAGCCGCTTTCTTCCTTTACCAAGGAGTCCCAAAGATTTTTTTCAGAAAAAGAGCAGAAAATAAAGGAGGAGGATCACTCCTCCTCCAAAAGCTCATCGTATTCACAGTTGTCGAGATACTCATCGAAGGCTTCCTCTACCTTCTCCCATTCCTCATCGCTGTCGATAAAGTCCAATACCGGTTCTTCATTGGGATCATCCGGATTTTCACTGTAACGATAAAACCATGTTTCACCATTCCCATTCTCTCCATCCTCATCCAGAGGAAGAAGAACGATATAATCCTGATCCTCAACGCTTAAAATAGTAATCACTGCACAATTAACGACAGTACCGTCCTCCAGGGTCATTTCTACTGTCATTTCTTCATCCAGATCTTCCTGCCTTCCCATAAAATCCCTCCTTTCATCAGTACACTACCGATTAATATCAGTATACTAGCCTTACAACGAGATGACAAGGACAAAATATTTCCCAATCGGCAGAAAATATGCTATAGTAAAAAGACAGCAAATGAAGGGAGAACAGCATGAGGCATTACAGCGTAGGCAAGGCTCTTCCTATGGGAGCTACCCCAATGGGCAGTAACGCAGTACAGTTTGTAACTAAAAATATCGGCAGTAAGGATGCCGGTTTAGTTTTATATGAGAAAAAAACCGGGAAGAAGGAAACCATTTTCTTTCACAAGGAACACCAGATCGGTAATGTTTATTCTTTGCTTATTGAAGGAATAAACCCGGATAAATATACTTATAATTTTTTTGAGGATGGGAAAGAACGCTTAGACCCCTATGCCAAAATGATTTTAGGAAATGAGATATGGGGGAGGGAGGAAGCCTCATTGTCGGCCGGAATTGGTCTGAAGGCTTTTGACTGGGGGGAGGATTGTCCCCTGTATTTAAGCTTTGAGGAAAGTGTTGTCTATCAGCTTCATGTAAGAGGATTTACCAAGCACCCTTCCTCACGGGTAAAGAAAAAGGGGACCTTTGAAGGGATTATCGAAAAAATTTCTTACTTAAAGGAGTTGGGAATCACCACACTGGAATTATTGCCGGCCTACGAATTTCAGGAGCAGGAAAGACTGATGCCCATGGAACCGGCAGGGCTGAGCATGGAGTATATGAAAGAAAACTATCATATTAATCTGCAGGCTGGAGGGGAATCCCAAAAGCTGAACTATTGGGGCTTCAAGGAGGGGTGCTATTTTGCTCCAAAGGCCTCCTATGCTGCCGGAAAGGAGCCGGATATTTCCTTTAAGGAGATGGTAAAGGCGCTGCATCAGGCAGGAATAGAAATGATTATGCAGTTTTATTTTCCTTCTGCGGTGAGTCCTGTGTTTATACTGGAAGTTTTACGGTTTTGGCAGTTGGAGTATCATGTAGACGGATTCCACCTTTTAGGGGTTGGGATTCCCATAGAGCTGTTAGCGACAGATTCAGTTTTGTGCAATGCAAAGCTCTTATATGAGCAGGTTGACAGTCTAAAGACCTATGGAGAAAAATACTGTCCGGTATACCGGAATGTAGCCACCTATCATGACGGATATATGTATGCTCTGCGGCATTTTCTTAAGGGAGATGTGGGCGCCCTGGGAAATGCCTTTGAAGCGATGCTGTTTAACTCCAAAACAGTGGGAAATATGGTATATATGACCAATTATAACAGCTTTACGCTTATGGATATGGTTTCCTATGACCGTAAGCATAATGAGGAAAATGGTGAAGATGGCAGGGATGGCAATAACTATAATGTTAGCTGGAACTGTGGAGCTGAAGGACCAAGCCGAAAAAAGAATATAGTAGCTCTGAGAAAAAAGCAGATGAAAAATGCCATGACACTGCTTCTGTTTTCCAAAGGAACCCCTGTATTGTTGGCAGGGGATGAATTCGGTAATACACAGGGAGGAAATAATAATCCTTATTGTCAGGATAATCAGATTTCCTGGCTGAACTGGAAGGATTCGGTCAGGAATGAAGAACAGCTTTGCTTCACCCGGGAATTGATCAGGCTGAGGAAAGAGTTTCCCCTGCTGCAGAAACAGACAGACGGGAAGAGTAAACGGGACAGAGTAGAGTACCCCTACCTTTCTTTCCATGGTAAAGAAGCATGGAAGCTGAACTGGAATGACAGTAATGAGGAGGCAGGAGGAATCCTTTTTTACAGCCAACAGACCTATCTCTATCTATGTATAAATATGTATTGGCAGGAAAGAACCCTGGCACTACCCAATCTTCCTGCGGAGGAGGAATGGGTGTTGCTTATTGATACCTCGCAAGAAGAGGTTCCCGGGTCTATTGCAAACAAAAAATCTGTTGTCTTAAGACCCAGGTCAATTAAACTGATTACTGCAAAAGGAAGCAAGAGTGATTTTGATGAAAGCATATCAGCATTTTAAAACCATAACCTATCATAGATGGCTGGTCATGAAGGGATGTTTTTCCATTGGGCTGTATTGGCAGGGAATCTGCCATGATCTTTCTAAATACAGTCCGGTGGAGTTTCTTGTGGGCGCAAGATTTTACCAGGGTGACCAGAGCCCTAATAATGCGGAAAGAGAATGGCGGGGATATTCGGAAGCATGGCTTCATCATAAAGGAAGAAATAAACACCACTATGAGTATTGGATCGATTACAGTACAGAAAATGTGGAGGGAGGCATGGCACCTGCTCCAATGCCAATTCGTTATATTTTGGAAATGATTATGGATAGGATTGCTGCCAGCAAGGTTTATGCCAAGGAAAGCTATAGTCAGCACAACCCGCTTGCCTACTACCTGGGTGGAAGAAAGGATGCCCCTCTCCACAAAAAAACGCGAACAGTTATGGAACTGCTGCTGCAAATTTTGGATCAGCGGGGACAGAAGGAGATGGTTCGCTTTATTAAAAAAGAAATTATGCCGGCTAAACATCTATGGGACAGTTCGGCTCATTGGCCGAGACTTGTGGATAAATTCAGGAAAGAGTATGACCTAACCGATTTGGGATAGGCACCGGGGCGCAGCAGATGAATATCTTAGAGTAAAGAAAAAGGAGAGATGACGATGAACTCTTTATTTTTACTCATTATTCTTTTTAGCTGCTGTGGTAATGGTTTTGGGAGACGCTGCTGCCAGGAGGAAAAATCCTGCTGCAGGGAACGTCGTGAAGATGGCTGTGGGGAAAATAACTGGTGCCGTGACAATGGTAACAGAGGGAATTCCGATAGGGGTGGCTCTGACCGAAATAATTCCTGCGGCTGTGACAGACCGACGATGGGGCCTTCATGCCCACCGCCTCCGCCAATGCCCAGAAACCAATTTCCTTACATGGAAAATGAACCCCGTACCTGTGGATGTGAAGAGCAATAAGGTTGAAGGAAGGTCATTCTTTCAACCTGGGATTTGTGATGGTACACACAATCCTGAGATTACAATGCTGCAAAAGCAGCAGAACAAGAGGAAGTATCCAATTAAAAAGCCTGTGTTTGCAGGCTTTTTTAATTTATTACAAATAAAATAAAACAACCCTTGATTTTAATAAATATATATGATATATTACAAACATAATTTCTTTGTGCATTGTCTTTTGACAAATCTGATGGGTGTCTGCCAGATTCAAGCATAGGGGTCAACCCTGTGTCCGGTTTCCCCAGTGTAACGGTCTCTAAATAATTAGTACGGTTATTTAGAAACCTAGTACAGCGAAAATTAAGTTTTGGATAGTTTGACGCAGAATATTTTTCTGATAGTGCTGCTTCACAAACGCAGACGTAGCGGTGGCTACGTCGAGGCTTGGGGAGTAGTGCTATCAGGGAAATAGGCAATTCAAACTGCCAATTACTTAATATTCGCTGTACTAGTATAACGGTTTCAAAATAACCCGACTCTATAACTTGACTATTTATCCGATTGCACAGCTTCAAAATCTTCAGTGTAGCCCGCTACGCCTACGTTTTTGAAACTGCACACTCAAAAAAATATTCTGCGTTTATAGTCGAGTTATTTATGAACCGTTATATTAGCGGATTCCTTTTATTTCACAACTGAGTTTAATTTAATTATGAAGGGAGGAATGAGAAAAGAGTAAGCTACAGGTATATTTTATTGATTAAAAAATGAAAAGGAGATGTTTATGCGAGGAAGAAAAATTATTAGTTTATTGATTATGACGGCTACCTTGATCTTTATTATTGCCTGCCTTCTGTTCTTTAATGCCAATCAGAGCTATGAAGCAGAGAGGGGGATTGAGGAAGCAATTAAGAATTATTCTGCTTCCATTGATGAAGCAGAGATCAAAATACTGACAAAGGAAATTAATGATGCTGTTGAGAAGAAATTCAATGAAATGGATACAAAGGAATTATCTCTAAAAGATCTGGAAGAATTATTGGAGACGGTAATTAATCAATTGGAAGTGAAAACTGTGGTATATCGTGACGCAGACATAACACAGGAGGAGATCAATCAGATTGCCAATGAGGCAATCAAAAGAATTATTGAATTGAAAATGCTGCCTTCTAATAAGGAAGAAGTGGAGAGGCTGGAGAACTATAAAGCCCTGCTAGATCAGATTACCTATATGCAGCAGGAATTAAGCGGAAAACTGTACCAGACAGAAAGCAATCTGGCTGATTTACAGCATGAAATGGGAGGAAAGCTATCCCAAACAGAGGGAAGTATCAGTGATTTAGAGCAGAAGCTGAGTGGAAAGCTGTCCGAGGCAGAGGGAAGTATCAGTAATTTAGAGCAGGAATTGAGCGGAAAGCTATCTCAAACGGAAAACAGTATAAGTGACCTGAATAAGGAACTCAATGGAAAACTGTCCCAGACGGAGGGCAGCATCAGTGATTTAGAGCATGAATTGAGCGGAAAGCTGTCTCAAACGGAAAACAGTATAAGCGACCTGAATAAGGAGTTCGATGGAAAGCTGTCGCAGACGGAGGGCAGTATCCATGATCTGCAAAAGGAACTGAATGACAAGTTGATTCAGACAGAGGAGAAAATGAATAATCAGAAGCAGGATATCCATACTCAGCTTGCCCAGGCTGAAACCAGTCTTATTCAACTGCAGAATAAAATAGGTGAGCTGGAGAGACTGCTTAACTCAAAATGGGAGCAGTTGGAAAAGAAAATCAGTTCAACAAAAGGAAATATTCTGTATTTTGACTACGATCAGAGTACGCAAACATTGAATCTATATGGAAAAAAGGGGGAATAGTCATTGCCATACGATCTGAAAAGAAATAAAGGGACTCAATGGATTCCGGCAGCAATAGTCATTTTGGCAGCTTCTTTTTTTCTGTCCGTCGCCGCACGTGCCGAGGAAAGGGCATTGGGAACCAGAGGAGGAATGAGAGCGACTGAAGTAATGCTGCAGTTGTATGAACAGGATATTGAGTACCTTAAAGAGGAACTTAAGGAATTAGTGCAGGAATGTGGGGAGGTACAAACTTGAATAAGAGAAAAACAGGAAAAAAAGTGGGAATGATTCTGCTGGGACTGGCAGGAGCGCTGACCATAAGCATAACGGCCTTAGCAGAAGGTGGAGGACGCAGTACGAAGCTCTTGTCCAAGGGCAGTATTAATTATGAGAATGGAAAAGTGTTTTTTTCTGCCAAAGATCTAGTCTATCTGGCAGAGGAAATGGACAAGCTGGAAAATCGGTACAAAGTAGAAACTGTAGATACCTTGGCAGCTATAGGAACCTATTTTAGAAGTGATGGAAGTGCAGTGCAGGACAAAGGATTGAGAGAAGTAGATACACAAGCACAAAAGACCGCCTTGAGCTTTGGAGAAATCAAGACCGGAATTTTAAATTCTCAGTCTGTGGGAAGTGTGAGCCAGCTACAGGCAACGGACAAGGCAGGGAATCTGCTGTATTATGAGAACGAGACAGCCGGAAATCACGCAGACCTGTCTCATACCACAACAACGAACACCGGTTACCCGGTCTATTATCACGCTGCCACAGCAGGAAATCTCTCAGCAGGGGCGGCAGCCTGGGTTAATGGCACACTTTTGAGGGGAAACGGAGCAGATAATGCAGCCTTCTATGCACAAGGCTTTGTTGACGGACAGCAGGATGCTGCAGGAAATTTAAAAATATCTTATACCTACCATGTCCATGAAGGAGATGCCGCTGCTGAAGGCGGGTGCTATGGATATAAAACAGGAATCTCACCAGTATACTGTGAATGTACCGGCTGGATGTACGAGATAAGAGAGGATGGGGTGACATACTGCGGAGGCTGCGGACATGGAGGAGATTTTCATGTTGACGGAGGCTGTAATGGAGTACGCAGCTATCAAAGCTACAGTTATATAGACCTGATTTGCTCAAAGACAGAACAGACAATAGAGTCAGCCACCATTACCTATTAATTTTAAACCTATCCTTTCTTGACTTGCCATTAGGGGAATGTTACACTGATTTAAGTGTCAAAAAGAACAGGGAGGAACGATAATGATTGACGGGAAGAAGGTATTATTCAGTGGTATGCAGGCTACCGGTAATCTTACTTTGGGAAATTACCTGGGGGCGCTGAAAAATTGGCTTACCCTGAGTGATGAATACGAATGCTTTTATTCTGTAGTGGATTTACACTCTATCACAGTCAGACAGGAGCCGGCTGAGCTTAGAAAGAGGGCGAGAAATCTGCTGACTCTGTATATTGCAGCAGGTCTTGATCCTAAAAAGAACTGCATTTATTACCAGTCCCATGTGTCCGGGCATTCTCAGTTGGCCTGGATATTAAATTGTTTTACCTATATGGGTGAGCTGAATCGGATGACCCAGTTTAAAGATAAGGCGGCCAAGCATACAGACAATATTAATGCCGGACTTTTTACTTATCCGGTTTTGATGGCGGCAGATATTTTGCTTTTTCAATCGGATGTAGTACCTGTAGGGAAGGATCAGCTCCAGCATTTAGAAATTACAAGAGATATTGCACAGAGATTTAATGGAATTTATGGGGAGGTATTTACTGTACCGGAGCCCTATATCGGTAAAACCGGAGCAAAAATCATGAGTCTTCAGGATCCTTTGAAGAAAATGAGCAAATCCGATGAAAATCCCAATGCCAGCATTCTGCTGATGGATGATCCGGATACCGTTATTCGTAAATTTAAAAGAGCAGTTACCGATTCTGATGCCTGCATCTGCTATAGAGATGAGCAGCCCGGAATAAAAAATCTCCTGGATATTTACTGTACCTGTACGAATAAATCTACTGCTGAAGCGGTGAAGGAATTTGAAGGGAAGGGATACGGAGAATTTAAGCTGGCAGTGGGTGAAGCAGTGGTGGCTGTACTCAAGCCTGTACAGGAAGAATTCAGCCGTCTGTCCAAGGATAAGGCGTACATTGATGGCGTGATTAAGGAAAATGCTCAGAAAGCGGATTATTATGCCAACAAGACATTGCGTAAGGTGGAAAAGAAGATAGGCTTTCCGGAAAGAATAAGATAAGAAAACCGATGTAAAGGTTAAGGTAAGAAAAGCTGAACCTGCCCTTTGCATCGGTTTCTTTGTTTACTGAGATTTTACTTCCTTCCAGAGCTTGTTATAAAGAGCATCACCGTCTTCACCGATGTAGGTAAAGGTTTCAAGATGGTCATATTGGTTCAGATCCGGAAAGGCAATAGTGGAATTACGGATATCCTCATCCTCGATCAAGGCTCTTGCGGCATCATTAGGGGTAGAGTAGGTAATGTACTCAAAGTTCATCAGTGCAATATCGGCCCGGCACATATAGTTGATAAAGGTTTCAGCATTCTCCTTGTTTTTGGAGGTTTTGGGAATTACCCAGGAGTCGATCCATACATTGGTTCCTTCCTTTGGGATCACGTATTCAAGATCCGAATTTTCCCGCTTAGTATAGATAGCTTCGCCAGAGTAAATTACGCCCAGGGCAGCTTCACCGCCAATCATTTTATCCCTAACCTGATCCACTACATAGGCCTGTACAAGAGGCTGCTGCCTGATCAAAAGCTCCTTTGCCTGTCTTAACTCCTCTTTGTCAATAGAGTTCATGGAATATCCGCTTAATTTCAAAGCAACCATAAATGCATCGCGGACAGAATCCTGCATCAGAATATTATTTTTATACCGTTCATCCCAAAGAATGGACCAGCTATCCACCGGCTCTTCAACCATGGTTTTATTATACAGAATGCCTACGGTACCCCAGCAATAAGGAACGGAATATTTATTTTGGGGATCAAAGGCCTTGGATTGCTCATAATATTGCTCTCCAATATTGGCAGCATTGGGGATACGGCTGAAATCAATTTCCAGCAAAAGGTCATTCTCAATCATTTTTTCAATCATGTAATCGGAGGGACAGATGACATCATATGCTGAGGTGCCGGCCTCAACCTTGGGATACATGATTTCATTGGTTTCAAATTCATCATAAATTACCTGTATCCCGGTCTCTTCCTCAAACATTTTAATTACTTCAGGATCCAGATATTCTCCCCAGTTGTAAACGATCACCTGTTCTATTTTTGGCTCATCAAGTCCTGTTATGCCAAAGATAAGTCCACCGCCGATAAGAAGCAGAAGAATGCCGGTCAATCCATATTTAAACCAGGGCTTTCCTGTCAGACCATGAACCGGAAGCCGTCTAATCTTCTTCTCGGGCACAGGCGTTTTATTTACCAGAACCAGAAGCACGAGAACGGTGACGAAGATAAGAGTAGACAAGGCATACATTTCCGGTTTGATTCCCTTTTTTACCTCTGTATATATTTTGGTAGAAAGCGTGTCGATTCCCGGACCTTTAGTAAAGTGAGTGATAATGAAATCATCCAGGGACATGGTAAAGGCCATTAGAAATCCAGATTGAATGGCTGGCATCAAATCAGGAAGAACAACCTTGAAATAAGCCTTTAAAGGAGAGGCGCCTAAATCTAATGCGGCTTCATAAACACTGGGATTTAGCTGCTTCATTCTGGGCATTACGCTTAAGATCACATAAGGGATATTGAAGGTAATGTGAGAGAGCAGAATTGTGTTGAAGCCAAATCTCACTCCCAGGCTGATGAACAAAAGCATCAGGGAAATTCCGGTTACGATATCTGCATTAAGCATGGGAATATTGGTTATTCCCATGAAAATAGTTCTTCCTCTTTTTTTCATGCCGTTTATGGCGATACAGGAAATGGTACCGATTACAGTCGCAATAAGGGAAGACAAAAGAGCAATGGCCAGGGTATTGTACAAAGCCTGCATAACGGCCTCATTTTCAAAAAGAGCTCTGTACCAATTCAGGGTGAAGCCGCCCCATTTGGCCCGGCTTCTGGAAGCATTGAAGGACAATACAATCAGAGTAATGATGGGAGCATACAAAAAAAGCATAATTAGGCCGATATACACACGTCTTGCCTGTAAGGATAAGAAATTTTTCATAGCAAGGTACCCTCCCCATCTTTATCTAACAGAGCAGAGACGATCATACTGATGAGAATGAAGATCATCAGGACAATGGACAGACCACTGCCAATATGCCAGTTAGAGGCCTGAGTGAATTCCTGCTCTATGATATTGCCAATTAATAAAATTTTACTTCCCCCTAACAGATTGCTGATCACAAAGGTGGTCAGTGCAGGAATAAACACCATAGTGATTCCGCTGATTACCCCCGGCAGAGAAAGAGGAAAGGTGATTCGAAGAAAGGTCTGAACTCCATTAGCTCCCAAATCCCTTGCTGCATTAATGATATTTTTATCAATTTTACTCAGAGAATTGTAAATGGGAAGCACCATAAAGGGAAGGAAATTATAAACCATTCCCAGAACGATGGCATAGGGAGTATTAATAATATTCAAAGAAGGCAGCCTGAAAAAGGAGAGGATATGATTGATCACACCGGTTTTTTCCAAAAGTGTCTGCCAGGCCAGGGTACGAAGCAAAAAATTCATCCACATGGGAAGAATGAAAATTAACACGATAAAGCTGTGCTGATTTCTGCTCATGGTGGTCAGAATGGAGGCCAGCGGGTAAGCCAAAATCAGACAGATCAGGGTGCTGATAAAAGACAGCAAAAGAGACAGCCCCAGTGCCTTTAAATGCTCGGGAGTGGAAATAGACAGAATATTTTCCCAGGTCAGGGAGCCTGTCTTATCGGTTATTCCATAGTATATCACCATACACAAGGGAATGATGATAAAGGCTATGGACCAGAAAAGATAAGGTCCCATGAGCCAAAACTTCTTCTTATTCATCTAAAACTGCAGCCTCCTCATCTTCAGATTCCGGTTTATTCATGATCTGGATATTAAAAGGGTCTACATGAATGCCCACCTTCGTTCCCACAGGAACAAGAGCAGTAGAATGTACCAGCCATTCAAAACCACCGGCCAGAACCTCCATCTCATAGTGTACACCCTTGAAAATCAAGTGAGTGACTACTCCCTCAAGAGTACCTTTTTCGGGAGCCACCAGTTCCACATCCTCAGGGCGAATTACCACATCCACCGGCGTATTATTTCCGAAGCCTTTATCCACACAGGCAAATTTTGTTCCCAGAATATCCACCAATTCGTCCTGAACCATGATAGCATCAATAATATTGCTGTCACCGATGAAATCAGCCACAAAGGCATTTTCGGGTTCGTTATAAATATCTTCAGGAGTACCTATCTGCTGGATATATCCCTGGTTCATTACTACAATGGTATCAGACATGGTAAGGGCTTCTTCCTGATCGTGGGTAACATAAATAAAGGTGATACCCAACTCATTTTTCAGCCGAATCAGTTCATACTGCATATCCTGACGAAGCTTCAAGTCCAGAGCCCCCAGAGGCTCATCCAGAAGAAGAACCTTAGGCTCGTTGACGATAGCCCTGGCAATGGCAATTCGCTGCTGCTGTCCACCGCTAAGAGAATCGGGACTGCGGTGTCCGTACCCTTCCAAATTTACCAGTTTTAGAGCATAGTTAATTTTATCATCAATATAGGCCTTGCTCTTTCCCTTGATTTTCAGGCCAAAGGCAATATTCTCCGCAATACTCATGTGAGTGAACAGAGCATATTTTTGAAATACGGTGTTTACCTGTCGCTTATTAGGAGGAAGCTGGGAAATATCCAGTCCATCGAAATAGACTATGCCCTGATCTGCTTTTTCAAAGCCGCCGATGATACGCAGGGTAGTGGTCTTGCCACAGCCACTGGGGCCTAAAAGGGTAAGAAATTCGTTTTCCCGAATATACAGATTCATATCATCCAGAATCAGGTTATCTCCATAGGATTTGGATATGTGTTGCAGATTGATTAACTTTGTACTCATGATGTTTTTCCTTCCTTCAGTGAATCAATGGACAAGGTATTATACTAATGCTGAACGTGTCGGTACACTAAAAGCTTGGGGGAGAGCTGATCCAGATTAAACTGGCACCTGTTTTACTGTTCGCTTTAATGTAGTGAGTGGAGCTGGGAGTGAAGTAAAAGGATTCCCCTTTTTTGGCCGTATAGACCTTGTTTCCAATATGAAGGGAAATGCTTCCGGAGAGAACATAGCCGAATTCTTCCCCTTCATGAGGATTGTCGGGATAGGTCTGGACACCCGGCTTAAGGGTGAGCCGAATGGGTTCCATAAGATTTTTCTGGGCATTGGGAATGATCCATTCCGTCTTCAATCCATAATCAGTATCCAGCTTCTCAAAATAGTCTGCATCATGAAAGACTATCTGAGTATCCTCTTCCTTGGTGAAAAAATCACTCAAATCAGTTCCAAGACACTGCAAAATATCGATCAGAGTAGCGATAGAAGGAGAGGTCAGATCTCTTTCCAACTGAGAAATAAAGCCCTTAGACAGCTCTGCCCGATCTGCCAGCTCCTCCTGTGTCAGTCCTTTTTGTATTCGTAATTCCTTTAAACGATTTCCAATTTCCATATACACCCCCACACTCTTTACCTCTCGCAAGCCATACTTGGGAGAATACCTGAATAAAAAGTGAAAAATCAAGTAAAGAGTCAGATAAAAGATAAATGGTTATAATAGTAAATAAAAAGTTTACAAATTCTAAACATGCATTGAATTATATTATAAGCCATATTTTCTGAAAGTCAAGCATAGTAAACAAAAAATTTACTATTACTGAACCAAGGGAAAAGAATCTTGCTATTGTCCGGGAAAATATGATAAAATAAAGCAACCAGACAGGAAAGGAAGAACAATATGGAACAGGATAAGTACATTGCCTATGTATCTACCTATACAATGGGGGATAATCATGGCATTAAAATATTTGATGTAGATATGGAAAAGGGAAGACTGATAAAAAAGGATCAGGTAGAAATTACCAATTCTTCTTATGTGACCATATCTCATAACGCAAATTTTCTGTATTCCATTACAGATTTTGGAGTGGAGGCCTATCGGATAGAGGAAGACGGAAGCCTTACGGAGATTAACCGGGGAAGTATTAATGGAATGCGAGGCTGTTATTTGTCCACAGATTATCAGGATAAGCTGCTTTTTGTTGCCGGCTATCATGACGGTAAGGTAACGGTGCTCAGGCTGAGAGAAGACGGTGGAGTAGGAGAGATTACTGATGAAATTTACCACAAGGGCCTGGGCAGTATTGCAGAACGAACCTATCGCCCGCACATTAACTGTGTGAAGATGACCAGAGACAATAAATATCTGTGTGCTGCGGATCTGGGAATGGATCATGTGAATGTATATCGGGTCGATCATGGCACAGGGAAGCTGAAGCTGGCAGATATTATTCGAAGTGAACAGGCATCTGCGCCCAGACACCTGAAGTTTTCCGGGGATGGCAGATTTTTGTATATTGTCCATGAATTAAAAAACTATGTGGATGTCTATTCTTATGAGGAAATTAATAATAACCCGGAATTTGAAAAGATTCAGACCATTTCCACCTTGAATGAATATCATGCAACGACCAGTGCGGCCAGTGCATTGAATCTTTCCGCCGATATGAAATATCTGTTAAGCTCCAATGCAGGAGACAACAGTGTCATTATTTATCGGATAAATGAAGAAACAGGTATGTTGACCAAGGTATTCTGTCTGCCTGTCAGCGGAGATTACCCCAAGGATGCAGCATTGTTTCCGGATAATCGGCATCTGGTTTCGCTGAACCACGAATCCGGAACCCTGACCTACTTCAATGTAGACTTGGAGAAAGGGCTTTTGGTAATGAACGGAAAGGAAATGAAGGTAGACAGACCAAATTGCATTATTTTCCATAAACTGTAGCTATTCAGAGCCATGCAAATGTTCAAAGAAATGAACAGCCTGCTTGCATGAATGGGTATATCCCTGAACATTTATATGGCGGAGTAACCACCTATTGTGTGAATAAGAAAATAAATTCCTGAAAGAAGAACGGAGTCAACCGTACCTTCCTTCAGGAATTCTTTGTTTGAGAGCATCACTTCTTGGAGTAAAAGTCAATGATGGAATCTAATTTCGCTGTCATATTCAGCAGCAGAGCATCCAGAATAGTGATTGCAGCCATGGCTTCTACAACCACAATAGCTCTGGGTACGATGACCGGATCATGACGCCCTTTGATATTAATGGTGATTTCCTCCTGATTGCAGGTCACTGTTTCCTGGGAGGAAAAAATAGAAGGAGTAGGTTTAATGTATGCCCGAAGGACAACAGGAGAGCCGTCACTAATCCCGCCGAGGGTACCGCCGGAATGGTTCGTTCGCTTGGTGATTTTTCCTTCCTGCAGCATGAATCCATCGTTATTTTGGGAGCCGGTAAGCCGGGCAGCATGAATGCCCTCACCGATTTCAAATGCTTTAACGGCACCAACGGAAACCAGAGCTTTGGCAAGATTAGCATCCAGCTTTTCAAAAACGGGATCTCCCAGTCCTGCGGGAAGGCCGTTTACATGGCATTCCACAATACCACCGGCAGAATCCTTATTTTCCATACACTGCTTAAGAAAGGCCTCCGCTTCCAGATTTAAGGTCTGATTGGGAATCCCTGTGGGAGTTTCTCCCAGCAGAGAAGGATCAAACGCTTCATCCGTCAGGGTGACCGGCCCCAGGGCACGAGTGAAGGTATGGAAAGAAATCCCCATCTCCTTCAACAGAAGAATGGCCACTGCTCCGGCAGCTACTCTGCCGATGGTTTCTCTTCCGGAGGAACGGCCGCCGCCCCGGTAATCCCGAAAGCCATACTTTTCATCAAAGGTAAAATCTGCATGACCCGGGCGATAGCAAGAAGCAATCTGGGTGTAGTCATGGGAACGCTGGGAGGTATTCTCGATCAGCATGGAAATAGGCGCACCGGTACTTTTTCCTTCAAAAACTCCGGAGAGGATTCTAACGGTATCGCTTTCCTTACGGGGGGTAGAATAGGCACTTTGTCCAGGTCTGCGCCTATCCAAAAACGGCTGAATCCGTTCCTCGCTTAAGGGAAGTCCGGCAGGGCAGCCATCAATCACCACTCCGATTGCAGCACCGTGGGATTCTCCCCAGGTAGTAATTTTGAAAATTGTTCCATATGTTGAGCCGGCCATTTTTCCTCCATTCCAAAGCGTTTTACGCTTATTTTGCCTTCCTGTATTCAAATCCCCTGGCTTTGCAGTCAACAAAGATTTGCAGCATGAGTATTTATGAGCATCAGTATACAGAGAGTGAAAAAAAATTTCAAGTTTTACTAAAGGAAATTCATGGATTTTCAAAAAAAGACTGTACAAAAACAGCTTCTATGATATGATAATATCAAGGTAACTGTTCAGAGCCATGCAGCATACCTACGGATTGTTACGTACTTCGTACTCCCACAATCCTGCAAAATATTCGCATATCGTGGTGCTTACGCCCCACTTTTAAGCTCATATTTTGGCGGCTCTCAAGGACATTCACCCACATTTGAGCAAGCTCATGTGGGTTCAGACCTTTTGACCCTGGTATCATATCAAGTTAAATAGTCACACTTTTCATGCTTCTATGAAAACAGTGTGGATTTTGTACCCGGTAAACAGGAAACAGGAGAGAATCTTTCGAAAGATTAAGAAGCAATGAAAAAGACATGGAGCGAAGCACTGGTATCTAGATGCATAAGAAAAGGGAATCGATATAAATGGCTCAAGCCACTTATGTTTTTTGATATTGTGCTGATTATTTGCACAGAGCGTTGGATGAGATATATGAATAGGAATAAAAAACGGTTTTTGGGTGCGGCATTGACGGTGCTTGTGTTTCTGGTAAGCAACAGCTTTTCGGCTCCTGCCTTTCAGAGTGGATTAACGGCCAGTGGATTTGTACCTGAGGCAGAACAGAATCCGTCTTTCTCCCAAGCCGCCGCCCCGGAGCAGCCTTCTGAGAATGTAGATGAGCTGCTTTATGAAGGAGACTTTGAGCACTATGCGGAAGCCAGTGAGAATCAGTATTCTGTAGATGAAATCTTAGGAGATTCCAATTCGCAGGAGTTTTTAGATCAACACAACAATATGCCTGCTGAGCAAAGAGGGTATTCCAAAGATGACTGGAATCTGATCCTGATTAATAAGCAGCATCCTGTGCCTGAGGATTATACCTTTGAGCTGGGAACCATTACTGCGAATATGCAGTGTGATGCCCGGATTCTTCCCGAATTGTTTGCTATGCTGCAGGCTGCCAGAGAGGATGGCATCAACCTGATGGTCTGCTCCCCCTATAGAGATATTTCTTTGCAGAAGGTCTTGTTCGACCGAAAGATTCAGTTGTATATGGGGCAGGGGTATACTTATCTGGAAGCCTATAAAAGGGCCTCTCAGATCGTTACCGTTCCCGGAGCCAGTGAGCATCAGGTTGGACTGGCACTGGACATCATCAGTGATACCTACACCCTATTAGACGAAGGCTTTGGGGAAACTCAGGCAGGAATATGGCTGCAGGAGCATAGTAAGGAATATGGCTTCATCCTTCGCTACCCTAAAGGGAAGGAATACATCACCGGTATTGATTATGAGCCCTGGCATTTTCGTTATGTAGGAAAAGAAGCGGCAACGATTATCATGGATAACGGTTTAACATTGGAAGAATTTGTGGAAAGTATTTCCGAATAGGAAATACTTTTCTTAAAGTGAGGATATGACGTGTATAGAGTATTGAGGCAGGAAGGAAGAGCAAAAAGAGGAGAGCTGGAAACTGTTCATGGAACCATACAGACACCGGTTTTTATGAATGTGGGAACGGTGGCAGCCATAAAAGGGGCTGTTTCTACAGAAGATTTGGAAAGAGTCAAGTGTCAGGTGGAATTATCCAATACTTATCATCTTCATGTAAGAACCGGAGATCAGGTAATCAGGGAATTGGGAGGTCTGCACCGCTTTATGAGCTGGGACAGACCTATACTGACGGATTCCGGCGGCTTTCAGGTATTTTCTCTGGCAGGACTGAGAAAAATTCGAGAAGAAGGAGTTTATTTTCACTCCCACATTGATGGTCGGAAGATTTTCATGGGGCCGGAAGAGAGTATACAGATTCAGTCGAATTTAGGTTCTACCATTGCCATGGCCTTTGATGAATGTGCACCGGCCAGAGCCGATAGGGAATATGTAAGTCCATCTGTCGAAAGAACCACCCGTTGGCTGGAGCGGTGTAAAAGAAAGCTCGATGAGTTAAACCAAAGGCAGGATACGGTCAATCCCAGGCAGCTTCTGTTTGGGATCAATCAGGGGGCGATATATAAAGATATCCGAATTGAGCACGCCAAACGAATTGGGGAAATGAATCTGGATGGTTATGCAGTAGGGGGACTTGCGGTAGGGGAAACCCATGAGGAAATGTATTATATTCTGGAGGAAACGGTTCCTTTTCTGCCAATAAATAAACCCACCTATCTGATGGGAGTCGGCACACCCGCTAATATTTTGGAGGGTGTGGAACGGGGGATAGACTTTTTTGACTGTGTTTATCCTACCCGCAATGGGCGTCATGGACATCTGTATACCAATGAAGGGAAATTGAATCTGTTCAATGCAAAATACGAGAAGGATATGAGTCCCATAGAAGAAGGCTGCGGCTGCCCGGCCTGTCAGAGATATTCCAGAGCATATATTCGTCATTTACTTAAAGCGAAGGAAATGCTGGGAATGCGCCTTTGCGTTCTTCATAATCTCTATTTTTATAATACGATGATGGAAGAAATCAGAGCTGCACTGGATACGGGAAATTTTTCTGCCTATAAGAAAAAGAAATTAGAGAGAATGGCAGCCCAAACCAAGCTTTAAAAATGAAAACAGAAAAAACTTGAAGACTTTCATTTTTTTGTGTATGATGGATAAGACTATTTTCAGGACAAATAAGGAGGAAAAAGATAATGGGGATTTTATTAGCTGAGAATTCGATATTTGGTGGCAGTGCATTTTGGATACTCTATATTGTAGTTATCTTTGGTTTTCTATATTTTATTTCTGTTCGTCCTCAAAAGAAGGAACAGAAAAGAATTGGAAGTATGCTGGCATCCATGGAAATCGGAGACAGTGTACTGACCAGCAGCGGGTTTTACGGTGTGCTCATTGATATAGCGGATGATACGGTAATTGTGGAATTTGGAAGTAACAAAAACTGCCGTATCCCCATGCAGAAATCTGCCATTGTACAGGTAGAAAAAGCTACAGACTAATGCAAGGGAGGTAGCTGATGGAAAAAACGGAAGCGGTAGGAAGGCTGAAAAAGGCCGGCTATCAGGTTCAGTTTGACTCATCGATCGTATCCGTTTTATTGCCTGCGGGAGTCAATACCAATCAGGAGATCAGGAAGCTGCGTCAATTTTTACGGGGAATTGGGTATGAAGCCAGCTTTGGAGTCAGGCAGATCAAGGAATCCTCTATTCAGGAGGAGGAAGATTCCACGGAGGCTTTAGAGCCTCAGGTTGAGGTAGGAGAGCAGTTTTCTCTGGAAGATTTCGGAATAAGCTAAAAGGCTGTTGTACTCAGCAGAACTGAGTGCAACAGCCTTTCAGCTTATGGGGAAGTCAGGGCAGCTTTTCCAAAATCTCCCTACAGGAGGAAACGATGCAGCAGGCTCCCCGGGACTGCAGAAAGTGGGCATCCCGAAAGCCCCAGTCTACGATCAGAGAATCGATATCTGCATTTCGGGCAGTGGCAATATCCACCTCAGAATCACCAATATACAGGGCATTGGCAGGGGAAATCTGCAGCTCGCTAAGGACAAGGCTGACCAGATCAGGCTCCGGCTTTCTGGCATATCCCAAACGCTCACCCACGGCCAGGTCAAAGAGCCCGGGAAAGAATCTAAGACAAAGCTCCTGAACGGCCGGATCAGCTTTGTTTGAAACAACTGCCGTTTTATAGCCTCTGCGGCGCAGGGTACGAATTAATTCGGGAATACCCTCATAGGGTCTGGTGAAATCAGAGCAATGAAGCTCATAATGGGCTATAAAATCCTGATATACCTGTTTTACCTCAGCTTCATTACTTCCTGCCGGAAGGGCTCTCTCAATCAGCTTTTGTATGCCATTTCCCACATAGGATTTAACCTGTGACAGAGTTTTTTCGGGAAAATGGGAAAGGGTGAGGGCATAGTTGAGACTGTTGCCCAAATCCTTCAGCGTATCCAGGATTGTGCCGTCCATATCAAAAATAATCAGTTGCTTGTTCATCTTCTCCTCCGTTTTGAATCGTTTTATATGATGTTAACGCCCCACTTTTAAGCTCATATTTTGGCGGGTCTCAAGGACATTCACCCACATTTGAGCAAGCTCATGTGGGTTCAGACCTTTTGACCCTGGTATCTTTATATTAAAGAGTACCGTAAATTACCACTGGCAAAATGGAAACTCTGTGCTACAGTCTTATCTCTATCCTTAAGATGTTGCAGAGAGATATTTTAGTTGAAGTTCAGCCATTATTGGTTATAACATTTTCTGAGGGAGAATACAATTCTTTATCATAATTTCAAGTTATAATAAACATGAAAGATATCTATTAGGAAAAGCACCGGGAATATGTTATGATAAACAAAAAACAGATTAAAGCAGGAGGAAGAGATGAACTTGAATATTTGTTGTATTCCCGGAGACGGAATTGGCCCCGAAATTATTGCTGAAGCAAAAAAGGTGCTGAAAAAGGTGGCTGAAAAATATGGTCACAATATGGAATTTACCGATGTCTTAATGGGAGGCGCTTCCATAGATGCTTATGGAGTTCCGCTGACAGACGAAACCATTGCTGTGGCAAAGGAATCAGATGCCGTATTAATGGGTTCTATAGGCGGAGATACCAATACCTCTCCATGGTATGAGCTTGAGCCCCATCTTCGACCGGAGGCAGGCCTGCTGAAAATCAGGAAATCTTTGAATTTATTTGCTAATCTCAGACCCGCCGTCTTGTATCCCCAGCTTGCCGGAGCCTGTCCGCTGAAGGAAGAAATCAGTGCAAAGGGCTTTAATATGCTGATTATGAGGGAACTGACCGGCGGCCTGTATTTTGGAGAAAGAAAAACCGTAGAAGAAAATGGAATGCTCACAGCCATAGATACCCTCACCTATACGGAAGAGGAAATACGAAGGATTGCGGTTAAAGGCTTTGAGATTGCCCGAAAAAGAAGAGGGAAGGTGACCAGTGTGGATAAGGCTAATGTACTGGACTCTTCCAGACTTTGGAGAAAGGTCGTGAATCAGGTGGCGCCCAACTATCCGGAGGTGACCTTGGAGCATATGCTGGTGGACAACTGTGCCATGCAGCTAGTCAGAGATCCGGCTCAGTTTGATGTGATTTTAACAGAAAATATGTTTGGTGATATTTTATCCGATGAAGCCAGTATGGTCACCGGTTCCATTGGAATGCTGGCCTCTGCAAGCCTGAATGACTCCAGGTTCGGCCTCTATGAGCCAAGCCACGGTTCTGCACCGGATATTGCAGGAAAGGATATTGCAAATCCTATTGCTACCATTCTTTCCGCAGCCATGATGCTGAAATTCACCTTTGATCTGGATGAAGAGGCGGCAGCCATTGAAAAGGCAGTGGAAGCCGTTTTGGAAAAGGGATATCGTACAGGCGATATTATGAGCGAAGGCTGTATACAGGTAGGATGCTCACAGATGGGAAGCCTGATCGAGGAGGCAATTTAGCAGCGGGAGATAAAAGGATTGAATTTCCGATAAAGAATTGCTAAACTAAAAATCAGTACATAGAAAATAATGCCAGTATAACGGTTTCAAAACAACCCGACTCTATAACTTGACTATTTTTCCGATTGCACAGCTTCAAAATCCTCAGCATAGCCCGCTACACCTACGTTTTTGAAACTGCACACTCAAAAAATATTCTGCGTTTATAGTCGAGCTATTTATGAACCGTTATACTAGAGAATAATGGAGGAAAATATGAGAAGTGATTCTGTAAATAAGGGAGCCAGCCAGGCCCCCCATCGTTCTTTGTTCAATGCCCTTGGTTATACAAAAGAAGAGATGGAACGCCCCCTTATCGGTATTGTCAGCTCCTATAATGAAATCGTGCCCGGGCACATCAATCTGGATAAAATTACGGATGCAGTGAAGCTGGGCGTGGCAATGGCAGGAGGAACCCCTGTGGTATTCCCTGCAATTGCTGTTTGTGACGGTATTGCCATGGGGCACCTGGGGATGAAATATTCTCTGGTGACCAGAGATCTGATCGCAGACAGTACGGAATGTATGGCCATGGCGCACAGTCTGGATGCACTGGTTTGTATTCCTAATTGTGATAAAAATGTCCCCGGACTATTGATGGCTGCCGCAAGAGTAAACATCCCCACCATTTTTGTGTCCGGCGGTCCAATGCTGGCCGGAAAGGTAAAGGGCTGCAAAACCAGTCTTTCCAGCGTGTTTGAGGCAGTAGGTGCTCATGCTGCAGGAAAGATGACCACTGAGGAGCTGGAGGAATATGAAGAAAAGGCTTGTCCTACCTGCGGCTCCTGCTCAGGAATGTATACTGCCAACTCCATGAACTGCCTTACCGAGGTACTGGGAATGGGGCTAAAGGGTAACGGAACCATTCCGGCCGTTTATTCGGAACGTATTCGACTTGCCAAACAGGCAGGTATGCAGATTATGGAACTGCTGGAAAAGAATATACGCCCCAGAGACATTATGACCAAGGAAGCCTTTTATAATGCACTGGCAGTGGATATGGCTCTGGGCTGCTCTACCAATTCCATGCTTCATCTGCCGGCAATCGCTCATGAAGCCGGAGTGGAATTAAATTTGGATATTGCCAATGAAATCAGTGCAAGGACTCCTAATCTTTGCCATTTAGCACCGGCAGGACACACCTACATGGAAGATCTGAATGAGGCCGGAGGGGTGTATGCGGTGATGAATGAACTGGATAAGAAAGAACTGCTGTATACCGACTTGATCACCTGCACGGGAAAGACCGTAAAAGAAAATATTTCAGGCTGTGTCAATCGGGACCTGGAGGTTATCCGGCCCATCGATAAACCCTATAGTGAGGTAGGGGGAATTGCTGTGCTGAGAGGAAATATTGCTCCCGATACCTGTGTGGTCAAACGTTCGGCGGTGGTGGATGAAATGCTGGTGCACGAAGGACCGGCCAGGGTCTTTGACTGTGAAGAGGATGCGATCGCAGCCATTAAAGGCGGAAAAATCGTTAGTGGAGATGTAGTGGTTATCCGTTATGAAGGGCCAAAAGGAGGACCCGGAATGAGGGAAATGCTGAACCCTACATCGGCTATTGCCGGTATGGGTCTTGGCTCCAGTGTGGCGTTGATTACAGACGGGCGCTTTTCAGGAGCCTCCAGAGGAGCTTCCATTGGTCACGTTTCGCCGGAGGCGGCAGTAGGGGGACCGATTGCTCTGATCGAGGAAGGAGACCGAATCAAGATTAATATTCCTGAAAATACCATTAATGTGGATTTACCTGACGAGGTACTGGCAGAAAGAAGGGCAAAATGGCAGCCCAGAGAGCCTAAGGTGAAAACCGGTTATCTGGCAAGATATACCTCTCTGGTGACCAGTGCCAACCGTGGTGCGATTCTTGAGGCTCCCAGTGTAACGGTTTCTAAATAACAATCCGTAGGTATCATAGTTAGGGGCTTTTGACCCTAACATCATACTATTCATGCAGTATATTTTTCTGAGAGTGCAGGACAAAAAACGTAGGCGCAGCGGGCTACGTTATTTGTCCTGTGTTATCGGGAAAATAAACAAGAGATATTGTATAGTTAATTTTAAACCGCTGCACTGGGACATATGAGGAGAAAAGAGGGCTGTGAGCAGCAGCAGAATGAGAGGATAAGATGCAGTTAACAGGTGCTCAAATCGTTATAGAATGTTTAAAGGAACAGGGGGTAGATACGGTCTTTGGTTATCCCGGAGGGTCTATCCTGAATATCTATGATGCTCTATACCAGCATCAGGATGAAATTTTTCATGTTCTCACCAGTCATGAACAGGGAGCCTCCCATGCAGCAGACG
Organism: Lachnospiraceae bacterium; assembly: GCA_004558185.1. Lineage (GTDB taxonomy): Bacteria > Bacillota > Clostridia > Lachnospirales > Lachnospiraceae > SFDP01. The sequence continues at coordinate 4,280 of SFDP01000044.1, read as the reverse complement.
GCTATGCAAGAGCCACCGGAAAGGTAGGAGTCTGCCTGGCTACCAGTGGACCGGGAGCCACCAATCTGGTCACCGGAATAGCAACGGCCTACATGGATTCCGTACCGGTGGTTGCCATTACCGCAAACGTTACCCTGCCCTTATTGGGAAAGGACAGTTTTCAGGAGGTGGATATTTCCGGTGTGACTATGCCTATTACGAAACATGGCTTTATCGTAAAGGATGTCACCATTTTGGCAGACACCATTCGCAAGGCATTTCAGATCGCTCAGTCCGGAAGGCCGGGGCCTGTACTGGTGGATATCACCAAGGATGTAACGGCAGCTCTCTGTGACTACGAGAAGCAAAAGCCGCAGCAGCCAACACGCCGCAGCCATTTTACGACTGAGGATATTGATAAAGCGATTGAATTGATTAATCAGGCAAAGCAGCCCTATATTCTTGTGGGAGGCGGAGCAGTTATCTCCGGCGCAGCAAAGGAGGTAAGGGAGTTTGCTTCTAAGCTGCAGGCTCCCGTCTGCGATACACTTATGGGAAAAGGTGTCTGTGACGGATATGACGAGGCTTATACCGGAATGATCGGTATGCATGGAACCAAATGCTCTAATTTAGGGGTAAGCCGTTGTGATCTATTGATTGCCTTAGGGGTTCGTTTCTCCGACCGGGTAATCGGAAATCCCAGAACCTTTGCGGCTAAAGCCAGGGTTTTACATATTGATATTGATGCGGCAGAGGTGAATAAGAATATTAAGGCAGATGCTTCTGTGGTAGGAGATTTGAAAGAGGTTTTAAGTATTTTAAATGAAAGGATGGCTCCCGCAGAGCACAGCCAATGGCTGGCAGAGGTTAGGGGATTGAAAGAAAAGTACCCCTTGACGTATGATCCCGGTCAGTTGAGCTGTCCCTACATTATTGAAGAAATTGACCGCATAACTGAGGGGCAGGCAATTATTACTACGGATGTAGGTCAGCACCAGATGTGGGCAGCGCAGTTTTATCACTATACACAGCCCAGAACCTTTCTTTCCTCAGGCGGGCTGGGTACCATGGGCTACGGCCTGGGTGCCTGTATAGGAGCCAAAATGGGCAGGCCGGACAAAATCTGTATCAACATTGGTGGAGATGGATGCTTTCGTATGAATATGAATGAGCTGGCCACAGCCAGCCGCTACCATATTCCCATTATCCAGGTGGTGATTAACAATCACGTTTTGGGGATGGTTCGACAGTGGCAGACCCTTTTCTACCAGGGCAGATACTCACATACCATATTGGAGGATCAGGTGGATTTCTGCAAGGTGGCAGAGGGACTGGGCTGTGAAGCGATTCTGGTAACCAGGAAGGAAGAAGTGGCTCCTGCCATTGAAAAAGCAATCCGGTTAGAAAAGCCGGTTCTGATCAACTGTATTATTCCCAGAGACGATAAGGTATTTCCCATGGTGCCTGCAGGGGCGCCGATCAGCGATGCTTTTGACGCAGAGGATTTAAAAAAACAAGCAAGGTAACATTTGTATGGCTCTGAATAGTTACCAGGCAAGATAAAAAATGGCAACAGGAGTTTTCCATGAAAAAACGAACAGGATTGTTGGTGGCTTTGCTTCTATCCTGTGTGATATTGCCGGGTCTGATTTATTTAGGCCTGGCAATTTACTATCAGGATTCCTTTTATTATGGTACATGGATTAACGGTATATATTGCACAGGAAAAACCATAGAAGAAGTGCAAAAAGAGATGACAGAAGGGTTCTCCTATTCCGGGCTGGCAGTAAAAGGGAACTTAGAAGAAATCTTCCTTTCTGCTAAGGAAATTGATCTTGAATTTGATTTTCAGCCTGCACTAACTGAATATCTAAACAGACAGAATCCCTTTCGCTGGTTTTATCAGGCAGTAATGGGGCAGCAGAACATCAGCCTGATGCCGGTAATCAGCTTTCAGGAAGAAAAACTGGAGGAATGGTTTTCACAGACTGAACTTGTGGGAACGGCTGCTCATTTACCTGAGGACAGTCTTATCATTGTCCTGACCGATGCGGGCTATGAGCTTAAGGAGGATAAGGCGGACATTCTGCAGCCTTTTTTAGCAAAGGAGAAGATTGCAGAAGCGCTGTATCAGGGGAAGGAAGCAGTGGATTTAGAGAAAGAAGGCTGTTATTTCCAGAGGGAGGACACTCCTTCCATGAAAGAGATCCGTATACTCTATGAAAAGATAGATGCCCTTCAACAGCTTTCCTTAAGCTATACCATCAAGGATCAGGTAAAGGTGGTTACTCCCGGTGAAATTGCTCTTTGGATCAAACGGGACAAAGCAGGGGATTCATTCATCATGAGCAAAGCAGGAGAATTGACGCTAGATGAGCAGGCAATAAAGGATTTTGTAGCGGAGTTGGCCAAGGAATACGACACCTGGCATAACCATCAGTTTACAGCCCATGACGGCAGAAAAATTCATCTGAAAAAAGGAAATTATGGAATACAGATCGATCAGAAGAGTGAAATAAAATTTCTTCTGCAATTTCTGAAGGAAGGAAGCAGTCAGCCCGTCACACGAAATCCTGAATATATCAGAGACATTACCTACAATGACCGGCATGGAATCGACTCAACCTACATAGAGATTGATATGGGGCAGCAGAAGCTGTTTTATTTCCAAGAAGGGGAGCTTAAGCTGGAGACTGAGGTAGTCACGGGCTGTAGCAAGAAAGGAATGGGAACTCCTGAAATGGTTTGCTACGTTTACAACAAAAAAGAAGATGCCGTTTTGAGAGGAGAAAACTACCGTTCTTACGTCAATTACTGGGTTCCTGTTTATGGAGGAATCGGAATCCATGATGCTACCTGGAGAAGCAGGTTCGGTGGAGAAATCTATATCCGGGATGGTTCCCATGGCTGCATTAATACGCCTTTGGAAAAGATGGAGGAGCTGTATGGAATGATTGAGGTGGGAATTCCGGTTGTGACATATTATTAACAAGGTAATTGACTAAAGGATGAAAGCATTGTAAAATGGTAACTGTTTGAAGTCAGGCCTGTTTCAGCCCTGACCTTGAATCAACTGATGAAATGATTTCACAGCAGAATGGAGGAGATAAAATGGCCAGAGTGTATAATTTTTCCGCAGGACCGGCAGTGCTGCCGGAAGAGGTGTTGAAAGAAGCAGCAGAGGAAATGCTGGATTACAGAGGATGTGGAATGTCCGTTATGGAGATGAGCCATCGCTCCAAGGTTTATGAGACGATAATCAAAGAGGCTGAGGCTGATTTAAGAGAGCTGATGAACATTCCTGATAACTATAAGGTATTATTTTTGCAGGGCGGTGCCAGCCAGCAGTTTGCCATGATTCCCATGAATCTGATGAAAAACAGGGTGGCCGATTATATTGTGACCGGCCAATGGGCGAAAAAAGCATATCAGGAGGCAGGAAAATACGGTAAAGTCAACAAGATTGCCTCCAGCGAAGACGAAACCTTTTCCTACATACCGGATTGCTCCGATCTGCCCATTTCGGAGGATGCGGACTACGTTTATATTTGTGAGAACAATACCATTTACGGAACCAAGTTCAAAGAGCTTCCCAATACCAAGGGAAAGACTTTAGTATCAGACGTTTCCAGTTGTTTCTTATCAGAGCCTGTAGATGTAAGCAAATATGGCATTATTTACGGTGGAGTTCAAAAAAATATTGGCCCCGCAGGGGTTGTAATTGTAATTATCCGTGAAGATTTAATTACGGAGGATGTTCTTCCGGGAACACCCACTATGCTGCAGTATAAGATTCATGCGGACAATGACTCCTTATACAATACACCTCCGGCTTATGGAATCTATATTTGCGGCAAAGTATTCAAATGGTTGAAAAAGCAGGGCGGTCTTGCGGCCATGAAGGCATACAACGAAGAAAAAGCGGCTATTCTCTATGATTTTCTGGACAGCAGTAGGCTGTTTAAGGGTACGGTCAGAAAAGAGGATCGTTCCCTGATGAATGTTCCTTTTGTTACCGGAAACGCAGACCTGGATGCAAAATTTGTAAAGGAAGCTAAAGAAGCCGGGCTGGAGAATCTGAAAGGACACAGGAGCGTAGGAGGAATGCGGGCCAGCATTTATAATGCTATGCCCAGAGAGGGAGTAGTAAAATTAGTGGAGTTTATGAAAAAATTTGAGGAGGAAAACTGCTAGTATAACGCTTTCAAAATAACCCGACTCTATAACTTGACTATTTTTCCGATTGCACAGCTTCAAAATCCTCAGCGTAGCCCGCTACGCCTACGTTTTTGAAACTGCAC
>SFDP01000081.1 GCA_004558185.1 Lachnospiraceae bacterium | reverse complement strand
ATGATGTTAGGGTCAAAAGCCCCTAACTATGATACCTACGGATTGTTACGTACTTCGTACTCCCACAATCCTGCAAAATATTCGCATATCGTGGTGCTTGCGCCCCACTTTTAAGCTCATATTTTGGCGGGTCTCAAGGACACTCACCCACATTTGAGCAAGCTCATGTGGGTTCAGACCTTTTGACCCTGGTATCATATAATGTATGTTTAACAGGACATACACATCACTGCAGAGGTTTTATGTGTACTTGCGGCATAACGATGAAGGCACTGAATCGTGACGAAATGCACTGAACTATTCAGAACATAATTTACAGTAAAGATAGGAGGTTCCAGAATGAATCAACAGTTAAAGCTCAAAATCCAGGAATCTCTTTCAGCAGTATTACCGATTACCGGCATTGTATTGGCATTAAGCATTTTTCTGGTTCCTCTTGAAGTGGGAACAGTAGTGATGTTTTTTGTCGGAGCGGTAATGTTGATTGTGGGAATGGGGATGTTTCAGTTAGGCGCTGAAATGGCCATGAGCCCATTGGGAGAGGGTATTGGTGTCCAGATAACCAAGGCAAAAAAGGTCTGGATTATGGCAGGTGTCAGCCTGCTGATGGGAATATTGATTACGATTGCAGAGCCGGATCTGCAGGTTTTATCCAATCAGGTTCCATCTATACCCAACAGCACATTGATAATTACTGTAGCCATCGGAGTGGGTATTTTTCTTGCCATGGCAGTGCTGCGTATTGTGCTGAAAATCGATTTATCTATTTTGCTGATCATATTGTACATAGGTCTCTTGTTTTTTTCTTTTTTTGTTCCCAGAGAGTTTTTGGCTGTAGCTTTTGACTCCGGCGGAGTGACTACAGGGCCGATTACCGTACCTTTCATCATGGCATTGGGAGTAGGTCTTTCTTCTGTACGAAGTGACAAGAATGCTTCCAGTGACAGTTTTGGTCTGGTAGCAATGTCCAGTATTGGGCCGATTCTGGCGGTTATGCTTTTAGGGTTCTTTTTTAACACGACAGAGGCTGCCTATTCCCAGACAGAGGTGGTGGCCGTAGATACGATGAGAGATGTAGCGGCAGCTTTTGCGCTGGAGCTGCCGCATTATGTAAAAGAGGTTGCCATATCTATTTTTCCGATTATTGCAGTATACCTGATTTTCCAGTTTTTTACTCATCGCTATCAGGGTAGACAACGAGTGCGTATTGTGGTAGGTTTTGGATATACCTGTTTAGGCCTCGTCTTATTTTTATGCGGTGTGAATGTAGGCTTTGCACCCGTAGGCACTATTCTGGGGAGAGAGCTTACTTCCAGCTCACAGAGTTGGCTGCTGGTACCAATAGGAATGCTGATCGGTTACTTTATTGTAAAGGCAGAGCCGGCAATACAGATTTTGAATCGTCAGGTGCAGTCCGTAAGTAATGGTATGATTTCTGCCAAGTCGATGAATCGCAGCCTGTCTATTGGTGTGGCTGTCAGTATAGGTCTGGCTGTACTTCGCATTTTGACAGGGATTCCTATACAGTGGATTGTGATACCGGGATATGTAATTGCTTTAATCATGTCGCGTATGGTACCTAAGATTTTTGTGGGTATAGCCTTTGACTCCGGCGGAGTGGCCAGCGGGCCTATGACTTCTACTTTTTTATTGCCTTTATGTATAGGAGCCTGTGAATCGATAGGGGGCAATATTATGACTGACGCTTTTGGTGTAGTGGCATTGGTGGCATTGACCCCCTTGATTGCCATTCAAATAATGGGGGTTCAATATCAGTTGAAGCTGAAGAAGCAGAAGCGGATTACCAAGCCGGAAAATTTAATACCCGAAGACAGCGATTTGATTATCGAAATCGAAGAATAGGTGTGATAATATCAGATGATGTTAGGGTCAAAAGCCCCTAACTATGATACCTACGGATTGTTACGTACTTCGTACTCCCACAATCCTGCAAAATATTCGACGCCCCACTTTTAAGCTCATATTTTGGCGGGTCTCAAGGACATTCACCCACATTTGAGCAAGCTCATGTGGGTTCAGACCTTTTGACCCTGGTATCATCAGATTAAAGAATGCAAGGTACACTCTTTATCGGGTTATCTGTACCATATGGCGAAAGGCTGAATAAATTGTACGAAGCAGATAGGCTTCGGAATGGAGGAAAAAATGATTCCCAAGGATAAGATACATTATCGTGTATTTTTTTTGATTACCAGCCCCAAGCTGGCTGATAAGGCAATAAAACTATTCCACACGGGTTCAATTCCTGTGCAATATCAGGTAAACGGGGTAGGAACGGCTTCCAGCGAAATGATGGATATTCTGGGGCTGGGAAGTCCGGATAAAAGTATATTGATCACAGCCTTACCCAAGATTTTTGCAGATAAAATGCTGAAAAAGGTGAAGAAGGAACTGAAGCTGGGAACGACCAATAGTGGAATAGCTTTCACTATGCCGCTTTCAGGAGTGAATAATCTGCTGTTTCGTATGCTGGAAAAGTTTGGCCAGGAGGGAAACGAAGAAGCAAGGAAGAAGGAGGACAGTGTTGTGGGAGAAGTCAGACATTCGTTAATTGCGGCTGTGGTTAATCAGGGATATAGTGAGGCAGTAATGGATGCAGCAAGAGAAGCAGGCGCAGGCGGGGGAACGGTGATTCACAGCAGACGCTTAGGAGATACTGAGGCCATGAGCTTTTGGGGACTGAGCATTCAGGAGGAAAAGGAAATTGTGTTTATCGTTGCAGGCAAGGAGCAAAAGCTGAGAATCATGCAGGCTATTGGAGAAAAATGTGGGGTACACAGTGAGGCAAAGGGGCTGGTAGTATCTTTGCCTATTGATTCTGTAATCGGTATAGAAGAAGATGAGGAATGAGGATATCAGAAAACTGAGGTGATACAAAGCATCGGGATACGGGATGCTAAAATGAAGGAATCGGGAGGCAGGAGCTAATGAACTCCTGCTCACAAGCCACTCAAAAAAAACAAAAAAAATGTAGAAAAAAGTTGTTGACAACGAAAAACAGCTGTGGTAGTATGAGTAAGCTGTCGCAAGGGAAATCCCCTGACACAGCAGCCTGATTCAGGCAAGCACCTTGACAAATAAACAGTAATGC
>SFDP01000043.1 GCA_004558185.1 Lachnospiraceae bacterium | reverse complement strand
GCCCCACTTTTAAGCTCATATTTTGGCGGGTCTCAAGGACATTCACCCACATTTGAGCAAGCTCATGTGGGTTCAGACCTTTTGACCCTGGTATCATATTGTTTTACATTACAGGGAAGTAAAGAGGTATAGGGTATGGAAAGAAAAGTGGGTACTATTTCAAGGGGCATCCGCTGCCCTATCATCCGTGAGGGTGATAATCTGGTAGACATTGCAGTAACCAGCATTATGGAGGCTGCTGAAAGCGAACCTTTCTCTTTAAGAGATAAGGATGTGATTGCTTTAACGGAATCTATCGTAGCCCGTTCTCAGGGCAATTATGTAACTGTTGAAGATATTGCAGATGATGTTCGAGCCAAGTTAGGCGGAGGAACGATCGGTGTTATTTTTCCGATTCTTTCTCGCAATCGCTTTGCTATCTGCTTAAAAGGGATCGCCATGGGGGCGAAAAAGGTGGTGCTGATGCTCAGCTATCCCAGTGACGAGGTGGGTAATGCACTTCTTACCTATGACCAATTGGATGAGGCGGGTATCAATCCTTACAGCGACGTTCTTACTCTGGAAAAATATCGTGAGCTTTTTGGTGAGAACAAGCATGAATTTACCAATGTAGATTATGTAGAATATTATTCCGATATCATTAAAGAGGCTGGCGCCGAGGTAGAGATTATTTTTGCCAATCAGGCAAAGACTATTCTGGACTATACAGACTGTGTACTGACCTGCGATATACATACTCGCAAAAGAACCAAGCGTCTGTTAAAAGAAGCCGGAGCGAAAATTGTATGCGGTATGGATGATATACTTACTGCCCCGATTAACGGCAGCGGCTATAATGCTAAATATGGCCTTTTGGGCTCTAATAAATCCACAGAAGACAAGGTTAAGCTATTTCCCAGAGAATGTCAGGATTTGGTAGAAGCTATTCAACTGGAGGTTAAAAAGCTGACAGGCAAGCAGGTTGAGGTGATGGTCTATGGTGATGGAGCCTTTAAGGATCCCCAGGGCAAGATCTGGGAATTGGCCGACCCGGTAGTTTCTCCGGCTTTCACCAACGGATTGATCGGTACCCCAAACGAGTTAAAGCTGAAATATCTGGCAGATAATGATTTCTCTGATTTACGGGGAGAGGAATTAAAAGAGGCTATTTCCAAAAGCATTAAGGAAAAACAGGGAAGTCTGGTAGGACATATGGCTTCTCAGGGTACTACCCCCAGGCAGTTAACCGACCTGCTGGGATCCTTATGCGACCTGACCAGTGGTTCGGGAGATAAGGGAACGCCGATCATTCTGGTACAGGGGTATTTTGATAATTTTACCGATTAAAATCGTTGCACTAGCAGAAAAACCCTGCCGATCTTTTGCTTAAGGCAAGAAGATTGGCAGGGTTTTTGCACATCTGATTTCCCTGTAGGGTTTATTATTCTTTTTTCTGTCTTTTCCGTAGGACTATTTTTGTATCTCGAACTCCTGCACACCCATGAATCCCGGGGCTATCTCATATTTGGGGAAGGTCACCACCGGATTTCCTGCTTCATTAATATAGAAGGTGGTATTCCGATCTACAGTAGTAAAACCCCCCATGTCAATGCCATCATCATCTTTCTCACTGCCCCAATAAACATAATCCTCATTTTCTTCCATTCTCTGCTCCATCTGGCCAAAAATGCTGTCATTAGCAATATTTATCCAGTCAGCCCCAAGAATGTCCTCCAAAGTCAGTTCCTGATTCTCGGCAAGGTCAAGATTATAATAGTACTCCTCCTGATAAGACGCTACCCAGGCTTCTGTCAGGTAAAGGACAAAGGATACACGGGCATCATCCTGATATTTAATCTGGTAGTCCACCACCACATCCATGGTTCTTCCTGCCCACTCTTCTTCAGTTCCTCCTGTGGCAAAAAAGGCTTCCTTATAATCAGCAAAATCTTTCTCTGCCTTTGCCAAATGCTGCTGCACGATCTCTTCAATCCGAGCATTCACATCTATCGCCACAGAGGGCTGAGAATTTTCTTTGCTCTGTGTGTTTTCTGCCTCTACCGCAGGCACTTCCACTGCCACATTGATTCCCGTTTCTTCATTGCTTTCTTCATAAGAGCGAATGGTCAATACCCTTGCCAACGGCCCCACGAAGGGAAGCTCGCTCATTCCCATAGCAAAGGCCTGATTGCTGTTCAGTCCAATACTGAAACAAATTAAAAGAGCCGCTGCTGTAGAAAGAGTTCTTACCACCACCTTCTTAATGGCGCTTTTTTTCTTTCTGTCCTTCATGCTGTGAACAGTTCCTGCCTGTCTGCTGTTTTCATCCTGCTTCTTATTATCAGCTTGCCTGCCCGCCTTTCTCTGCTCCTCCATACGCTGAATGCTGTCTTCTACTACCTGAGATAATTCCTCCGGTATCTCTATCCTGTCATATATTTTCTTGCTTTCCTGCAATACTTTCATCATCTACCCTCCTTTATGCACTTATGGCTTTTCCTAAATCCGCCAGTCCCCGATAGAGTCTGGATTTGACGGTATTGATGTTGAGTCCTGTCACCTGAGCAATTTCCTTCAACGATAATTCCTCATAAAAACGCAGAACAATAATGGTTTTAATTGGCGGCGGAAGTTTCTGTACCTGAGCATATACCTCCTGTACTTCTTCCACCGGTGCTTCCCAGTACGTATCCTCCGGCATGGTTCCCGGATCCCAGGAGATCTCTCGTTTGCCCTTGCGCAAGAGCTGCAACGCTTCATTTACCACGACTCGGTAAATCCATGTTCTCAATGCCTCAGGATTGCGGATTGAATCGCATTTTTCTAAAGCTGTACAAATAGCATTCTGCACCACATCCAGGGCGTTTTCTTTATTCTGCACATAGCTGTATGCTAATCTGTACATTTTTTCCTGGTTATCCAAAATATATTCCACTGTCTGATCATATACACTATTCATTTATTTTCCTCCTGGGAAACAAGAAAGATTTACTTCCGGAATTCTATCCTTCTGTTTTATAGATACCCCATAGCCGTAAAAAGTTTCAGCAAGAAACCGGAAAGATTTTCCTCCCGGCTGTTTGCTTTATTTTCATCATAACCCCATTTATAGAAGAGCCCTTATCAGTTCCATTACTTGAATAAGAACGTGTAAAATTTTAATTTTCTCCCGTTAAGCTCCATATATACACAGTTACGTTTAAATAAGGAAACTGCCTACCAGATACAGCACAGGCTGATGAAGCAGATAAATCAGCAGGGAATGCTGTCCCATAGCCTGGATCCCCGGAATAGATACATAGAATATTCTTTTTCCAAGCCAGCCCTTTTGGTTGGATATCCTATATAGAAAATAACCCGTAAAAAACAGAAAAACCCAGGGGATAAGCGAAAAATAGTCCGTAGAATAAAAGGTTTTTGGCGGAAAGCCCAAATAGGCTCTCAGATATCCGTCATATCCCGAACCCTGATACCAGCTCTGAGGAAGAGCGGCCAGCCTTAAGCCCTCCGTTCCTAAATAGCCGCTGTTTACTCCACGGAATAAAATAAACAGGAAAAAGCTAAGCACCATTCCCAGAACAGGCGGAAGCATTTTGCAGAAACGGTTTAGCCAGGTCATTAGCAGAATACAGGAGCCAATACAGGTAAGCACCCCAAAGACCACTCTGTTCTGCGGCATTACTTTAAGAGTGACCGCAGTAACCAAAAGCCCACTGCCAAATACCATCAGTCCGTTTTTTAAGGGATTTTTCCCCATGGACCAGCAAAAACCGGAAAGAAGAATAAAGGTACAGCAAATGCTCTGCTGCCATAAAAATGCTCCCTCTGTCAGATACCAGTGCCAGTCATAGCCATAAAGATATACCATATTCCAGACTCCATGGTATATGATCATACTGATCAGCACAATTCCCCTTAAAGAATCCAGCAGGCCATATCTGTTTAGTTTTTTCTCTGTTCTACTCTTATTCAGCTTCACTTTTCCTCATTTTTCTCCGAACAACACCCTGAACAGGTCAGTTGCCGGTCAGTTTTCTTCTGCTTTTGCTTTCAGAGCTTTTCCCCCGGTCAAAATCGCTTAATCTTTCGAGTGGTATTTTTTTCGAATTCCTTTTCTCTTATCTGCAAAGCATAAATTCGTTTGTATAGAGGAGCCTGCTTATTGTACTCATCTATCATCTGCTGCAGGCCTTCCCGTATATCCTTAATTTTTTTCTTCTTGGCATATTCATAATCAGGAAAAATCTCCGCTTCAATCACACCTTTTTTCTCCCGTACCAGAACCTCCTGCACCAGTCGGTTTTCTCCCAGCTTATTTTCAATTTCCTCAGGAGAAACATTCTCTCCGTTAGGTGTGATAATCAGATTCTTTTTCCGTCCGGTAAGAAAGACAAAGCCTTCTTCATCGACATAACCCAGATCGCCGGTTTTCAGCCAGCCGTCCTCCAGAGTCTCGGCTGTTTCCCGGGGCATCCTATAATAGCCCTGCATGACACTGCTTCCTTTGACCCAAAGCTCTTCATCCACTATTTTTGCCTCGCAGTTAGGCATCAGCTTTCCTACGGAGCCAGCCTTCATGTTACCAATATAGTTACTGCTGATTACCGGAGAGCACTCTGTCATCCCATACCCCTGATAAATCGTAATTCCATATTTGGCAAAGGTTTCTACATAGGCCGGATTCAAATAGGCCCCTCCGCTGCAGATGCTTTTAAATTGCCTGCCAAATACCCTGGCTTTCACTAAAGGAGCGGGAATCCAGGCAGTCTCCTCCAGCTTCTTTGCCAGAGTTTCAATCATAAGAGGTACCATAAGCATCATTTCCGGTTCAAACAGCTTAATGTTTTTTGCCACCCGCATTAAGGAATCATTGATGCAGATTGCGCTTCCCAGGGAAAGGGTTTTCAGAATATCCATGCTGAGACAGTAGGCGTGATGAATAGGCAGCACCGACATGACTACCGTTCCATGGGCAAAGCCCATATCCAGGCAGGTGGCATTTTCTGCCAGATTCCTGTGAGTGAGCATGACCCCCTTACTCTTTCCTGTTGTTCCTGAGGTAAACATAATCGTTGCCAGATCGGTGGGAGCCGGTTCATAGCTATAACCTTCCTGTTGCTTCTTTAGCTCCTCCCACAGAAACAGCAGATCTTTTAGATCACCCGCTTTCGGGCTCAAGGATTCTTCCATCGAAATCAGATATCTTAACTGCGGACAGGCCTGTTTAGCCGCAGCCGCAACTGCGCTTTTACTTCCGTCAAAAATCAATATCTCCACATCTGCTCTGCGGATTAGTTCACAAATATCCTCCGAAGGCAGAAGGGCATCCAGAGGTACTGCAACCCTTCCGCTGTTTACTATTCCAAAGTAGGATACGACCCAGGAATAGGATGTGGCTCCGATAATAGCAATATGGCTTCCTCTTTCCCCCAGGGTTTCTAATAGGGCTGAAACCTTTTGGGTATCCTGCCTGAGCTCCTGATACGTCTTGGCCTGAATTTCTACCTGCTTTTTCCCTTCTTTATCACTTACCTTCACCTTATAACGAAAGGCGTCCTGACAACGAAAGGTTTCCTCTGCCTGCACCAGCAACTGGCGCAGTGTACTGCTTTTAGCCTGGCTCATGTTTACCTCCCCGGTCTTTTGTCTGTATGAATCAACTCTCCTTTTCTTAACCTATTGTAACTATTCAGAAATACTTTCCAGATATTCAACCGCTTCCTGTACGGTACGAATGTCGGCTGCTTCCTCCTGATCGATTTCCACATCAAAGCGATCCTCAATTTCTCCCAGCATATTCATGAAGTCAAAGGAGGTAAAGCCCAGATCCTCCATAAAACGGGATTCCAGACTAATATCCTTTTTATCCACCTCCACATATTCTGTAATTATCTCAACCAACTGCTCAAACATGATTTCTTCCTCTCTTTTGTCCTTTTTTTCAGTTTCTTTCATGCCACTATACCAGGCGGATAATGTCTCCAATGGTCAAATTGGGATTTTCAATTCCTTTGAACATAATCCTGCACAAATAATAATAGAAATATTCCAGCTTTTCTTTGCTGATTGCCTCTACCTGATGTTCAAAATTAAAATCCAGTCCATTATCATCAGCCCTGTGCATTACCGTAAGGTACATTGCCTGGGTGGTGGCTCCGTTAGGATACCATTTCGTCTTATATCGAATATCCCCAAGCTGGGTCAGCCCCTTGTCCTTAAGGGTCATGGGCTGATAGGTCAAAGACATGGGCTCATAGGTTCTTCCCGGCTCTACAGGATATACCTTTCTCCGATAGGTCAGATACTCTACCGGATCAAAATTGGTATGACGGAAAATCTCATTCTGTTCATCCCGAATAATGTGTATTCCCTCCATAAAGGTTTTGTCTTCGGAAATAATGGTTCTGAAAGGAAAGGAATGGATTCTGGTTCCTCCTGACTTTTTCTCAATCAGAGTGGCTCTTCTGGCATAAGCCACATTAATTGATACATCCTCATTTCCATTCATCTTTTGTAAATAGGTACGGATTCCCATCAAAAGCAGACATTGAAGAGAAATATGACGATCCTGGCAAAACTGCATCAGCCTTCTGGTAGGCTCCTCCTCCAGATGAAAAATATCCAGAGCCGATTCCACATTTCGGGAAATAAATAAAGCTGCTCTTGCGTTTGGATTGATTTCTCTCTCCCTCTCCAAAGCTCCCGGACCATCAATACCGTTATAGATCGGTTCAGATTCTTCAATCCGCTTGTAGAAAAACTCCCTGTCCCTTTGTTGCGCTTTACTTCCTGCCTCATAAGCCAGGTCCTTCTCAAGCTGCTCCAGATAGGAACGCATTGGTTTGGGATATTCTATTCCTTCAAACATAGTGCTGCAATATATCTCAATAATATCCCGCATGAACCCAATCAATGACTGTGCATCCAAAACGAGATGATCCCCTAAAAGATAGATTCCCTGATAATTATCCGGGGTCTTGATGATGACAATTCGGGTCATGGGAGCATCTTCCCGTTTAAAGGGCACTCTGGTCCATTCCTTCATGGTTGCTTCTGCGGCTTCCATCGTCGAATGAGAAAAATCCACGAATTCTACTTCCCAATCCTCATGCTCTGCCACATACTGATACCACTGTTTTTCTTCTTTATCATAGGCAAAGCGAAGGCGCATAGACTCACAACGCTCATAAGCCTTCATAATAGACTGCCGCAAAACATCTAAGTCCAGATCATATTCAATGGTCAGGCTGGTTCCTACATTCACTACCTCCTTTTTCGGGCAAAAGTCAAGGTAATAAAAATGGAATTTCTGTGCAACCGTCAGCGGGTAGGTTTTATAGCCCTTTCTTGTTTTCATTCTTTCCTCCATTCCGAAGCTTTATCCGATTTGTCCAAAAATCTGTACCTGAAACTCATTCAGTGCCTTTTCATAGGCTTCCCTGTTTTTATAGTAGCTCTCTGCGTGCGCTGCATCCTCAACGATCAGCAGTTTTTTCGGCGAGCTGCAGCATTCATACATTTCACGACACATGGAGCAGGGTACAAAGGTATCTGCCGATCCATGAATGAACAGAATCGGCACCTTGGCCTTTGCTACCTCCCGCCTTGCATTGCACTCATCCATTCCATATCCGGCAACCCTTCTGTTGATTAAATCTGCTGCCGGTATAACCGGAAAAGCAGGCAGATGATACATGGAATGTAATACATGAGTAAATACCTCTTTTGGGGAGGTAAATGCACAGTCGGAAATGATTCCCTTTACCTGTGGCGGCAATTCAAGACCACTTGCCATTAACACTGTGGCACCACCCATGGATATCCCATGCAATAAAATTTCGACTTCTTCACCGCAGTTTTCAATTACCCAGTTAATCCATTCCAGGGCATCCCTTCTGTCCAAACAGCCAAAGCCAATGTACTCTCCTTCACTGCTTCCATGAGCACGGGCATCCGGATGGAGCATTCCATAGCCTCGCTGCAGATAATAATAGGATAATCCGATAAAATCCTGCATTCCCTTACTGGTATAACCATGAAAGCACAGCACAACCCTCTTTTTGGCGTCCTGCATTTCTCCTGGTGGGAAAAAGGTGGAATGAAGCTTCAGACCGTCGTAGGAGGTTCGGTACACATCCATATGTTCCTGTGCCAGCATATATTCTTTTCTCTGAGCCAGAAAGTCCTTATATTGAGACCAGTCCGTTCCGGCCATTTTGGTGGTTCTTTCCACGTCTGTATGGGCTCTTTTCATTACTCTGCGATAAAAATATGCTGTTTCCACAGCGCCTGCCACCGCCAGTCCACCTGCACACAGAGCCGCCTTATGGAGAATGGATCCTCCTCTTCTCTTTCCTCTTCTGTATTCCACCGCTCTACCCCTTAGCCTTTCTTTCTCTTTTTATTCGCCATATCGATAATTTCCTTCAATCTAAGAGCCTTATCCAGGTCTCCCTCTACCTTAAGTCTGTGAGCCAGAAATTCCGTCACCGGATCCGCCTTCCCCTCCGCCATTTTTAAAAAGGTTTTCGGGTCGCTGATGAAGATAGCCTGCCTGTCATAATATTCATAAGGCTCAATGTGAAGCTGCCCATCCTTTACCTCCACATAAAAGATTCCTCCCGCCTCCTGGTCTTCAATATTGAACTGAAAGGCCAGATGCTCCTTAATTTTACTCACATCGGTTCCCATAAACCGACTTTTCATTTCCTGAAAAAATTCTGAATAAGTCATAATTACCTCTCATTCTGCTGCTTCAGCAGTCTTTTGATCACAGGTTTCCCCCTAATGATTTCAATCTACCGTTCTGTCTCCTCTGTTTTCTCATCCTGTCCCTCATCTTCTATTTCCAGCTTATCGTATTTATGCTCCTTCTGTGGTGTAGGCACCAGATTCAGAATAACGCTTTTATTCTGATGCTTCATATAAAAGTATCCCAGAATGGCAAAGCTGAAGGCTCCAATAAAGTTAACCCACAGATCCATCATGGTATCGATCAGCCCAATATCCAGATAACCCCCAACACCCAAAGGGGCTCCGTTAATCATCACTTCGTTAATATCAGGAATACTCACCCTCAGATTCTGCCTTGTAGGATCCAAATAGGTGGATGAAATAGAATGAATTACCGTATCTTTTTGCATATCATATTGAAAGAAGGTATCCATGCCAAATTCAAAAAACTCCCACAGTACTCCAATGGTCATAGAAAAGCTGAAAGCTACAATAGCCAGGAAAACCGGTGACATATTGAATTGAATTCTTTTGTGTCTGTTCAGAATTTCTACCAGTGAAAATCCGATGGCAGCACACAAAAATCCGTTAAGAGTGTGTAAAATGGTATCCCAATAAGGAAAATGGATATAAAAGGACTGTATCTCTCCTAAAATTTCTGCTGCAAAAATAAAGCCCAGAATAATGATCTCCAAAGTAGAGGGAAACTCTACTTTAAAAGTAACCTGTAAAATACTGGGCATCAGCATTAGCCCTAGAGTAAGCAGACAGAGAAAAACATTCTCATAATTATGGTTAAAAAACTGCAAAACCATCATAATGATGACCACTATCCGCATTCCGCTGAATACCAGAAAGGTGCTCCGGTTTTCTGTCAATTCCATCTGTACTGCTTTCCAGAATTTCTGTCTTTTCTCTTTTCCTGTCATCCTTACCTCTCATCTGCTGTCCGGCAGCCTTTATCATTAATTTTTCTATCCTTCAGCGGTTTGTTTTGACCGGATAAAAACAAATTCCTGCTCCCCTGATAACTCCTCATGAAAGTAATAGTCCAAACGATTGAATTCCTTAATCTGATCCGGTATTGTGATTCCCTTTTCTGCCATGAAGCGTACCATCTCACCTCTGGCCATCTTGGCATAGGTTCCCTTTTGCACAACCTTTCCGTTGGAAAGCTCACCGAACAAACAGGTAATAAACGTGTCCTCCGGCTGTAAAAATTTTTCCACACACTGAGAATATTCCCTGGAGGCCAGATTCAGGATAGTACGATCCTCTCCCATTACCTCCTCATAGAGCTTTCTTCCCCAGAAGGCATATAGATTTGCCGTTCCTTCTATCTTTGCTTTTGCCTGCATCTCCAACCGATAGGGGGTGACCCCGTCCATAGGCCTGACTACCCCGTAAAAGCCGGAGAGAATACGCAAATGCTCCTGCACATAGGTCAGCATCTTCTCTTCAAATACTGCCGGTGCCATATACTGATACTGGATTCCTTCATAGGAGAGGATTGCCGGGGTCAGATTTTTATGCAAATCCATTTCTTCAATACGGCGAACATTCTGAGCAGCTATGGCTTCATTACACCCCCATAGCTTTTGCAGCTCCTGTGGGCTTTGCTTTCGCAGCCACGCTAAAATCTTCTCTGTTTCCTCCAAAAACACAGGCTTTCCCATGACCGCCAGAGTATCACAGTCATGATTCATTTTCTTAGCAGGTGAAATAATGATCCGCATACCCGTTATTCCAGCTCCTTAAGCATCTGTTCCGGATTATCCGCTGCTTTTACCTTATCCAAAGCTTTCACAATTATTCCCTCTTCATCAATCAGGTAGGTAGTGCGGACAACTCCCATGGAAACCTTGCCATAGAGCTTCTTTTCCTGCCATACGTCATAAGCCTTGATTGCCTCCAGCTCAGGATCAGCCAGCAGTGTAAAGTCCAGTCCATACTTTTCCTCAAAGCGTTTGTGGCTGGCCACTGAGTCCTTACTGATTCCAATCACTATTGCACCCTTCTCCTTAAATTGTGGCTGGCGTTCGCTGAAGCCACAGGCCTGCTTGGTGCAGCCCGGCGTATTATCCTTAGGATAAAAGTATAAAATTATCTTCTTTCCTGCATATTCTTTTAGGGTGTGAACCACACCGTTTTGATCCGGAAGCGAAAAATCCGGAGCCTTTGTTCCTGTTTCTAACATCCTGAAATTCCTCCTTAAGTATGATTAAATGATACCATATTTATGAAAAAAGAACAGTCTGTTTTTCAATCTTTTTTGGTAAATACCATTGCATTTTTATAAAAAATCTGGTTAGCTAGTAAAGTGGAGGAGCAATACACTGTAGGCGTTAGAAGGTGAGAGTTTTCCTCTGCTCAAAATGCTTCGATATGAAGATGCGTAATGGAGGTAAGGTTGAAAGGATTACGTTCTTTCAGCCCGGGATTTATGCGGCTGCACAAAGTCCCTGTAATGAAAATGCTGCTAAAGCAGCAGAATGAGAGGTAAATATGAAGCCAATAAAAGAAGGAAAAGTACGGGAAATTTATGACAACGGTGACAGTCTGATCATGGTGGCAACGGACAGAATCAGCTGCTTTGATGTTATTCTGAATAATGCCGTAACCAAAAAGGGGATCGTATTGACCCAGATTTCCCGCTTCTGGTTTGATTTAACCAGAGATATCGTTCCCAACCATATGATTTCTACGGATGTAAAGGATATGCCCGAATTTTTCAGGCAGCCACGGTTTGACGGAAACAGTATGATGTGCAGGAAGCTGAATATGCTTCCGGTAGAGTGTATTGTTCGAGGCTATATCACAGGCAGCGGTTGGAAGAGCTACCTAAAGGATCAAACAGTATGTGGGATCAAACTGCCGGAAGGACTAAGGGAATCCGACAAGCTGCCGGAACCAATATACACTCCTTCCACCAAGGCTGAAATTGGAGATCATGATGAAAATATCTCCTACGAACAGAGCATAACGCTTTTAGAGAGAGCTTTTCCCAAAAAAGGGGCAGAATATGCAGCAAAGCTCCGGGATTATACGATTGCTTTGTACAAAAAGTGTGCCGACTACGCTTTAAGTAAGGGCATTATCATTGCTGATACCAAATTTGAGTTTGGCCTGGATGAACAGGGTAACATCGTTTTGGGTGATGAAATGCTGACCCCTGACAGTTCCCGTTTCTGGCCTGCAAATGAATATGAGCCCGGACATGGCCAGCCCTCTTTTGATAAGCAGTTTGCCAGAGATTGGCTCACTGAAAATGAAGGACATAACTGGACTCTGCCCCAGGAAATTGTGGACAAAACGATCGAAAAATATCTTCAGGCCTATGAAATGCTTACCGGCTGCAGGCTTTAATATGCCAATGGCGATGTGTTGACAGCATTTGAAAAGAGGATTAAAATTAAGATAGTTTGTAACTATTCAGAGCCATGCAAATGTCCAATGAAATGTGCATTCTGCCTGCATGAATAGAGATATCATTGAACATTTATATGCGAATAGGATGCTGAATAGTTACGGTAGTTTATTGTTTTAGGAGGTGTTCTTTTGGCAAGACCGCAGAAATCCAGAAAAGTATGCCAATTACCCGGCTATATAGAGTTTGGTCCTTCAAATGCTGTATCAGCACAGGCTCCTCTGATACTTACCGTGGATGAGTACGAAACAATACGTATAATTGATAAAGAGGGGTTTTCTCAGGAAGAATGCGGAGAATATATGAAAGTGGCTCGAACTACCATACAGCAGATATATACCCAGGCACGTCATAAAATTGCTCTGGCACTTGTGGATGGACACCCCCTCAAAATTGAAGGGGGACAATATCTTCTTTGTGACGGCAGTGAAGAATTCTGTGATTGTGGAGGCTGCGATAAACACAGACAGAACCGCCGAAGAAAGGCTGCGGATTAAGTTTTGTCTGGTTAAAATAGAAAAGGCTAATAAATATTATCACAAAGAAATGGAGGAACAGCTATGGGAAACAATCCTTATGCAGGCACTAAAACCGAAAAAAATCTGTGGGAGGCCTTTGCCGGGGAATCAATGGCCAGAAACAAATACACCTATTTTGCTTCTGTTGCCAAGAAACAGGGCTTCGAACAGATTGCGGCTATTTTTGAGGAAACGGCCAATAACGAAAAGGAACACGCCAAGTTATGGTTCAAGGCTCTTGGCGAGGTGGGCGATACTGCTGAAAATCTGCTTCATGCAGCCGAAGGTGAGAATGCGGAATGGACTGATATGTATGATCGTATGGCTAAGGAGGCTGAAGAGGAAGGCTTTACTGCTTTGGCTGAACAGTTCCGTGGTGTCGGCGCTATCGAAAAGACACATGAAGAGCGTTATCGTGCTCTCCTGAAAAACGTAGAGACTGCCCAGGTATTTGAGAAATGTGACGTTCAGATTTGGGAATGCCGTAACTGCGGACATATCGTTGTAGGCATGAATAAGGCTCCTGATGTTTGTCCTGTATGCAAGCATCCCCAGAGCTATTTTGAAATTCATAAATCCAACTATTAATCGTGCGGGGAGTGCTGCCAAGCAGCACTCCTTTTTTCCCTCCCGAGATGCCATTTATCCAGTCATACATCAAGATAAATCTGATCACAGGCAAATCAGCTTCTTAATAAAATAACGACTATTTTTTTATAGAATCTTATTTTCCCCTCTTTCTTTTTTTCTTTTTTTGCAGTAAAATGAGCCCAGGATAAATTGACGGATGTTATTGTTTTGTTTGAATTGTAATAATTAAATTTTGCTACAGGAATTCACTCTATAGTTTTGCAGCAGAAAGGAGGAAACTGTATGCTGGATACAAAAGATATTGAACTATTACAAAATATCATCGTAACCACGATGAATCAGCAATTTTCTGAACAGGATAAAAAATGGGAGACTATCCTTGATCAGCGCTTTACCCAGCAGAATGAAAGCTGGGAGACTATCCTTGATCAGCGCTTTGCCCTACAGGATAAAAGATGGGAGACTATCCTTGATCAGCGCTTTGCCCTACAGAATGAAAGATGGGAAACTATCCTTGATCAGCGCTTTGCCCTACAGGATAAAAAATGGGAGACTATCCTTGATCAGCGCTTTGCCTTACAGGATAAAAGATGGAAGGATATCCTTGATCAGCGCTTTGCCGAGAGCGAGAATCTGGTTCTTGAAGAACTTGACCGAGTAGAAACCCGACTGACCCGACGCATGGATAAAATGCAGGACAATTTAGATGACCTCAATCGACTCTGCCGTATTCTCCTACTGGAAAAGGGCAATTATGAACTATTAGAAAGACGAGTTGCCACTTTGGAAAGTCGGGTCTATCCTCAATAAGCAGAAAGGCTTTGCACCATATTATTTTTAACTGATTCAACGGATCTATGACCATGGCTTGTCTGAACTGTCTGTCCCGATAAACAGTATTCCCCTATACCTGAAGAGTTTCAACTCTTTAGGCATAGGGGATATTTTTTCCAGATAGACAGGCATACTTAGCTTCACTGCCAGGCCATACTCAGCATATGAACTCAACCCAGTTCCTCGATAAGTTTCAATTCTTCCTCCGAAAATCCGGTATTCTCCAGCGCTCCTATATTGTCCAGAATCTGGGAAGGTCGGGAAGCCCCAATAAGCACACTGGTGACCTGACCATCACGAAGTATCCAGGCAAGAGCCATCTGTGCAAGACTTTGCCCACGTCTGACTGCAAGATTATTCAATTGCTGAATCTGATTCAGCCGTTTTTCATCCAGGGCAGCTTCCTTTAAAAATCTTCCGTCAGTTTTTATTCGACTGTCCTCAGGTATTCCCTGCAGATAGCGGTCGGTCAGCATTCCCTGTGCCAATGGACTGAACGCAATAATGCCTTTCCCCAGCTTCACCGCCTCCTTTTTCAATCCATTTTCCTCGATGGTGCGATCAAAAATAGAATAGCGATTCTGATTAATAATGAAGGGACAGTGCAGCTCCTCCAAGATAGAAGAAGCCTTCTTCATGGTCTCCCCATCATAATTTGAAAGCCCCACATATAAAGCCTTTCCACTGCTTACTGCCTGTGCCAGAGCCCCCATTGTTTCTTCCAGAGGAGTATTCGGATCCATTCGATGATGATAAAAAATATCCACATACTCCAGTCCCATCCGTTTCAGACTCTGATCCAGGCTGGCCAGGAGATACTTACGGCTCCCCCAGTTGCCGTAAGGGCCGTCCCACATTTCATATCCTGCCTTGGTACTGATGATTAATTCATCCCGATAGGCATACAAATCCTCCTTTAAAATCCGACCAAAGTTTATTTCTGCACTTCCCGGAGGGGGTCCATAATTATTTGCCAGATCAAAATGTGTAATTCCCTGATCAAAGGCGGTAAAAATAAGCTGCTTCATTTTCTCCAAAGAGAACTGGTGCCCAAAGTTGTGCCACAGTCCCAAAGAAAAAGCCGGTAATTTCAGCCCACTGCTTCCACAAGGCTGATAGGTCATGGACTGATAGCGTGAAGTTGATGCTTGATACATAAAAATCCTCCTGTTTATTTTTCAATGAGAACGAATGATTTCTGGAAGTTATAGAAATTTTCCTTCCTTCTTTTCACTATTTGTTTTGCCCTTTTCCAGAGCCAGCAGCTTTTCTTTTCTGTCCAGCCCTCCTGCATACCCGGTCAGACTGCCTCCTGCTCCCACTATTCTATGACAGGGTACAACCAAAGAAATGGGATTTCTGCCCGCTGCCGCTCCTACTGCCCGAGCTGCCATCCTGGGGAGGTTACTGTTTTGCGCAATTATCCCTGCAATTTCTCCATAGGTCATAGTCTCTCCATAGGGAATAGACAAAAGAATCTCCCACACCTGCCTGCGAAAGGCAGTCCCTTCTAAGCGAACAGGCGGGGTAAAGCCTGGATCTTTTCCGCCAAAATAGATATTCAGCCATTTTTCGGACTGAGCAAAAACCGGAATATACTTTTCTTCAGCTTTCTCCGTCAGCGTGGAACCAAAATATTTCTGTTCTGCAAACCACAGCCCTGTCAGCTCTCCTCCATTAGCTGCCAGGGTGATCCTTCCTAATGGAGAATCATATTGCCAAAGATAGCTCATACCGAACCACTTTTCTCCTTATCCAAAGGAAGTAAAGAATCCTCCCTGTCCGTCTCCTGCTCATCCTCCTCTTGTTCTGCCCCGACATTTGGCTGATGATCTTCCATGGCTTCTTTCCTTTCTTCCTTTCTGTGTCCGCTAAGCAGCAAACTGACAATATCAAAAATCGCCTCTCCAATCAAAGATACCCCTGTAAATATCCATAGGGTTTCTGTGCTGGAAAAGGGGTCAGCAAAAATAAACATTGCGCAGAGAATGGACACCAGGGCACTGATGGCAGGCAAAAACCACTTTTCTCTCCTCATGCGGAGCAGATTAAAAGCCCATTGTATTTTAGCCAGTCCTGCAATTAAAATTGCCACACCGTAAAGAATCGTAAGCAATGGAAAGGTAGAAAGAAACCACTGGGATTTTGATGCACAAAATATACCGGCTATCAGAAAAAGCAAGCCCTTCAGCATTTTCTGGCTCAGCGCTGCCTCCTCCGCTTCCATACGGAAATAGCCAAGTATACTCATTGCTCCCGAGAGCATCAATAAAAACCCGACAGCAATAATGATGCTGGAGGAAAAAGTCACCGGATCAATAAGCAATAAAATTCCAACCACTATTTCAAATATACAAAGAAAAATTCCGTTCGCATTCCTTCTTAGACTCTTCATTTGCTCCTCCGCTCCAAAATTTCATCATTCTGCTTCAAAATTTTGTCCAACAGATATACGCGATTAAAGGGAAAGGAAAAATAATAGCCATCTGCAAAGTCCTCAGTCAGTTCGATCATTTCTCTGGCAATCATTATTCCTATGGCCTCCCCTTCCTCCTTCTTTCCTTTTTCAGGGTAGCGTTCAACCACTTTCTCAGGTACAGAAACACCGGGAATCTCATTTTTCATAAACTCTGCGTTTCTCCGACTGACCAGCGGCATTATTCCGCAAAGGATACGTGCTCCCGTTTCTTCCTTAATCCTTCTAAGGCGAGCAACACTGTCCGATGAAAAAACCGGCTGGGTCAGAAAAAACTCTGCACCTGCCTCCATTTTCCGTCTTACTCGTGCAATCTCTACCTCCAGATTCCTTCTGCCCTGATTAATTGCTCCCCCATAGCTTATGGGCGTAGGAGTCATCTTTTCTTCGTTCATCTCCTTGGCAATGTTCATTAACCCCACTGCATCAAAGTTGAATACCCCCTTAACAGACTGCCGTTCCACCGAAGGAATCGGATCTCCGGTGATAATCAGCATATTATGAATATCATTAATAGAAGCACCTAAAAACAGTGAACGCATAGCAATGGCATTCTTATCCCGACAGCAGATATGAGGCATAACTGCTATATTCGTTTCTCTTCTTACCTTGGCTGCCATGAGCACTGAATCGATTCTGGTCCTTCCGGAGGGTGAGTCAGGAAAGGTAATCACATCTACCAGGGATTCCTTTAGCTGATATGCCGCTGCTAAGAGCTGTTCGTCTTCTCCGTTAAAGGGGGGCGCCAGCTCTACGGCGACCAGTTTCTTATTTTTCACCCTTCCTTCCTCATCCAGAAAAAAGGCCTTGCTTTTTCTTTGCGGCTGAGTCTTATCCTCCACAGAAACAGTCCTTTCCTCTCTCTTTCGGGAGACTGCTGTGATTTCTGCCAGACGTCTGATAAAGTCCGGTGTTGTTCCACAGCAGCCGCCTACTATGTCCAGAGCGTACTTTTCCCCCATATCCTTTAGAGCATCCGCAAAATAAGCCGGCTGATTATTAAACAGCAGATATCCCCTATGCCGTCTGGGGTAGCCCGCATTAGGCAGAGCAATACGGAGCTTTCCTTCCTTCCATTCAATGGTCTGCATGACCTTTTCCATATGCCCTGGCCCTACACCGCAGTTTAATCCCAATCCATCAACAGCATCTATAGAAAAGGCTCTTTCCAGGAGCTTTCTGGCACTCAGACCCCGGTTGGTGTACCCAAACTGATTCACACTGAAGGTGACCAAGACGGTAGCTTCCTTTTCCTTTGCCAATCGGATAGCCGGGAGAATCTCTTCCAGGCTGCCGAAGGTTTCAAAGGCAATCACTGAAATTCCCTGCTCAAGAAATATCCTCACCAAATCGCAGTATTCTTCTGCTTCTCCTGTCCCTATGGGGCCAATATCTCCTGCAATAAAGGCCTGCTTACCAGTTTCCTCTACCGCAGTCCGGGCCAGGCGGATTCCCTCCACTATATTCTCCCTTACCTTCTCCCATTCTCCGGACAGGGCTTCCAGGTTCATGGCAAAGGTGTTTGTACGAATCAGGGCTGCTCCCGCCTGAAGATATTCCTGATGAATTTCCTTAACCCTCTCCGGGTACTTCGTATTCGCAAGTTCCGGCAGCTCCAATGTATTATACTTTTGGGCATAATAGGTGCCAAAGGCACCATCCGTGATGATTCTATTCTGCCTAAGATACTGTTTCATCTGGATGTAATCTCCTCTTTCTAATATAACGGTTCATAAGATTGTTTCATCTGTATGGCGCAGATAAACAATCAGATAAGTCAGGGTGTTAGCTACTTATTATTCGGTGTAGTTCTTATCTGTTCATTATAGTTGATTCTTCGTAAAATGCAACTGCTTCTGTCTAATACAAAAATAAAAGGGCTCTTCAGGGGTAATGGTGGGTTAAAAACCGCCACAACCCCAGTGTTTATCTCGATTAAGCGGCATTCAACTTTCGGTTAGGAAGTGGAATGCGTAT
>SFDP01000042.1 GCA_004558185.1 Lachnospiraceae bacterium | reverse complement strand
AAGATGAGTTGATTGTAAAAGAAAAACTCCGCCAATACAATGGCGAAGTTGAAAAACTATAGAAAGGCTATCACGCAGCATGCGTGATTTGGTTCAATGACAAGTTTGATAGACGAATTTTTCAGTACTACTTTGATTTTATTTTTAAAAGAAAATGTCAAAATTGTAATGCTGGACTAATCCAACGTTATGGAAGATACTGCCCTATTTGTGGCAAGAAGAATAAATTACAATGGGGAGATGGAGATAAAATGAAATATCCTTTATTAGAAACATATGAAAACGGAAAAATAAAAGAATGCCCTATATGCCATAATGAAGAAACAAATACTGAAGGGGGATTTTGCCACATTTGTGGCACATACATCATAAATGAATGCCCAGATGAAAATTGCCCTTATTCAAATCCTCTTCCATCGAATGCGAGATTTTGTCCAATATGCGGTCAAAGGAGTCGTTTTTATGCTAATCACATATTAAAGGCATGGAACTATAATCCTAATGACGGATTTATGAATATTCCAGATGGAATCGATGATGAATTTCAAAGATTTGATATGGAATTACCTTTTAACTGATGCATATTATTATTACATTATCTTTTTAATCCCTCATTTGAGGTGCTTGAATTGATATAAATAAAACGAAAGATAAGGGGGAACTATTTATGAAATGTCCAAAATGCGGAAGCGAAAATGTAACAATCCAACTGATTCAATCTGGTGGGAAAACTAAAAAACATGGTGTTGGTTTAGGTGGTCATGTCAACAATGCAGCCAGAGGTCTTACTGCTGTATGTACATTGGGTATGTCCAATCTTGTTTGGAAGAAATCCAAAGGTAGCGAAAAGACAACCTTTAAGAATGCGAAAATATGCCTATGCCAAAATTGTGGTAACTCATGGGGTGTTAAATAAATGCACCCCACTTTTATTCAAAATTGAGAAAAACACCTTAACAATACAATATGCTTACCGGGGTAGATAATTAATATAAGCAAAAGATAAGGGGAAAGTATAGTGGAAAATATAAAACAACGATTAACTGAAAAAAGTATCGAAGCTTTTATTATGGGGCTTGAAATATACAACAAGCCAACAATTAAATATAGAATCGAAGGATTTTCTTTCTTTATTATAAATGCTTGGGAATTGATGCTAAAGGCCGCCTTGATTAACCGAGGTGAAAGTATCTATTTTAGCGACAAGCCTGATAGGACATTAAGTGTAGAAAACGTAATAAAGAAAATATATACCGATAAAAATACTCGCATAAGATTAAATTTAGAGAAAATCATTGAACTGCGAAATATTAGTACGCACTATATTACGGAAGATTACGAAGTGAAATATGCTCCATTGTTCCAAGCTTGTGTATTAAATTTTGTTAATGAACTTCAGCGCTTTCATGATGTCGATATAACTAAATATATTGCACAAAACTTCCTTACTATTTCAGCAAGTTATGCCCCATTGACTAATGAGGAGATTAAACTAAAATATTCTCCCGAAGTCGCTGAAAAGTTAATAAAACACTCTAATGAAATAGATGTTTTAAGTTCAACATATAACTCTGACAAATTTGCCATTAATATTAAACAAAATTTATATATTACAAAGAAAAAAGCTGAGGCCGATTTTACTGTAAGTATAAGTTCACATTCAGACACAAAAGTTGCTGTTGTCAAAGACTTAAAAGACCCCTCCGATACACACAAATATTCCTACAACAACGTAATTACTGCCGTACAGGAAAAGCTAAAGAAAAAGAATATTAGATTGGGGTATAGTTCTGGGTTTAATCAGTATGTATTAAATCTAATAATTGACTTTTATAACATAAAGCAAGATAGTAAGTATGCTTACGAGCATATTATTGGAAAGCAGCATTCTTTTACTTATTCTCAAATTTTTATTGAATTTATTGTATCTGAAATAGAAAAAAGCCCTCTTAATTTCGTAGAGAGCTTAAAGAAAAGTAAATGAAAAAAGATAACCCCAGGCACATGGGCAATGCTCAGTAAAAAATACCTACCCCATTATGGGACCCAGTGTTATTCCTTCACAAGTTATCTCGCCTATATTATAACACAAACCTTTAAATTGTCAATCTGGTAAGTTTTACTAAGGCAAAAACCGCCCCGGCGTTACCAGCACCGAAGCGGCAAGGAACTATACCGGAAGAACCGATATAACTCACCTTGAACAAGTGAAATTATATCATTCTCCCGGTAAAAATACAAGCTACCGGGCATTTTTATGCCCAAAAAGGAGGATGATACTATGGCAACTAAGAAAAAACAAATTTTTGTCAATGAGGCAGCTGATAATCTGGCAGTAATATATGCTCGTTTCTCTCCGGGACCTCGGCAAACTGAGCAAAGCATAGATGGACAAGTACGTGATTGCAAAGCCTACGCTGAGAAAATGGGTTTGAAAATCGTTGAAATATATGCTGATCATCATATCTCCGGTTCTGATTTTGAGAATAGGGATGAATTTAACCGGCTGATTCAAGATGCCGAGAAAGGTCAATTCAAATATATCATTGTATGGAAGATAGACCGTTTCGGGCGTGATCGGGAGGAAATTGCCCTGAATAAAGTCCGTGTGAAGAAATATGGCGTCAAATTACTGTATGCAAAAGAGAATATCCCGGAAGGTCCTGAAGGAATTATCCTAGAAGGACTTTTGGAAAGTCTTGCTGAGTATTATGTTGCCGATCTTCGGCAAAAAGTAAAGCGTGGGCAGCGTGAAAGTGCCATCAAAGGATTTGCTCCTGGTGGTGGACGAGCTTATGGCTATGATATTGTTGATAAATTCTTTGCAATTAATGAAACTGAGGCTGCTGTTGTCCTGAAGATATTTAAACTCTATGACTCAGGTCATACTGCGCCCCAGATTGTTTCCTATTTTGATAAACTTGGAATCAAGAGAAGGGATGGAAAGTCGTTTACTTATTCAGGAATTTA
The DNA here is from genome assembly GCA_004558185.1 of Lachnospiraceae bacterium. Lineage (GTDB taxonomy): Bacteria > Bacillota > Clostridia > Lachnospirales > Lachnospiraceae > SFDP01. Next base: position 20,835 of record SFDP01000042.1, on the reverse strand, counting down.
CCACATCCTAAGAAATGAAAAGTATATTGGTATCTGCATGTATGATGATATTGCCATCCCTGTGCCTCGTATTGTGCCCCAGGAGCTTTGGGACAGTGTACATACAAAGTTTCATACTCGAATAGGACAAGCATCCTCCTACAAGGCAGAGGAAAGGTATCTGCTATCCTTAAAATGTCGATGTGGACTATGTGGTGATATACTTGTAGGTGAAAGTGGGCATGGGAGACATGGTGGGCGGTACTCATACTATAAATGCGCCACCAGAAAACGACGTGGAACTAAATGCAGTCTGAAAATATTCAAAAAAGACTATCTTGAAAGCATTGTAATTGATCATACCATAAAGGATGTGCTTCAGGATGATGTGATTGAGTATATTGCAGATCGTGTAATGGAGATTCAAACCAAAAAAACGAAAAACTACACTTTACAGGGATTAAAAAAGCAATATGCTGAGACAAATAAAGCTATCAACAATATTATGAAAGCCATTGAAATGGGAATTATCACTAACAGTACAAAAAGCCGTCTCATGGGTTTAGAAACTCAACTGGAAGAGTTGAAGATACTCATTGCAAAAGAGGAAATAAAGAAGCCTGTTATTAATCGAGAACAAGTTGTTTTTTGGCTAAAGTCTTTCCGCAAAGGAGATTTTTCCAATTCTAAATTTCAGGAAAAACTCTGCGATGTATTTATCAATCAGGTAATTGTTTATGATGAAAAAGTGGTTATCATTTACAACTTTTCAGATGCAAACAATAACCACTCCATCAATTTTACTTCCGTTTTGAGGGGTTCGGATGAACACCCGGTAATGAGACATCGGGGATTCGAACCCCGGACAACTTGATTAAAAGTCAAGTGCTCTACCGACTGAGCTAATATCCCACACAAACAGGGCTAGCTGGATTCGAACCAGCGACTGCAGCAGTCAAAGTGCTGTGCCTTACCGCTTGGCGATAGCCCTATATATGACACCAAGCGTGTCATGCAGACACAAACCGGATATAAAAGGTGGATACAGGGATTCGAACCCTGGGCCTTCAGAGCCACAATCTGACGCGCTAACCAACTGCGCTATACCCACCATAATGTGCTCGAAGGGATTCGAACCCCCGACCCACGGCTTAGAAGGCCGTTGCTCTATCCAGCTGAGCTACGAACACATATCATTTACTTGCGGCTTCGCCGCTCCTGCTTCGCAGACAAAAATGTACTTCACACTGCGGGTATTCATCACCCGCTTCACAACTTCGTTGTGTCTTGCTTTGCAGGCTAAAATGCGCTTCGCACATTTTAAGCGGGTGATGGGAATCGAACCCACGTATCTAGCTTGGAAGGCTAGTGTTCTACCATTGAACTACACCCGCATAGTATCTATAAGTCGGGGTGACAGGATTCGAACCTGCGACCTCCTGGTCCCAAACCAGGCGCTCTAGCCAAGCTGAGCCACACCCCGTTTCCCCGTCTTTTTCCGTAACGCAAGTCATAGTATATAACAGTTTGTCTCCTCTGTCAACAACTTTTTCTTCAAATTAACTATAATAATATAAAATGATGTTAGGGTCAAAAGCCCCTAACTATGATACCTACGGATTGTTACGTACTTCGTACTCCCACAATCCTGCAAAATATTCGCATATCGTGACTTTTAAGCTCATATTTTGGCGGGTCTCAAGGACATTCACCCACATTTGAGCAAGCTCATGTGGGTTCAGACCTTTTGACCCTGGTATCATAAAATTACGAATTATAAATAAAAAACCCGAAATTCGGCATTCCCATCTTTATCCGTTTCCATTAAGACATACGATGGCCTTTTCCCTTCCTGTCTGGGATAGGTAAGGCTTCCGGGATTTACGACCGTAACTCCTCTTTCCCGGCTCACCACCGGTCTGTGCGTATGTCCATACATTACCAGATCAACCCCTCTTGCCACAGCCTCTTCCACCAGAGCTTCGTGTCCCAGATTTACACAGTATTGATGGCCATGAACCAACAGAGCCTTATATTTTCCCAATTGGAATTCCTTTTCCCTCGGCAAATCTGAAAAATAATCATTATTACCCTGAACAATCTCTACCGGACAACCGGCAGCTTCGGCAATCAAATATTCCCCACCTTCCACATCTCCACAATGGATAACCATATCCAGAGGCTTACATCTTTTTACTGCTTCCAGATAATTCTCATGTCTTCTATGTGTATCACTTACGATTAAAACTCTCATCATTCCTCTCATTCTACTGACCGATCAGCTTTCTCCCAACTTCTCTAATAAGATCTGCTTCATAGCTCTCAACGCCTTTCCCCGATGACTGGCTTCATTCTTTTGCTCCATTGAAAGCTCTGCTGTTGAACAGCCATATTCCGGCAGATAAAAAATGGGATCATAGCCAAAACCATTTTCTCCCCTTGCTTCATCACCAATTTGTCCTTCCATAGCTGCTGTCACTGTCTCACAGCTCCCGTCAGGAAACACTGCTGCAATGGCACAAACGAATCTGGCTGTCCTCTTGTCCTCCGGGACTCCCTGTAGCCTGTCCAGTAAATTCTGATTTTTTATGGTATAGGAAGTATCCTCTCCAAGATAACGAGCCGAGTATACCCCCGGTTCCTTATTCAGAAAGTCGATTTCCAGACCGGAATCATCTGCCAGTACAATATCATCACAGACGGCGGCAATGGCTCTTGCCTTAATCATCGCATTCTCTTCAAAAGTTGTCCCATCCTCTTTGACGTCTATCTTTATTCCTGCTTCCTTCATAGACAGTACCTCTACGTTCATATCGGACAGGATCGAGCGAACTTCCTTCATTTTTCCTTCATTCCCTGTGGCAAAAATAATCCTTTTAATCATTTACTCATTTCCTCCCTGACCTGCAAAATTCCCTGATAGAGTCCTTGAGCAAGCTTTCTTTGATAGTCTTCCCTTCCTAATAAAGCCGCTTCCGCACCATTGGTCAAATAGCCCATTTCAATACTGACTCCCGGTACCTGGCACGTTTGCAGCAACGGATATTTGTCCTCCCTGTCCGGGAAAATCCCATTGGCCTTACCCCGGATTTCTGTTACCAACTGCCGCTCTATCGTATCGGCCAGTTCTGCATTAGTTATATGGTTTGCATAAAAATCCTCATTATAAATAACCGAAGTCCCAAAGGTTCTTTCATTCTCAGGATCCGCATTGATATGTAAATCCAATAAAATGTCCGGTTCAACGGCCTCGATTAGCTGTGCTCTGCTTTCAGTGGAAATATCCATGTCATCCTTTCGAATGACAAAAATACCAATATCACTTCCCTGAGCAAGCTCCTCCAAAAAAATCCCTACTGCCAGAGTAATGTCTTTTTCCTGAAGGCCATTGACCACATTACCTAGATTGCTTCCTCCATGGGCAGGATTTACCACTACTATAAATTCATACTGCTTCTTTCTGTCCAAAATTTCCTGCGTCAGCTCATTCAGATTCTCCCGCCCCCGACGTTCATATTCCGCCATAATAACCACCGACTTATTGGCAGAATACCAGAACATTACTGCCAGACAGGATACCAGAAAAACCGTTCCATAGCGCAGGCTCCACAGCCATAGTTTATCCATCATGATGATTTTCTCTCCTGGGAGGCTTGGGTCCCTGGAATTGATAAAAGTATGTCTTCATCATTCCATTATAAATCTTACGATTCTTATCCGCTTTTCGCCCAATATCCCTGCACGCATCCTCATAAGCCGTAATCATATATAAAGACCAGCTATCCAACTGCCGATAGCGTTCTCCCAGGGTTTCATATAAGGCTCTGAGATTTTTCTTCTCCTCAAGCCTTTCTCCATAGGGCGGATTAGTAATTATAAACCCGTATTTCTTGGCGTGGCTTAATTTTGCCACATCCCTTGTCTGAAAATGAATCAGGTCTTCCACTCCGGCTAAACGGGCATTTTCTCTGGAAATTGCCACCATATGCTCATCCGCATCATAGCCCTGGATGTCCGTTTTAACCGTTAAATCCACCAAATCTCTTGCTTCATCCAGGGTATCGTACCACTCTCTTTTGGCAATCAAATGGTGCCAGCCCTCAGACAGAAACTCGCGATTAATGCCCGGAGCCATATTAGCTGCCATCATAGCTGCTTCTATCGGAAAAGTTCCACTTCCACAGAATGGGTCTACCAGTATTCGATCTGCCTTCCATGGGGTCAGCATAATTAGGGCTGCCGCCAGATTTTCCGCAATGGGAGCTTTTGCCGTCAGCTTTCTATAGCCTCTTTTGTGAAGCGACTCTCCGGTAGTATCCAGCCCTATGGTAACTTCGTCCTTAAGCAGAAAAACCCGCAGAGGAAAGCTCCATCCGCTTTCCTCAAACCAATTCACATGGTAGATCTTTTTTAAGCGTTCCACAATGGCCTTTTTCATAATGGATTGGATATCAGAAGGACTAAACAGCTTAGACTTTACACTGGCGGCCTTGGCCACCCAGAATTTCCCTTCTATGGGAATATAGTCCTCCCAGGGCAGCTCTTTCGTCCGGTCAAACAGTTCCTCGTAGCTAAGCGCCTTAAAGCTGCCTACCTTGATCAAAATCCGCTCTGCTGTGCGTAAAAAAACATTACCCCGACAGACAGCCTCTGCATCGCCTAAAAAGGTGATCCTTCCATCCTCTACTTTGGTAACATCATATCCTAAATCAATAATCTCTTTTTTCAGCACCGCTTCCAGTCCGAAATGGCAGGGTGCAATCAATTCAAATTTTCTCATAATCCTATATTAATCGAGTAAAGGAAATTTTTCAAGACAAAAGGACAGGTTCAACCGAACCTGCCCTTCTATTTTCCACTTTCAATCCTTAATATTTGTTTCCCCTGGAGTCTTTGCAGTTGCTCCCATCGGCATTACTTGCATTGTTTGCATTCTGAGAAGCGTTGGTGGATTTGTTCTGAGCCTTATTGCTGCTTGCATTGCTTCCCTTGTTTGAGGATGCATTAGAAGATGCATTCTGCGTTGCATTGTAATCGTTCTTTGCCATTGTCTACTCCTTTTCCGCAGGATTATCCTGCATAGATATTTTTGGTTACATAGAGTAGTATGACTGCTTTTTTTTATTTTATACCAGGCACCCTATAAATATGGTGGGAAGTTCAAAAGGTATTTTCCCCTCATTTCATCAATTAAAATTTATTGTCTATTCAGAACCCACAAAACCGCTGCTGTGCAGCTCTTCTTTTGCTGCCATAAGGATATACTCTTTCGCCATATCACAGAATGCTTCGAATAAAACGATACAGCATCACTCCGGCAAAAATTACCAGCATATAAGGCAACAGCCATGAGATTAAAGTAAATACTACCGTCAACACACAGAATAGGACAAGGCAGACAAGAACACTGAACAACCAGCCTGGAATGCGAAGTGTTTTTCCATTAAAATGTATATAATGATCATTGGAGTTCACTTTATCATCATCTTCAATATATTCTTCCCGGTATTCCTCACGCACGGTATCTGTTCCTTCCATGCCGGTCAGTGTCTTAGCGATAAGCCTGGGATCACCCAGCTCCTGCATCACCTGTTCCTCACTCTTTCCCTGGCGGATCTGACTGTCGATATACTCTGTGTAATAGCGCAGATGCTCATTCACCTGACGATATTCCATGCTTCCCGACAAATGTCTTCTCAATCCTTCTAAAAATTCCTGCTTCGTCATATGCTCTCCTGTTTTCCTCTGTGCCTACTCGAAATCAGACTGGCTTTAACCCGATCATTCAACATTCCTTTTCTCCAGCATTGGTAAGATAATCCAATAACCAATAGCTCCCGCTATCGCCGTTAAAATACCGATAAACTGCGAGGTCGAAAGTATTCCTACGGTGCCCCGATTATCGTTTCGCAAAAATTCCAAAGCAAAGCGTCCCAAGCTGTATAAGATAAGATACAGCATTGTCGTTCTTCCCTTCATTCTCTCCTTACTGCTATACCAGAGAAGAATAAGCATCAACAGTAAATCCCCGGCAGACATAAACAATTGGGTGGGTAACAGCTTTACCCCATTAGGTGCATATGCTGAATGGGTAAAAACTACCCCTATGCAGGAATCCGTTTCCCTCCCATAACAGCAGCCTGCCAAAAAGCACCCCACTCGCCCGAAAGCCTGAGCCAATGCTACTGAAGGAGCCATTAAGTCCAGATAATCGAGCAAATCCAGTTTTTTTACCCTGCAATACAGATAGAGGCTGAGAATTGCACCAATAATTCCCCCAAAAACCACGAAACCCTCAAAGGATAAGTAGGCCTTAGGATTTTTTAGGAAACTCTCCCATTGGGTCAAAATAAACAATAGCTTCGCTGCTGCAAAGCCTGTCACTACAGCAAAGAAAGTAAGCCCATATATGGCTTCTCCATTAAGTCCCCTCTTCTTTGCCCGACACTCTCCCAAAAGCATGGCAGCAACAATACCCAAACCAATCATCAGCCCATAACCGCGTATCGTTACAGGGCCAATGGAAAATAAATCATTATACATAAAACTCGCTCTTCTTTCCTAATTTTTACTACTGTATCATAAATCGGACATGGATTCAATGTGTGCAGTCTAAAGGTTTTCTAAAAAAACTATTAATTCGATTTGAAATTTACCTAAATCCGAAAGTGAAAATTCTTATTTTTCATTACCACTTCAATGAATAAAAAAATAGGAAATGCTTAATATTCAAGCATTCCCTACTTTAAATCCATGTACGCTAGAGGATTCGAACCCCCGACCTTTTGGTCCGTAGCCAAACGCTCTATCCAGCTGAGCTAAGCGTACCTATATGCTTTTGTAACAGCAACAAGAATATACTACTCTGTCCTTCAGAATTTGTCAATACCCTTTTTCTCTAAAAAGGTTTAAAAATTCTTAAGAATCTAAAGTCTTGCATTAGCTTCAAAAAGCATTATAATTAGTAGAAGTTTGGTAGCTGTTCAGCAGGTACACGCAATTCGCTGCGCTGGCCGTAAGAAAACGTCTATTCAATGAGCACAAATACATCATCGAAGGTGATCTGTATCAATTTATGCTCATGAAGATAAGGGTACTGAAAAGTTACGAAGTATGGATGCTGTCCTATAAAAAATGAGGAGATTTATGGATATTCTGATAAAACTCAAACAAAACAGAAGAAGGATTGTCTCTTTTTTCCTGTTATTCGCTGTCCCAATCATTATTTTCTACTTAATGGAATTTTATACCCATAATCCTTTCGAGACCATGCTGCCGGGGATTCAATGCCTGAATATCATCTTTTTTGAATTAGTCATGGCACTGGGACTTTTCATATTTAAAAAAGGAAGAATTGCACTCTGGGTGGAAGCTGTTATTTTTGCCATCGTTGGCCTGGTAAATTATTTTGTACTGGATTTCCGATCAGCACCTGTCATGCCATGGGATATCCTGTCTGTCAAAACGGCTGCCAGCGTTGCTGACAATTATAATTATCGGCTGGATAAGCAAGCAGCTATCGTTTTAGCTCTGTTTGCCCTTGTGCTGCTTATATCCTCCTATTGTGACATATCTGTCACTTTTATAAAGCTGCGTGTGTCAGGTGCCTTAATATCGTTCTTTTTATTGACTGCTTTCGTCAACTATACACAAAGCAATGACTGCTTATATCGCTTTCGCCTATATGATAAGCTGTTCACACCTACCACCATGACCTATAAGGATGGAACTGTGGTTGCTTTCTGTATGCAGCTTCAATATCTTTTTGTAGAAAAACCGGAAGGCTACTCAAAAGAAAGAGCTGAAGAAATTTTGCAGGAAGGGCTGTCGCAGCCTTATTCTGATATTGAGTCCTTTCAGACCACTTTGGAAGCAAAAAATACCCCAAATATCATTGTCATTATGAATGAGGCTTTTTCCGACCTGAATATTTTGGGTGAATTTTCCAGCAGCGAGGACTATATTCCCTTTGTCCGTTCTCTACTGGAGGGAGCTGAGAATACTCAGTCCGGCTACCTTGGCGTTTCTGTTCTTGGAGGGAATACTGCCAATACGGAATTTGAGTTTTTAACAGGGGGAACCATGGCCTTTCTTCCGCAGGGCAGCATACCTTACCAGCAATACATAAATGGTGAAATGCCCTCTCTGGCCTCCTATCTTAAGGAATTAGGTTATTCCACCATAGCCCTTCATCCTTATGGAGCTACCGGCTGGCATCGCCATCAGGTCTACCCCTGGCTGGGCTTTGATTCCTTCCTTTCGCTGGAAGATTTTACCTCACCAAAACAGATCCGTAAATACGTTAGCGATGAGTCCGATTATGAAAAAATTATTCAGTTGTTTGAAGAAAAAGAAGCGGGAAAGTCTCTTTTTCTCTTTAATGTAACCATGCAGAACCATTCCTCCTACACCGATGCCTATACTGATTTCACCCCTGATGTAAAGGTCGAAGGCAGTGACAGCTTTGCCCTCAGTCAATACCTGTCTCTTCTCAAGGTATCAGACAGGGAGATTGAAAAGCTCATTGGTTATTTTCAGGATCAATCCGAAAGAACCCTGATCGTCTTCTTTGGTGATCATCAACCCACCGATTCAGTCGTTCGGGATATCTGGAGGCTGAATGATAAGAGCGATCAGGCTTTAAGCCGTAAAGAGCAATGCCTGCGTTACCAGGTACCTTTTTTTATCTGGGCTAATTATGACATCGAGGAAATTATCGGAATGAATACCAGTCCCAACTACCTGGGCAGCCTAACCCTTAAAGCAGCCGGTCTGCCCCTTAGCCCGCTTCATGAGTTTCTGGATGGATTACGGCAGGATTATCCTGTACTCTCCTCTATTGAAGTACAGGATGCCAGGGGAACCTCTTATGAAATTAAGGAAAAAGAGGAAGAGCTGTTAAAATACGCTATTGTACAATATTATCTATTGATGGAAGAAAGGGAAAATGGAAATGAATAAATTTACTGCCTTCGCTCGGCGTCACTCCATATATCTGACGGCTTTTCTTATTCCCATACTATTAATGCTGGTTATTTTTATCATTCGGGGAGTGTATCCGTTCGGTGACCGTTCTTTTTTGCATGTGGATATGTATCACCAGTACTTTCCTTTTTTAAACGAGTTTTATGACAAATTAAAAAATGGAGATTCCTTGCTTTTTTCCTGGAAAACGGGTCTTGGCTCCAATTTCCTGGCTCTTTTTGTCTATTATCTGGCCAGTCCCTTCAACTGGCTGGCAATTTTTGTACCGGAAAATTTTCTGATTGAATTTCAGACCTATCTGGTGGTACTGAAAATCGGTCTTATGGGATTTACAAGCTGCTACTATTTTCGTCACCATTTTCAGAAAAAGACTCCTTCTCTGGTTCTCTTTTCCGTATTTTATTCCCTCTCCGGCTTTATGGCAGCCTACAACTGGAATGTCATGTGGCTGGATGTAGTCATGCTTGCCCCCCTGGTTATTCTGGGACTGGAACGTCTGGCTTTTGAAGGAAAATACAAGCTCTATTGTATTACCCTGACCGTTTCCATTCTGTCCAATTATTACCTGTGCATTATGCTGTGTATCTATCTGGTCTTATATTTTTTGCTGGTTTTACTTCCACAGACTGCCAAAAAGCTGAAAGCCTGCGGACAATTTGCCGCATTTTCCCTTTTATCCGGGGGCATGGCAGCCGTATTGCTGCTGCCGGAGCTTTCTGCACTGAGTCTGACCGAATTCAGCGGTTCTGCCTTCCCGTCCGAGGGAAAGGCCTATTTTGCTGTTTTTGACGTTCTGGCCAGACATTGTATGGATGTGGCCGTAGAACTGGGGCTGGATCACTGGCCTAATCTATACTGCGGGACTATCGTTTTGGTACTGGTACCCTTATACATTATTTCAAAAAACATCCCCAGCCGTCAGAAAATAGGCAAGCTTATCCTTCTTTGCTTCCTGCTGATCAGCTTCTCCAGCAATGTACTGAGCTTCCTTTGGCATGGTATGAATTATCCCAACTCTCTGCCCAGCCGTCAGTCCTATTTATATATTTTATTGGTACTGACGATTGCCCTGGAAGCCTTTCTGGAAATTAAAGAAATTTCCAAGAGAGATATTTCCCAGGTTTTTCTGGGGTTGGTCATCTTTTTGGTGTTTTGCCAAAAACTAGTCACGGATGATGCTTTTACCAATCGCAGCTTTCTGCTCACCCTGATCTTTTTGTTAGGTTATGCCTTTTTGCTTCAAGCCTATCGAAATTCTGCCAGAGTTACCCATCTTTTACTTTTTCTTTCCCTTGCTCTGGTAATGCTGGAGGCGGGCTTAAATACCTTCCTTACCAGTTGTCCAACGGTTTCCAGAAGCCAGTACCTGTCCGATTATGGCTCCTATGAGATTCTGGTGGATCGAACCCTGGTAGCCGATCAGGAATTTTCCCGCTTTGAACGGGACAATCGGGTAACTAATAATGATGGTATGCTTTTTGGCTATCCTTCTGCATCCTATTTCTCCTCTACCGGAAACGGACTGGTAAATGCTTTTTATGAGGAATATGGCTTAAAGAGCAGCAAGGTATTTTACAGCTTTGACGGCGCCACCCTTTTTACCCGAGCCCTGTTAAACGTACCTTATACCATATCCAAAAGCGACAAGGAGGAAAATCCCCTGAAGCAGTTGGTTGACCAGGAAGGAAATCTTTATTTATATGAGCATTCTGCTACCCTTCCCTTTGGTTATTTTATTCCTGCTTTTGACCTAAACCTCCAGGAGGAGGAAATTTTGGAGAATCTGGCTCCTCCGTTAGAGGGAGAAGCTCCCACAGAACCGGAATCCGAACCTTCTTTATATGAACTGACTGAATTGTTTGTCGACAGCGAATATGCCAAGGATGTGGTATTGGATGATGCCCTGGCTTCTGACCGCAGCTTACTTTTGCCCATAACCCGGCAAAATCAATTGGCCAAAAGGCTGGGCGCTGCGGAAGATATCTTTTGCAGCATAGAAAATGACAATACCGGTTCAAGCACCACATTGCTGATTCCTCAGGATGGCTTTTATTACGGCTATTCTAAAAACAGTCAGGTGGCCTCTGCTACCATGCGTGTTATCTCTGACTTCGGTGAAACGACTGTCCAGACTGAGTTTAAGAAAATGAAAAATCGGCATATTTTAGATTTAGGCTATCGAAAAGCCGGCGAACGGGTAGTCATTACTGCCGCTGATAATCTGGAGCTCAAGCTGGACACCTGGCTGCTGGCAGAGGAACCCTTCCTGCAGCTCATCGAAAAGCTGGGAAATACTCCCATGGAGCTGACCTCTATTGGTTCCACAAGAATCTCCGGTACGGTAAATGCCAATGATACCGGCTACCTCATTCTTTCCCTTCCTTATGAACCGGGCTGGAGAATAACCGTAGATGGCAAAGAGACTGAGCCGCAGCTCTTTGAAGGACTGTTTCTTTCTGTCCCCATGGAGGAGGGCAATCACCGTATAGAATTGACTTTTATGCCTAAAGGCTTATATGCCGGTGGCTGTATCTCCCTTTTTTGTCTGCTGGTTTTTCTTTTCTGCCTCTATGGAAAACCAATCAGCCTTTACCTGAAAGGCCGGCGGGAGCAAAGGCATTAATCTTTAAGGGTGAAAAAACCGGGGTGGCTATCCCCCGGTTCTTTTATCCTCAGGCAAAACTGCAGTTCCAAACCTCCACTCCACTATCCTGAAAAATCCCATATAGCCTTTCTTGAAGCTGCTCCTTGGTCACGCCCTTTTTCAGAATAACCTGCAAAAATCCGCCGCCGCCTGCTCCGGCAATAAATTTTCCGTCAATCAGGTCTTCACAGGCCAAAAATATCTGCTCAATACAGGTATTGGTAGAACCGCCATCCAGTTCTATAGACAGCTCCCAATGGCGATTCAGAAGCCTTGCAAATTCATCAATATTCCCCTGCTCCAGCTCAAATCGCATCAATACGGCGACACGCTTCATTTCCTCCAAAGCCTTAAGGGACTGGGTACGATTTCCAATATAACCGCCCACAACCTCTCTTAACAGGTTTCTTGCCAGCCTGCGCTGCCCGGTATAGATTAAGGCAAAGCGCTGCTGCAGTTCCTCCATAACCCGTGGTGCAAGCTGTACTCCGGATACCTGAATCTCCTGTCTGATTCCCGGCTTTGTGGTGATCATCTTAATCCCTCCGGTCAGACCGCCAACCTGATCCTGCCATCCGCCGCCGGTACTCATTAGCTGCTCCATACAAAGCACCACATCGTAAAGTACGGACTCCTCTATTTCTTCTCCAAGAAACTCAAATAGTCCTTTTACACAGGCTCCTGACAAAATACTGCTGGTTCCCAGGCCCGAGCCTTTAGGGACATTGATTACCTGAGTAGACAGATAGATTCCTCCCCCTAAAGTCTGAAGGATATGGGAAAGCTCTCTGGTGTCCCCCTTACGAATAATTCCACAGGCGATCAGAGCTGCCTTATGAAGGGCAAATTTATCATATGGATTGCTGCAGTCATTTACCTCCTCTATTTTAGTAAAAATACCGTGTGCACCAATGTCCTGACTTTCCAGTTCCAGCACCGGCTGCTCCAATTTTCGCACACATACCCGAATGGGAAGAATATCATCCAGAAGAATTGCTGCGTTTAGCACCACACCGCCATGCTCCTGACAATAAGGCGGCGTATCTGTCCATCCTCCTCCCCAGTTGACTCTTACCGGAAGGGCAATATCCACTTTCTCCCTGGCAATATGGCGACCGTCATCCTCCCGGATACGCTTTTCTACATCTTCTCTGATGGCCTCCTGTATCTGACAAAAGCAGAGCTGCATATAATTTTCCTCATCTGCCTCACCAAAATCCCCCAGCTCTGATTTGGCTGCCTGTGCCATACCATAATAGATGCGGATTTTCTCCGCAAAATCCGCCTTTTCTACCCGTTCAAGCAAGAGCTTCTGCTCACTGCGGCGCATATTACCTCCAAAAATCTCCAATGCTGTTTCTACCGGCATCTGCTTCAGCATTCTGTCAATAAAGGTAGCCACCCGAATTCTGTCCTCAAGATTCTCTCTCCAAGGAATAATGGCACTTCCGTCAGCTTCATTGAAACTGGAATACAGGCTCATTCTTTCTGCCTTCTTCCATTCTTCTATCTCTTTTTCAGTAACATCTCCCGACACACTCGTCATTTTAATTAAGATCTCGGCAAAGTGCATTGCCTCTTCAATACTATGGCATACGGGATAAAGTCTTGCCTGCCAAAGAGAATGATCATTTCCGCTCCACAAGTCTTCTATTCTTAATCCATAGCTTTTGACCAGACTATCCAATGGCAATCCCATTAGACAGCCCTGTTCCTCCAGGGTTCCCTTGGGATTATCCTCTACTCCATAGACTCTAACCACGAAACTTCCGCTTTGCAGCTTTAGTCCGTGATAAACCCTGTTTTTTTCCAATCTGGTTCCAGGGGGTACATTCAATCCTGATACTACCGCCCCCTCTTCCACATTGACCATCTCAGACAAAAAACTGTTTTCCACATAGGCCCCCGGTGCAATGATGACACCTGCTTCCACAAAGGCATTGTGCAGACAATAATCTGTCGTTTTTTCCTGATCTCCACCTGCTTGCCCGTCATAATTAGAGGAAACAACCTGTTTCCAGTCTAAAAAGGTGTAATCCCCTACTGTTTTTGTGACCAGCTCTCTCAATTCCTTAGTAGTGCCAAAATGAATAAACTCCGCAGGTGACAGCCGGATCAGTTTTAGCTGATAGTCCTTTAACACCCGCCATATTTCTCTCCTGCAGGCTAAAAGCTCCTGACAAAGCTCTCCTTCAGGCGCTTCCTTCTCATAATCATCCATGGTAGACTCCACTGCCAGTGGATAAAGAAAGTCTCCATAGAAACTGATTCTTGCCTTCTCATTAACAAAACGCTCAAATTTTGCCGAATCAACCTGGTTATCTGTACTAATCAGTGAATAGAGAGAGGCCAGCATATTCTGATCCAGCAGGATAGCCCCTGTATCCAAATCCACCTGCCGGTGTCGGTTAACCGCCCCCAGCTTTTCCAGTGTTTCTATGGACTGCTTGTGCAGAAATTTTTGTACATTATCCTGATGATCCCCCAGAAATACGCCATGATTTTTACCCGTATTCACATCTTCCTTAATAGAAATTGCTGCCGCTCCATTAAACTGAGTGTCAATCTGCAGGGCATTAAATAAAAGCAGCACATCTCCGGACATCACCAGCATTCCCTCCTGCATCCGGCCAGGAATCATGGAGGTCGCAATCATGAACTCATCAAACAGAGTTGATGAACGGCCATCCGGCAAAACCCTTGGAACAGGAGAAAACAGCTTACCACAGACAGAATATTGGGGAATGCGCTTGCTGTCTCCACCGGAATGGATCACAAGAATACGAAGCCCTGCAAAAAAATTATCCTCACCCTTTTGCTCTCTTTGGGCAATCGCCTTAAGCACATTTAAGGTCGCTCCACCGGAACCAACCCTTTTTCCACCCGGATCCGGTAATACCAGATAAGTAGTTCGTGAAGGCAGCTTTTTCAATCCCAACCGGTAGTCAATTTCACTTTGGTAAATAGCTGCCTGCTCCTCATTGGAGGCAGTCAGAATCACATAATCCCAAAGGATGGCACGGCTGTTTTTTATCTGTCTCAAATATTCCTCCCATGCATCCACACAGGATTGCTGCAGAAAAAGATGCTGCAATTGATTATTGGTATAGGTCTGCTTCATGATTCTTCCTTTCCTATAGGCCTGTTTTATTTTGCCCCTCGTTTGCCTAAAACTGCCAACAGGGTCTTTAACAGGATTTTAATATCCAGTCCAATCGACCACTGATCAATGTATTCCACATCCAGACGGACAATTTCCTCAAAATCTGTAATATCACTTCTTCCACTTACCTGCCACATTCCCGTCAGTCCCGGTCTGAAGCTGAGTCTCTTCTTATGGTAGGGGCTGTATCTGGCAAATTCATCCAGGGTGGGAGGTCTTGTTCCCACTAAGCTCATATCTCCCTTTAAAATATTGATAAATTGAGGGAATTCATCTAAGCTGGTTTTTCTCATAAAAGCACCTACTTTAGTGATCCTGGGATCATTCTCCATCTTAAACATTAATCCCTGCATCTCATTTTTAGCCAGCAGCTCCTTCTTTCTTTCCTCTGCATCCGCATACATAGAGCGAAACTTGTACATATGAAATACTCTTCCATTTCTGCCTACTCTTTTCTGAGAAAAGAAAACCGGACCGGAAGATTCACATTTGATCAGAGGAGCAAAAACAAGGGTGATTAACCCCAAAAAAACACAGCCGATCAATGCTCCCACTATATCCATCAGCCGTTTCAGTACAAGCTGCCCCGGCGCTCCGATACGATTAGCATAGGTAACCATATAAAAAGGGCCAATCTGGGATAGGAACTTCTGGCCCGCTCCCTGAAGCGCCGGAATCGGAATCTGATAGTGGATACTGATTCCCATTTCCGACAGAATATTCATACTCTGTAAAATATTCGGATGCCGATTTTGGTTGACCGCAATAAAAACCTCATCTAAAGAAGCGCTTTGACAATAGCCAATCAGTCCTTCCGGCTTTACCGCTACCCGCGTACCGTTTACACTGGTGCATTGAGGATCATCGATTACCACGATTCCTTCCAGATCATAGAGAAACCCTCCCGTTTTTTTTACCTCCTCAAGCAATTCCTCGGAATGCTCCCTGTCTGCCACCAAAAGAATCTTCCTGGCTTGTCCCAGCCTCCAATAGAGAGAAGGCAGACATCGTTTAAATGCACGATGACCAATGAACATAAGTACACAATCCAGGGTTAGGAAATATATCCATACCAGTCGTGAATAGGCCTCTACCCGATTAACAAAATAGAGAAATACTATTGCTCCGCCAAATAAAAAAGCATTCCCGGCCACAATATAAATCATATCCCGTAAAGGCCCCCGGTGAAACATATCCCTATATAGATTCTGGTACATATTCAATACTAAAAAAGCGGTCAAACAGGCTCCCAGCATCAGCCCGAAGTCCATACGTTCATTATCACTGGTAAATACCCTTCCATTTCGAAGATAGTTAGCCAGCATAAGGCTGATTACAATGGACAGGCAATCCAGAGCCATGATCACCAGGTTGGATAAGTTGGATTTACGTTGATACATCTTCTATCTCAGCTCCTGTTCAGTGCATTTTAAGGCTTCTTCTACCACCTGATGCATATCAAAGTAACGATACATCCCCAGTCTTCCTCCAAATATCACTTTTTCTTCCTGCTCTGCCTTCCTTCTATACTGCGCATACATATCGTTATTTTTCTCATCATTCATGGGATAATAGGGTTCCTCCCCCCTATGCCACAGCTTGGGATATTCTCTGGTAATAACCGTTTTGGGATTGTGGATACCACTCTGGCATTGAAACTCAAAATGCTTATGTTCAATAATCCGGGTGTAAGTAATCTCATATTCCGTATAATTCACCACTGCATTTCCCTGATAATTCTCTTCTTCCCTGATCTCAGTTTCAAAATGAAGGCTTCGATATTCCAGCTCTCCGTAGCAATAATCGTAATATTCATCTATCATTCCGGTATAAATAATCTTCTCTGCCATACCTTCAAAGGCTTCTCTTCGGGCGAGAAAATCCGTATTCAGCCTGACTTCAATCCCCTGAAGCATATTTTCTATAAGGGCTGTATAACCACCGACAGGAATTCCCTGATAGGCATCGTTAAAATAATTATTATCATATACAAAACGAACCGGAAGCCTTTTGATAATAAAGGCAGGAAGCTCATCCGCTTTTCTGCCCCACTGCTTTTCAGTATAACCCTTTACCAGCTTTTCATAAATATCTTTTCCGACCAGACTGATGGCCTGCTCCTCCAGATTCCTGGGTTCGCTGATTCCGGCCTCCTGAATCTGTTCTTTAATTTTGGCTTTGGCCTCTTCCGGTGTTTTTACTCCCCACATCTGAAAAAAGGTATTCATGTTAAAGGGCAGATTATACAGTTCGTCTTTATAACGAGCCACAGGAGAATTGGTGTAGCGATTAAACTCTGCAAACTGATTGACATACTCCCATACCTGCTTATTTGAAGTATGAAAGATATGGGCTCCATACTGATGAACCTGAATTCCTTCCACCTCCCTGGTATAAATATTGCCTCCAATATGATTACGTTTATCGATCACCAGTACCTTTTTTCCTTTTTTCTTTGCTTCATGGGCAAAGACTGCACCAAAAAGCCCCGCTCCTACAACCAGATAATCAAACTGCATATGGCTATCCTTTCCTGTTCGTATTTTTTCTCTTCCGTTTCCATGCAACAAATGAAATGAGGGTCAAAAGGTATTTTGACCCCTCACAGTATTTTTATTATAGCAAATCTTATAAGATATAGCCAGAGGAAGAGCACAGGAATCTTCCTGTAAGGATTCCTTGATAATAAAATATTCTCCTTGGCACATCAGTGTGTCAAGGAGAATTGGCAAGCTGCATTATTGATTAGATTCAGACAGAACAGATTTTATTCCTCCTCTTTTTTCCCATTCTTTTTGGATTCCAGGTGGGAGTAAATACCCACACCAAAAATAGCAAGTACCAGGAGAACAATAATCACTCCCCAGATTTTACTCTGCTTTGACTCAGAATTCTTCTTTTCCACTTCCTCCACCAATAACTGACCCTGATATTCTTCTTCCTCAAGCTCCTCATCTATCGCTTCTACATCGATCGGTTTATCTACTGTATCCGCTCTTCTCACATAGCCTATATCCCCTTTATAGACTATGCTGTACCATTCTTCATCAATTTCCTCTACTACCAGAATATCCGAGCCTGCATTAAAAGTAGTCAGTGTCTCGGCTGCGTCATCAGGCTCCAGCTTTGCCTCTGTGGTAACCTCGGCAGTCACCATTTTTAAAATTGTAACGGAATCTCCTGCGGCTGCATTGGCCCGGAGTACAGCTCCCATTCCGAATAAGATCGTCATGCACAGCATGACTAATGCCTGTTTTGAAAATCTTCTCATTTTCCTTCTTCCCTTCTGTTCTTTATTTTACTTAATCCTTATCTGTAAGCCGGGTTAAAATAGCCTTTGCAAGTGCTTTTTCATCTCCCATCTCAACAAAGATAACCTTTTCATCTCGGGCAAATAATTCCCGATTTGCTGGATTATTTCCCAGAATCATCTCCTTGCCCATCGCTTGATAAATAAACGCTTTACCCGGTATTGTCCTTGATGCTTTTTCCACTTCTTTATTAAAGTGGCCTGCCAAGCACAAATCCGACCAGCTTATGTAATGGGCCAGTTTTTCCTGCGAAAGCCAATCAATATATTGAATATTCTCAGACATCGGTCTGGATTTTCTCAAGGAGTCATTTAGTGGACCGATAAAGAAAAAAAACAACTGTTCACAAGTCTTTAGCAAATCAATAGCCTTTAGAACGATTTCTACCCCCTGCAGGGGTAAAATACTGCCAAAATACAGGATAACATACTTATTTTTCAAAAATTGGGGCCTTTCGTTCAGTCTTGGGTAAAAAATTGAGGTATCTGCCTGTAAATACAGGGTGAAAAGCTTCTCAGGAGAGACTTGAAATTCCCTGATAAAATACTCCCCATGTGCATTTGTATCACATATAACATAATCTGCCCGATTCAGTGTTGCTTTATCTAAAGCATAGAGGCATTTCCCTATCAGACTGCCCGATTTGATCACCCTTCGATCATAACACAGTGTATCATATAAAGAAATAAAAAAATCAACAATAATTATTTTCTTCTTAAATTTCCAAAAAAGAGGGAATATTAATTGGGGAGCAAAGCCTATCCATACCAACTCGAAGCAGGATACTTTCATAAAAAGCAATCTGAAATATACCCATAAAAGACGTCTAAAATAGCTTTTGCTGTGAGAGCCAATAACAATATACTCAGAGGCATTTTCCTGTATTAGGTTGATTTCCTGTACATTCCGAATATAATCCAGATTTTTAGTTGTAATAAATAATATCCTTTTTTTACTACATATCTTTTGAATCACATTAATCTCAACCCTTCTGCTTAGTCAATACCCTGCTTCAACATATCCCGTCTACCTTCCACTGGCTTTGCTTTCCCACCATGTATTAGCCCGATGCAGCCAATAAATTCCTTGTACCAGGTTTGATCTCACCATAATCACCACTATTTTTAATTTCCACTCTGCATTTTTTAATTCGATTTTTTTAAATGCTTCATGATAAGGAGCTTCCTTGGTCACTTGCTTTAAATAATTAATTTGGTCAGAAAAAGTCTTATGATTCTGTTCGTGAAAAAAGCACAACCTGCAGCAAATACTAAAGGATTTAATTATGCGGCAATAGCAGCTTTGTCGGAAATCCTCTGCAGCCGTCTTAGTCCATCTGTGTTCTGCCAATACCTTGTCCATATACTCCTGCAAATAGCTCCACACCAGCTTATCCTGCTCTACTCTGTCCGGCTTGTAGCTATTCGTTATGGAGCTTGCCACAAAACGATAATGATAAATCTTTTTCTTATAATAGCAAATCTTTTCTGCTGCGCCAAAGGCTTCCATATTAAAGACCATGTCATCCAAAACCTTTAGCTGCCTTTGAAAGCAAATCTGATTTTTCTTTAAAAAAGAGGCTTTATATACCTTGTCCCAAGGGGCTGCCAGAGGAGTATTACGGGTGTACAATACCTCTCGACAGAGCTTATGTATTTCCTCACCTGATTGAAAAATCATATCCTTTGAAAAATGCTCCCAGCATTTTTCCTCTTTTTCTGTATTTTTATAGGCATCAAAAAGAATTATGTCTGTATCCTGATTCCGGCTAATGCAGGAAAGAATAGAGGATATCCCTCCCTCAGCTATCCAATCATCCGAATCAACCAGATAAATCCATTCTCCACGGGCAACTTCCAGCCCCTTGTTTCTCGCCTGTGCAACCCCACTATTAGACTGATGAATCACAGAAATCCATGTGTGCGTGTCGGCATAGCCATCTGCAATCTCTCCGGAACCATCCGAAGAACCATCGTTTACCACAATAGCCTCCACCAAGGGATAATTCTCTCCGACTTGTTCAACAATACTATCAAGGCAATGGTTGAGATATTTTTTTACATTGTAAACCGGAATGATAATTGAAAGCCATAAATTCATTTACGCACTCCCTCTTTCGGGCAGGAAATTTCTGCAGCAGCTAATCCCTGTCCTTACCCGCCTCTTTGTTATACATCTGTATTACTATACCATAAAATATTTCTTCCAGCAAAATAATTTCGTACTAAGTGCTTCTCAGAAAAAATTTTTTAGATCAAAGCCATCCCTATACAAGCGGAAAATACTTATCCCTATCCTCTAACGGTATCCCCAATAGCTCCATGGCCTGTTCCAGTGATACCTGGAGATTCTCCATTAAGTTCTTTAACGCTTCCTGCATTCCCTCTCGTTTTCCTTCCTGTCTTCCTTCTCTTCTTCCTTTTCTCCTTCCTTCTCTTCTTCCTTCTCTCCTTCCCTCTCTCCTTCCTCGTTCCAGATGATCATCAAATGCCTTACACACGTTATATACCTCCTCCTTCTCCTTCATTTCTCTGATCTTGTCTATATCTATTCTTACTCCCATAATTCCCAGTATAGCCTTGGCACTTTTCCTGTCCAGCCTTTCGTACCACTCTGGATGGCTCCTCAGCATTTCCTCCATCCGCTCCTCATCTCCTGCACAGGATAGGGCTTCAAACAGTATCCGGTTCTCGGTCTTAAATACACTGAAATCCTGATGCTCATGGTAGTCGTACAGATTCAGCTTATAATCA
>SFDP01000002.1 GCA_004558185.1 Lachnospiraceae bacterium | reverse complement strand
GGTTCATAAATAACTCGACTATAAACGCAGAATATTTTTTTGAGTGTGCAGTTTCAAAAACGTAGGCGTAGCGGGCTACGCTGAGGATTTTGAAGCTGTACAATCGGAAAAATAGTCAAGCTATAGAGTCGGGTTATTTTGAAACCGTTATACTAGTGTACTGACACATTGATTTTTGATATAACAGTGCTGCAGATGCTGTCATGGGCAGCGCTGTTATGTTAATTACTAATGTGTCAGTACACTATCATAGCTTCATTATCTTTTGAATGGAAACTTACATAGGTGATTATCGTGATTTGCTTAAAATAATTCCATGAAAACTCTCTGCCTGATCTGTACTGGAAAAACAGATCTGAATTTTCTCCTTAATTACGCACTGGTCCAATAATACCTCAATACGTTGCTGTCTAAATCCATATGTCCAGACAATTTTTTTATCGACACCAAACTCTCCATCTACCAAAACTGTGATATTATTTTCCCCCTCAATGGTGGTATAGTCAATGCCCAATCTTCCTGATGCATTGATAGGCAGTTCATAAGTAAATTCATCCACCTTACTAAACCGTTTAAATGGAATATACTGAATGACATCAAATCCGAGTGCCTCTTCATTCACTGGTTCTGTCGCCTCTCCCACTTCTGTTCCCCTCTCCTCTGGTAAGGCTTCAATAGCTGCTTTTACCGTATCATAATATACTTTCTGCCCTTCATCATTAGGATGCACCCCATCGTCACAAAGTACGTCATAGGGCAGCCCACTGTCTGCAAAGCCCTGAATAGTATCGGCTATGTACACTCCATAATGCCGGCATAGAGACTGAATCATTTTTATCTTAAAGGTATATTCCTGCTGTGAGCTTTCTAAAATAGCCAGCTTAGGGCTGGCAGGATACTTCTCTGACAACGTTCGCAGCAGAACCTCATAGTATAAAGAGAATTCTTCCTCGGCATCATTTTCCCCATAGCAGATAATGATTAAATCAAACTCCTCTTTTCTGTCCAGCTCCATGATTTGAACATATCCTGCATAGCTGCTGCTTCCTCCTATGGATACATTGGTTATTTCTACCTGACACTTATATCTTTTCTCTAAAAAAGGAATCAACAGTCTATACCACTTATGGACAGGATCGCTGGCACCTGCCCCTTCCCCAATTGAATCTCCTACGATAAGAAGGTGGTATGTATCTTGTTTAGCTTGCTGATTCCGTACTATTGCACCTATAAGAATACAGACCAAAATAGCCCCCCCAAGATACCCATATCCTTTTCTTGCCCATTTGGCCAGCTTTTTCATATCCTATTACCTATTCTCTTTCGTTTTCTGCCACTCCTGCCTTAGCAATCTATACCATTTTAGGGAATGCGTCTTACCGGATAAGCATAAGCATTCCTTCCATTCCCCTTCATAAATAAATCCACATTTTTCATACAGATGTATTGCCGGAAAATTATCCGACAAAACATTAAGAGCCACTCTATGTAATCCAAGGCGGTCGAACGCAAATTTTAAGATTTCTTCTGTAGCCAAGCGGCCCAGTCCTCTACCCCAGGCACATCTTCTTAAAACAATTGCATATTCTGCACTTTGATTCACCAAATCTACATTTTTCAGGCTAATTGTTCCCAAATATTCTTCTCCGTCTTCCGTAATGGCAAAATGGTATGCTCGTCTATCCTGAAAATCTTTTTTTGCGACTTCAATAAATGTACTAACCTCGTTCACCCCATAGTCTGAGGCCATAAATCTGAAATTACAGTTAATGTTCGGATCGTGCATCCATTCCAGCATAAATGGTACATCATCCTTACACAGTTTACGCAGAACCATCCGTAGTCTCCCGTCTTGCTCCAACCGATTGTCCAGTTATAGCTCCTTTTTCATTATATCAACAAATTTCTGATAATCCCGTATATACTCGCTAGCATCATAGTGCTCACTGGAAAGGCACAGCAATACTGAATCCTCACTGAAGTCATACATATCCTTCCACACCATTGAAGGAAGATAGATACCTGTATGAGGTCGATCCAGAGAAAAAACAGCCTCATTTCCCAGCCCATCCTTGACCTTGACCTTACTCGTACCTGCTACATTAATTAGCACAAACTGGCTTTTTCTGTTAGCATGCTGCCCCCTTACTATATCGGAGTCAGAGCCATATATATAAAAAACACGCTTGATTTCAAAGGGGATATCCAGCATGCCTTCTACAATAACCAAATGCCCTCGTTCATCCCCTCGTTCGGGAAATTCCAATAATTTAACCTTGTGATAATTTGTCATTTTTACCTCCACTTCGGAGCCTCTCAAATTTGGACTGAATAAATTACTGTTAAGCAATTATTCAACCTCTACTCCTCTTTCCTGTAATTCTCCATTATCATATAATTTTTTAATCATTGATGCAAGCCGAGTAAGTAGCTTCTCAACCATTAAGCTTCCACCTATCATTACAATCAGAAATACCACCCTTCTCAACCAGATATTTTCAATCATAACATACGGAGACAGAAAATACTCTAAAAAAAGATTATGGTATAAGAAAATATAGAGTGTGTGCCTACCCACATAGCATACTCCTTCTATTATTCTGTTTAACCATGATATCCTAATTTGATTAAGTATTTCAAAAAGCCCAAATGAAAATGGCAGTACTAAGCATGCAGAAAGCATAATGATCATACCCGGAGGATTTACTAAATTCCCAGCAGAAATAAAGGAATCTACTGAATCAATATTTTTATAGTTCATATATATCCACAAGAACCATAATCCTCCAAAAACAATTGTACAACCAATAGCTCTGGTTTTCGTTTCTTCCAGTAATCGGTGCTTAGCAATCAACATTCCTACATAGAACAGGATTAGGTATGTTCCACCAAATAGTTTACCTCCCCCTCCATACACTCCTAATATATCGGTATAAAATGTTGTAATATGGGAAATTCCTATAATAATTACAAGTATAATACCTTCGAAAAAAACTTCTCTTTTATCACTTCCAAATTTTCTTAAAATAACTTTAAAAGGCTGTCTGAAAATCAGGATTTGAAGATACAGAAGAACAAAGTAAAAAGGACCACTAGCATTAAAATGGATGATATAGTAAAAATATTGACTAAAATCAAAAAACTTATGGTTAAATATTTGGTAAAAAAAGGTGGCGCCAAAATATGCATATGTTATCTTTTTAATTGAAGTACCATACTTCTTTAATGAACTAGCCTGCTTCTTTTCTTCATGTATCCATGCAGTTATTCCGGATATTAAAATAAAAAGAGATACCGAAAAAAATGAAATTAATTGAATTCTCTGGCTGTAACGAAGCACTCCGGCTGTGTGGTCAATCATTACAGCCATAAGCGCAATAAATTTTGTACCATCAATCCATTTTAGATGCTTCTTGGCATTCATTATCTTATCCTTCTTTACCATAAGCTAATCCATATTCCATGCTCTGTATTTGCATAAGTGTTCCCCCATACTGCGCTAAGCAGAGCAAAGCCAATAATAAACAATGCAGCATAGTACATCGGCCTTTTTTTCCAATGCATACTCAGATTAAAAAAACCATCTTTACCCATGGAAAAAAGAAGAAAAATATACATCAGCATATAAGCTCCAAAGAAAAATCTCTGTTCCACACACCCTGGAAGAATTCCTATACACGGAATGAGTATTGTGCTCCAAAGTAAACACCTCTCCCCCTTCTCTCCCATAAACTGTTTTGCAGAAAGGGATATTTGTTTTCCCCTTGAAATCTTGAGTACACCATAGCATACTACAGTAAACATCAGACAATAGTTTATGACTGACAAGTAGATTTTCGTTTTGTGAATATTTTTTATGTAGACTTCTCCCCACACAGGATTCAGCATATTGATCAAGTGGCGCATATAAATTCCCATAATCTCAAAGGGATATTTAAGAACCATTTTTATTACGTCCTTCATCGACATTTCACCAGGATTCAATTCCTCTCTGTTTAATAAGCTTTCACCTACTTTGTCCACAAACTGAATTCCCGGATCCGGATAGATCTCCATGTCCCCTATATAGGTCTCATATTCTGAATGCCTTAGTCCCTCAGCCAACTGCCAGGAAAAAAGACCGCTACTATACCCTTCTTTGGTTATCACTTTGGGAGAGAACACATCGTAACAATTTAAGTTGACGATTATCTGAGGTATGGGAGTAATGATCAGCATACTTATGCCTACACAAACTAAGAAAGAAAGGCACTGAGAATACTTCTTCTGCACGAGCCTCAGCCCTCCATATCCAATAACAAAAAATAATAATGGCAATAAGTAAATCGTTCGAGTATTATAGGATAGATAGAAGAATGCTCCTCCAATTAAATAGCCCCATATCTTATCTTTGAAGATAAACCAGATACCCAGGACAAGAAAAACAAGGGCAACACCATCCGACAAGGGATAGAGAAAAATCCCCGACCAAAATATGCAAATGAGGAGAAAAAGTGCAAGCCTTTTTCTAAATAGAAAGCCGATATCTTCACGAATATTTAAAATAGTCTGAGGGAAATAACATATGAAAAATACTGCCATCAATGCCGACAGTATTCTCCACCCCCATTCCCTGCTCAATTTGATAAAGGGAGCGAGAATCAAAGGAAACCAGACTCCTCTGACTCCATCCGTGAAATTGAACAGCGAAAACCCATCTTCTTTCCAAAAGCTCTGAGATAGCTGTAAATAGTTATCTGAATCCCAATATGCCTGTCCGTCTGGATTCAGAAGTATCTGGCAGCCTATTGACAGAAGAAAGAAAAATATGATTTGCACTATTTCCTTCTTTAGATTAATTCTGTTCATAAATATTTTTCTCCTTTTCATCCGTAGTGCTTTCAATAATATAGGTGGGTCTGTTTCTGCTGGCATCAAAGCTCCTCCACAGATAATTTCCCAAAATTCCCAAAGTCAACATAATCATCCCAAAGCTAAACAGATTGAAAATAAAAAGTGTTGTCCAGCCTGAGACATCAATGCTCCCCATCAGCTTACAAACCAGTACGATTATAGCCCAAACCAATGCTCCCCAAAAAGACAGAACACCAATTAATGACACTATGGTGATCGGCAACGACGAAAAGCTAAAAAGCGTATCTGCTACTAATCTTACCTTCTTTGCCAGTGTCCAACGGCTCTTTCCGATTTCCCTCGCCAAACGAGTGTAATATACCTTGGCTGTCTTGAACCCACTCCATAATATCTGTCCGGTCAATGCACTGTTTCGTTCATCTAAATTCTTTAGCACCTCTATCACTTTTCGGTCCGCTAAATAAACGTCAAAGCCCCCCTTAGGCATATTAGGCAGTGCAAACTTTCTCACCATCCCATAATAGAGATTGGCAAACAGGGTTTGTGAAGCCCCCTCCTGTCTGTCGGCGCGGACTGCTAAAACCACATTATTTCCTTCCTCCCAGGCTTTGACCATATCATGAATAAGCTCTGAGGGTTCCTGTAAATCTGCCGCCTTCACTACTGCGCAGTCCCCCGTACACTCTGCCAACCCACAAAGAATTGCTGAATGTGAACCAAAGTTCCTGGACAGACTAATTCCTCTTACTCGCTCATCCTGATTAGCCAGCTCACAAATTATTTCATAGCTTCTATCAGCAGAACCATCATTCACCAGAATCAACTCATAATCATAGTCCACCCTTTCAAATACTTTTTCCTTTAAATCCTGATATAGGGGATGCAAATTATCCTCATTATAATACACAGGAATAATAATTGACAGCTTATTCAGCTTACGCATGATCATTTACCTTTTCTTTCTTATCTCCATACCCGGAAGAAATTTTAACAAATCTTTTAATACGATGAATAGCACATAAAAATAAAATATTCCCGAGATGAACAGGCCCAGATAAAAGTCAACCGGAAAGAATACAAATTCAATTTCCTGCTCTCCCTCTTCCAAATACAGCCCTCGAAAGGCGCCATTGACCCTTACCATCTCTCGTTTTTCTCCATTGACATAGGCTTTCCAACCCGGATAATCACTTTGCAAGGTGACCAGATATCCTGCCTTTTCTGCCCCATAGCTTAATCTGATTCTATTGGGAGAAAACTCTTCAATATCTATTTCCTCTGAGACCTGCTCATTTTTACTCACTACATATTCAAAGGCCTTTACCCTCGTCTTTTGAGAGAAGGTAAACTCTATTCGTCTGTAGGTTTCATAAGAAGGAAAATGCCCCAGGATATATATTCCCTTTTCATCCTGATATAAATTTGTAATTTTCATTTTCATGGGAACGCTTTGGTTATCTTCAAGGAAAAAGTTCAGGTCGATTTCCCGCCCTCTAATGTCCTCGTCATCAAAATAGATTTTCCATTTACTATTACGCTGCGTTCCACCTCTTTGGTCAAATTCATGTTCAACGCAGCCCATTTCTCCATTCCAGTCAATATTCAGCCTGACCTCTTC
Source organism: Lachnospiraceae bacterium (assembly GCA_004558185.1). GTDB lineage: Bacteria > Bacillota > Clostridia > Lachnospirales > Lachnospiraceae > SFDP01. The sequence continues at coordinate 88,156 of SFDP01000002.1, read as the reverse complement.
TATCGTTTCTGCATCTGCCGGCTGCAGAACATCCTCTGTCTGATCCTGGGGATTTATCTCTTCCCTGCTGTTTTCCACATAAATCTGTTTGCTGTCGACTCCCCAGTCCTTCAGCCAATCTTCCAGAGTCATTTCATCTGCATCAACTACATTATCCGTAAAATATAGTACAGGATTTCCCTGGATAACAAAACGATTGGGAGTTGTCTTATATGCCTGAATAAAATCCAGCTTTACCTGTGCATAGCCTTCTTCAGATAATTCATTCATAGTCACAATGTCTCTGGTATTTCCGCTGTTTCCAAAGTTACTTCCCCTAAGTGACTGCCGATAGTCTGTACTGTAAATTCGTTCATGGTTGCGTAAATTATACCAGTCAGCCGTTTCTTTCAGTTCCTTTGCCGCTCTAATATCCTGATTCACCTCCAGGTAGGATATGGTGATCGGAGCCTCTATTCGATATACTATAAAGACCTCAAGAAAAATCAGACAGGTAATGACCATGCTGATCCCTTCTTTACCTATTCGCCCCCGGTTAAATACCAGAATGACTGCAGCCATTACAATGAAAAGTACAGACACAATAATGCAGCTATTATACACTCCCCCTGCCTGTGTTAAAACCCCTTGATCGACCAATAAATCTATCACAGCTTTAGCACATAACAGAATAATGGCAAGAGAAAAAAATGACACTACCGAATACCGGATTATCTTTTTGTTCCCCTTCAAGATTTCATACCAGATCTCTGCACTAAGCTCAAGCAGAAAAATACTTAGGAATATACGCCATAAAGAGGGAAACCTCAAGCTGCCGAACAAAGGAACATACCGTTGAAAAAGAGGATGTACCGGGGTATGGTTCCCTAACATCATCAATATGGCAAACAGGCACATCCCCAGTAGGTATATTTTCTTTCTATTCCATTTACTGAGTAAAATAACTCCCAGAAGTCCAAAAGTAAAAATGCCTGTGTAAGCACTGAGCATACTGACATCAATGGTCCGCTCTGCCAAAAATGACCCAAAGCCCGGTATTATGGCGGATAAAAACAAGTGCCAGTCATAGGAAGCCAGGCTAATCTCACCACTTCCTTTTAATCTGGGCATATAGTTCATAAGCTGCAAGGTGGGGATTACAATTATGGCCGAGGCTAAAAACAGCATTATTCCATACAGCATATATGCCTTACCTACATCCCACAGCTTTTTTATCCCCTTTCCTTCTCTGGAGCACATCAAGCTATAGGGGATAAGAATAATGAGCATTCCTATCCATACTTCCGGGTATCCTCCCTGCAGGCTCAGGCCTGAAAAAGCTGCCGCAAAGAGGAGATATTTTTTACCGCCCAGCAGAAAATATTTTCTAACATATAAAAGGACATAAGGAAGCCAGGCTGCACTGATGATAATCATAATGTGCTGAGCATTGCCGACAAACAGGCCTGAAAAACCATATAAAAGTCCGGTAAACAACGCTATTCTCCGGCTGGAAGCACTATCCTCTCTTTCCTGTAGTGAGAATGCTATGTAACGATTCATTCCGAAACAGGCAATCAAAAGGTGCAGGCTATATTCAGCCGCAACCATCCATAGACGATATCCAAATAATGCAAAGAAAACGGTTGTTGGATAATAAACGGGCATACCTACATTGGCATAGTGCGGAAGCCCATAGCTAAACAGTGGATTCCACAGTGGCAGTATGCCATCATGAAGTGCATTTGCCAAGAACATACTGTTAGGATAATGCGCATCCATGATATCCCACTTCATCATATCAAAACCGCTAAACAGCATTAGATTTGCAAAAATAATAAACAGCACATATAACCCCATATGCACAAGTCTGTAATCGAGCCTGCCGCTCCTGTTATTCTTCATCCGTTTTTAACCATCCACTCTCCTTGTTTAACAGCATCCTGTCTTCTATTCCATATCTTCCAAGGGAAAAAATATGGCGAAATTCATACTGATCTGCCATAATGCAGGCTCCTACTGTTCCTGTTGTTCGTCCTGCCACCAATCCATTACATTTGGTCAGGATATAGATGGAGGTCAGATACTCGACTCCTCTCTCAAAAGGATCCCGACCAATAAATTCTTCGTTTTCATACAGATAGGTGGTCACCTTATTGACCCTTTTTTGATCTGTATATAAGAGCCTGTCCCCATATAAATGAATAAAATGCTCCAATACATCCGTATCCTCTGTTGCAAGATAAATTTTCTCACAATGGTATCGGTCACAATATTGATTAATTGTTTCCTCCAGCAGCTTCCAATCAGGCTGTATGGGATTATAATATGGGCGTAAGCCCGTATAATCGGTTCCCCTTGCCAATACCCCTAAAATACGCTGCTTTTTCAAGCGGCTTTCTCCCAGGATCTCTTTTTCTTTTTCCTGAAGAACCTTCAGGACATGAGGCTGAAAACGAATATACTGCTTTGCAACTAAGTGGTAATAGGAAACGATTTTCTCATGGTATAAAAAATCCAGACTGTCATTAGGGTGATACGCTGGGATATCCTCCCATACATATCTGGATTTTCCTGATCGCAGAGCCTCCTCCAGCGTAACGCCACAGGGCTGCTCAAAAAACAACTCCCAGGTGTTGACCTTTCCCACCTCTCCATTCTGATGAAAAGTATTTGCATAGTTTTTCATATCAATTACCGGTATCATACCATTTCTCAAGGCATATTCTATCTGAGCAAGCATGGTGACATAATAGGCAAACAGACCCAGACCCGAATTCTCACATTCTCGCTTTATGATAAGATACTTACTGCCCGGTAAGTTTTCCCGATGATAATGTTTCTCTATTTTTCTGATCAGGGCAGATAACCTGCAGTCAATATTCATATGCACCCATTCCTTTTCCTACCAATAGCAATGATTTTCAACAACGTTACAATTACTTGGGGTTTCACTCTCTTTTGGATATATCCAGGCATCATTAAACTTCACCCCACATCTGGGGTTGTCTACCCAACGTCTTCCTTTAATTCCAAACAGAATCTGGGTCACTCCACCCATGTGGATCGCCTGTTTTCCCTCACCCTTCAGCCTTGCTGCCAGTGGAAATCCATATGCCCCACAGCCAAGGACTGCTACATCAAAGTCAATTTTTAATGCCTCCTGGACCATATATTCCAGCGCATCAAACCAGGTTTCAAATCGCTCATCCTTCTCTCCTGCAATAGTCTGAACAGCTTTTAAGGTTTTCAATTCAAATTCAGGCAAAACGTTCTCATCTGAAAAAAGTAGCTTTCGTTTTCCATATTGTTCTCTGATGGACTCCACAAAGGGGTGAATCACCAAAACCTTTTTGCCCTTCAAGGCCCTTGTCCATGGCTTCTTGCTCCTCCATGGCTCAATATGGTTCAAGAAGGTAAGTTTAATACCCGGCATATATTCTGTAATAATATAATCATCCAGCCTGCAATGATACATGGCCAATATATCCACATATTTGCAGGATTTCAGCATTAAATCTGTAAACTCCTCTGCCAGTGCCGGATTATCCGGAAAAAAGCCTGATAATTCTCCCAGATTATGGAACCATTCATCAAAGGCTGCACTGATCTCCGGTGTATTGCCAAACAGTCGCCGTTTTAATACACTGGTCATCACCGATAATTCCGTATTTCCAAATCTTGCTGCCATAAAAGGCTGCCCTGCCATGAGCTGATCAAAAATATACTGGTTCGTTTTCTTTTGATTCATTACCCATTTGTTCGCATAGAAGGGAAGCACCGGATCAATATTCAGATATTTTTCACAGATATGTCTTCTGAGAATCTTATGAAAATACAGTTCTCTGAATTGATAGCGTTTTTCATAAAACAGCCACTTATTCTTTTTATTCATTTTTCCTCTCATTCTGCTGCTTTGGCAGCATTTTAATCACAGAAACTTTGTGCATCAGCCGGAATCCCGGATTGAAAGAATCTAATTCTTTCAACCTTCCTCCATCGTGAAGCATTTTATCAACCTTCTTCTCCAATTAATGCTTGTCCGGTTGAACCGGATTGACCCCGCCGTTTTTCACCTCATATTTGATATCACAGTTTTCTACCGTTGTAAGTCTGTGGGCGATGATGATAAGGGTTTTGGATCCGGACAGTGAATCAATGGCATCCATCACCGCTTTTTCTGTTTCATTATCCAATGCAGAGGTAGCCTCATCCAATACCAGTACCTCAGGATTGCTGTACAAAGCCCTGGCAATACCTATACGCTGGCGCTGCCCTCCTGACAGGCGGATACCTCTCTCTCCCACTTCTGTATCCAATCCCTCACTCAGAGATTCAATAAACTCCTTTAGCTGTGCCTCTTCCACTGCTTTCATCAATCGTTCCTCATCTGCTGCCTCGGCACCATAGATAATATTGTTGCGAATCGTATCATCCATTAAATAGATGGTCTGGGGAATATAGCCAACATTTTTCTGCCATGCGGTAAGATGGGTAAAGGCATCTGCTTCATCAATCAGAATATTTCCTTTGGTTGGCTCAAGTACTCCCAAAATCAGATCTGCAAGCGTTGTTTTTCCTGCCCCGGAGGGTCCCACAAGGGCTATTGACTTGTTTTTTGGTATACTGATGTTCACGTCTCTCAATACATAATCTTCTCCCTCAGGATATTTATAGGAAAGATTGCGAATCTGAATTTTTTCTCTAAGGGGAAGAGCTTCCTTGGCATCCTGAGTGGTCAGATAGCTTGTTCCCAACAGCTCATCCACTCTTTTCAAATCCTGATAAACCGCTTCAAAGGCAGGAAAATTAAAGATGATTACGCTGACATAGCCGGTTATTCTGTTAAAAGAGGGCAGTAATCTGAAGGCTGCGATTGCAAAAACCGATATGGTCGTCATAAATGAGGACATCTGGGTTCCGCTCAATAATTTCAGGATAATGGCAATCATTAATGCAGTAATCGACAGCGTTTCCATAATCGGCTTGGGAATCATCTGAAGATTACGGTAAATCTTTTCCAAATCGGCCCACTGACTGTATTGTTCCTCAAATTTTCCTAAAAAGAACTTTTCCCTGTGCATAATCTTGGTTTCCTTTAACCCGCCAAAGGATTGCTGCAGCCACTTTACGATTCCCATGGAAAATTTCCGGTCTTCTTCTCCTATGTAGCTAAGATAGGATTTGATTTTCTTCGTAAACAAAACGACAAAGAGCAGCAGGGCAATTACAATAATAATCGTAATTTGCGGATCCGTATAGAAGAGGAAGCTGCCCAGTACAAGGCAGACCAATATCTCCGCAAAGAACTGAAGGAGCGCAAGAATTCCCTGAAACATCATGACAATATCTGTATTGATGCTTCTGATCAGCTCTGCACTGCTGTGAGAAAGATGAAAAAAATAGGGCTGGCTAAGATAGCATTCCAGCAGCTTATAGGCCATTCGCTTTTGATTGCTGAAGGTAAATTTGTACTGTAAATTATAGGAAACGGCCACAAGGAAATTTTTAATCCAGTAAATGACAATTAATACTACCGCTAAAAAAATTAAAAAATTGGTGCTATTCCCGAATCCTCCCAGTCGGTACAGCATATTCAGATAGGGGGTTTCATTAATACTGTTCTCGTTCATCATCACCTCTATCAAAGGTAAAATTGCGGTTACCCCCAACAGCTCCACGAAGGTAGTAAAAATGACGATGAACAGGACAAATAGTAGCTGCAGCTTTTGTCTTCGCTCGAAAATATATTGCATCTGCTTAATAAAATTTTTGATTTTCTTCATGGACAATATCCCCTGATTTCTTTTCTATTCTTCCGTTTTCGTGTAAATTAGATTCCATTGCGGAGGATAAAATTCCTCTGACCAGATGTCTGCACAGGGGGCATATACCACTCCCCCCTTATTCTCTCCCAAATAGGCAGCCCACCAGCTAAAGGTGCTGTTTGCCACAATATGGTGGCTGCACTGCGTCATCAGTTCAAACTCATCTAAGTCACTGACTCCCTCAACCAATACATATTCCCGTAGCTTGAAGTTTTCTCTGACATATTGTTTATCGTCTGTATAAATAAACAAGGTAAACGAACCTACCTGTTCTTCCATTCTTTTCAGCGCTTCCTTATAGAAATCCAGCCCGATTGCGGCATTCCCCTCTTTACGGACATAATCCGTCCTGCGAATATGCAGTGCTACACTGGTTTGTTCGGCAATCTTTCGCTGATATTCCATCCCCTTAGAGGACAGACTATCTTTTCTGGTAAACTGCTTTTTCAGCTCCTCATAATATTCATCAAAATACCGGGGTGTCTGCCAAAAACCCAAATAGTAGCTTGGCTCTGCCTGCTTTTCCAGCGTTTCATCATAATGCATAATCTCTTTTTCCTGAATAAGCCGATACTTTTTTTGAATCAGATATTGACGGTAGCTATCCTTGAAGCGTCTTCCATTTCTGGGTCCAAATCCCAAAAGGTAGTCCCATGCCTTGGATACCATTCTTTTCGTGTTGGTAATCTGAAATTCCTCCAGCTGGTATTTGCGCAGGGAGGTTCCCCAAAAAAAGGGATCAAGCCTAACCTCCATACCGTTTTTTTTCTCTAACGCATAGGCAAAGGCATATTGAAACATCTGATTGCCCAGCCCGTCACTGATTCTCACCACATGATACATGCTTCTATTCCTTATCTGTCTGCTGTTTAGCCTGTTTCCATGCCCTGTATCTATGCACAAAGGGTCTTAATACTTTTTTCACCATTATCCATGGCCAGTGTAATGGGTTGACGAACCGGGGATAGTCTGCATTTCTTCCATACCATTTATGAAATAAAAACGGTGCATCCACGTCATCAAATTCCGGTATCGTTATCTCATGCCCAAAATATTTTGCCACCTCTAATGGGGCAAATCGCATTCCCGCCGCTTCAATATCGTGCTTATGTCGGCAGCATAGAAAAATATCCTCATTATACAGCCCCTCCTCGTCTCTGGTCCATTCAAGGTTGGCCTTTCTGGGAAACTCCAATAGCTGTTTACTGCGGATTCCCACACTATTTCCCACCCTTACCCAATTTCCATAGATATCATGGAAGCAGTGCATCTTCCCATCCGAGGGAATTGGCCATGGAGAGCCTATATAGTCATATTCCAGAAAACGGTCCTGCCATTTTTCCGGGTGGATCACAAAGCCGTCATGATGCACCAAAAGTACATAGTCAGTATCAATATAATCACACAGATCGTAGGCAATCTTATAATTAAAATCGTCAATATTGGTCAGTCTTTCTGTATGCTTGTAGGTAATTTCCTTAGGCAGATAGAAGGGCTTTTTATGGGTAATCAGTACCACCTCTCCAAACTCAATCCCCCGCATACTGTATTGCAGTGCCTTAACGGTTTCATATACGCTGACGCTGGTCATTGCTGCCAGCGTGACATTGGGTAATTTTAATTTTTCTGCACTCATTCTAATCCTCTCAACATTTTTTATCCTGTAAATTTATTGTAGCTATTCACCCTATACCTGTGCATATCGCAAGTCTTACTTGGGATATGCCTGAATCGATAAGTGAAACGTTTTAATCTTTCACCCTGTACCCATTCAATCTGCTGATTATATCCTTTATTTTACACTTCCATTCCACATAAGTATAGCTTCCTCCTGTAGAACCGGAAATTCCAATGATTCTGGGGTATCTTGGAAAGTTCGTCACCTTGATTCCATTTTCCTTCAGCGTCTGCGTATAGATATGCTCCAGATAAATCCCCTGATTATCCCAGACCTTGAGATAGGCTTTTTGAAAGCAGCGTTTAAACTGCTCTGTGGGCATCCCATAGATTCTGGTATCATAGAGTGTCCTTAAGGTAGAATTGGGAATATTAAAATAGCTTTTTTCCGGCTTCATCACAGAAACCAGCTTTTGAATATTCATTACCTTCATTCTTCCGGTTATCTTGACAAAAAAAGGCTCTTCCCTTACCAGCTCACTATGGTCAAACACATACTCCATGATTTCCCCTTCACCATAGCCTTTTCCATGCCGCTCAACCTGCTGTACATTTCCCTGAAAGGATAGTATCTCCAGCCTCACCCCATTGTCTCTTGCCATTTCTTCCAGGGCAGCCAAGCCCTCTGTGCCATAATTACTGTTCTCACAGAAGATAATTTTATTAAAGGCCTTAGCTTCAATAAAAAATTTCAGGCTCTCTGCATACTGCGAAAGTCGTTCTTCTTCATTGCATATTTTTAGCTGATTTGCCAAATTTGCGGGGCGAATGGTTCCCGTAATAATCGCAAGCATACTTATTCTCTCATTTCCTTATTAATTACAAATCTGTCATCGCATTTTCCGATTATTTTTGCCGGAATTCCTCCCACGATCGTGTGGTCGGGAACCGACTTATTTACCACTGCATTAGCACCAATAATAACCGTATTGCCTATGGTAATTCCTCCAATGACCTTTGCACCGGCACAGATAAGCACCTGATCTCCAATCTTAGCTACTTCGTCTCTGGATTTCATAATATTATTACCAATCGTTACCCCTTGCATGATTTCACAATCATTTCCAATTTCCACCTTAGGATGAATGACGATATTTCCCTTGTGGGGCAGTCTCAATCCATAACCAATCTGCATCCGCTGATTCAGTTCAATGCCACAGTGTTCCTGAAGGCGCTGAAACCGGAGATATAGTATTCCATGCAGAAGAAATTGAAGCACATTCCTTTTCTCCAGCCTGGCATAATAGTGGCAAAGCCTGAAATGAATCAGCAGAGCAACAGTGGACCTTTTAAACAAAAATTCTCTGACTATCGTTTTGGTTGAGCAGGACTCTAAATTGCGGTAAACATCCCTCTTAATATACTCCTTGGTTTCCTTCCATGTCATTCCCATAGTCTATTTTCCTAACTTCATTGCAACCCAGCTTTTCAGCATTTTTAACGAGTATTCCTTTTCACCGATAAGCCCGTATTTTTTCTGCAGCCTTAAGGTATCTCTGTAGCCCTTCACGGAAGCGGAAGCTCCATCAACTGAGAAATTAGATAAAATTTCATATATTTCTTTAAACCTGATTTCTTTTTCGCTTCTGATTCTCAGCATAAACTCATAGTCTGCGGAGTAAGGATATTCCATAGAGTATAATCCATATTTTTCGTATATTTTTCGGGTGATAAAGCAGGATGGGTGGGCAATCATATCTCTTTCAAGAAAATCAGGATTTTTCAGGTATACCATAACCTCCCTTCCCTCGCTGACGGTTCGCAGCAAACCATAAATTATGGTATAGTCATAGCCATCATATACCTTTTCAACCTTTTCCAGGGTATCTTCTTCGTAATAATCATCACTGTTTAAAATCCCTACGATTTCTCCCTTTGCCATTTTAATTCCCTTATTCATGGCATCATATATCCCCCTGTCGGCCTCTGACAGTACCCGCAGCTTCCCTGAAAACAAAGGTTCATACTCCCTTATTTTTTCCATGGTTTTATCGGTGGAGCCTCCGTCAATAATGATATATTCATAGTCCTGACAGGTCTGTTTTTGCATACTCTGCAGAGCTCTCTCAATGGTTTGCTCACTATTTAAGCATACAGTGATAATCGAAAAAAGCATCCTTTTCCCTTCCTCCTTCCCGTACCGAGGATATGACCATTCCTGCAAACAGCAAAGGGAACCAGCTCATTTGCACACATTCCATACTGTTAATGGTGACTCCTGTTCCCATAAGCATTACCGCCATAATCACCGCCAGATAAAAGGTCTTTCTGTCTTCTATCTTTACCACACAATAAGTAATGTAGCCTATCAGCAAAAGTGCCAGCAGCACACCCACATATCCCAGCGCATACAAGAGCTTAATATACAGGCTTTCGATGGGAATGCCGGCATCCAGTCCTGCTCCAAACAGCCTTTCTCCTATTCCTTTCTGATGGAATATGCTCAAAATGTTCTCCCACTTTGTATAGCGGTCATACATATTGCTGTTGTTTAGTAAGCGATTGTCGAACAGTCCTAAAATCAGTTCTTTATTTTCCACTCCCATAACCGGAAGGTAAATTGTGATAACTACGGCAATCATTCCGATAATCATCAGAGTCAAAACAATACTGGTCAATTTCTGTTTGCGAAATACCAGTTCTGTCAGGTAGACCAGAATAATGGCATATACTGCCAGCATCAGTATTTTTTGAATACCGGCATCGGAATAGAATACCAGGTAAGGACAGACAGCAAAAATCGTCAGATACTTGATTACCGTATTCTTTCCAAACATGGCAATGAAAACCATAGCCAGGATAATGGCAAAGGCCATATCCGTATCGTAATAATAAAAATCGCCCCCGGCATCCTTTACTTTTAACAAATCCCAGCCAAAATGCTGAATTCTTTTAAAAAAGTTCAGATACACAATGAGATAGGCACCGGATACCAGAGCCCCATAACACTCCTGAATACGATCATAATAGATTCTTCCCACAAAGTACATCAAAAAGGCGGAAATCACCTTAAAATAGTTTTCATACGCAACCGGAGTTTTCAGAAAGCCTATGGTAGTCAGAGTACCCAGAAGCAAAATGATCAAATCTGCCTTTGTATACCATCGTCTTAAATCCGGGCGTACCAGGGCGGTCTGATAGACCAGCAGCAGCAAAACCAGCCCCACCATGATATAGTCCAAAAACTTATACTGGTACAGCATATCTACAATTTGTTTAACAAACAGAAAAAAGCTCATTTACAGCTCCCCTCACTTAGCAGGATAAGATTTCATCACGGTATTTTTGAATGGATACGTCTTTAGTCAGATTATACATTAAATACTCCCTTCCCCGTTTTCCCATTTCGGTAAGCTCATCTGTTCCCCGCATTTGAATATATTTTCTGATCAATTCTTCTATGGCTGGATAATCCCCCGGAGCAACACTGATACCGCAGCCGGAATCCTCAATGATAAGACGAGCCTCTGAGCCTTCTTCCAAAATTCCCAGCACCGGTTTTGCCGCAGACATTACTCCATACAGCTTGCTGGGAACGGATACCCCCTTGATGCCCTTTGCATTTACTACAAAATGAACATCTCCGGCATTCAGGCTGTATACCAGATCACATTTATTCTGGTAGGGAATAAATATCACATTTTCTAACCCATCCTTTTTCTTTCGGTTTTTCAGTTCCTCTAATATGGATCCCTCTCCTACAAAAGCGAAAGCAACCTCGTGGAAAGTCTTAAACTTCCTGATGATCTTCATGATATTGACCAGATCATAGTAAAGCCCAATATTTCCCGAGTACATGATAACAAATTTATTCTGTAAGCCATACTTTTCCTTAAAGGCTCTTACCTTTTCATGCTCCGGCTCTAAAGGGATAATTTCTTTTTCATTAATCCAGTTATTAATATAGGCATAAGGAGGCAGTTTCTCTATCTTCCCATTGACCGTAAAACGCTGCTTCAGGGTTTCAATCATATCCCTTCCCACAACGATAACCCTTTGAGCCTGTCTGCAGCTAAATTTATCCAAAACCATCATCGTATTTAAAATCAGCCTGTTATTGGTAAATGCCACAGCCTGCACCTGCTCAGGGTTGAAATCCTGAATGTTGTAAATCAGCTTTGCTCCCTTAATCCATTTTCCCAGAACGCCAAGCAAACCTCCCAGCACCGGGGGCTGCGAGATAGTAAAGATATAGTCCTGTTTTTCAACCCTGAAGGTAGCAAATATGGCTGAAACAAAGTAGGAAATAATGTTGAAAATACGGCTCAGTGCAAAATTTTTTCTGAATTCCGGAACCCGGATTCTCAGTACATCCACTCCATTGATATTTTCATAATAATATTTATGCTTACGGTAGTATTGAGAAATTTTCCCCGTATAGGAGGGTACCGTGCAAATGACCGTTGTATGGAAGCTATCGTTTAGGCCTTCTGCCAATTCGGTTAAAATCTGCCCTGTGGAGGCTACGTCTGGATAGTAATAGTGTGCATAAATCAAAAGATTCTTCTTGCTCGTATCCACATATCTTTTCCAGGTGAAGGCATCCGGTATGGATAACAGTACGAATTTTGCGTTGGTTTGCACATAGCGCTTCCATAATCTTTTAGGGTCCTGCATGAGCCTATAGAGCCACTCCAGATAATGATTCCTCATCCATTCGGGCGCTCTTTTAACGGTTCCCGCATGGAAATCGAAGCCTGCGCCTACTCCCAGCATAAGAGCATTAATTTTATTCTGATGCTCATACATCCACTGCTCCTGCTTGGGCGCTCCCAGCCCTACCCAGACGATGGAAGCCCCTGATTCATTAATCCTGCGAATGGTTGCTTCATCCTCCTCTTGGGTTAAAGTCCTAAAGGGTGGTGATTCCATTCCTGCAATTTTCGTATCCGGGAAGTCCCTTTCCAATTTGTCTCTTAATTTCTCAATTACCTGCTGTGTACTTCCATAAAAATAATGGCTCACCGGCGTTCCTGCCGTAGCCTTCCATAAAGCAGGCATGATATCCGGTCCCGGTACCTGCTCTGCCGCCTTATACCCCCGTAATCTCTGCACCAGTGCCAAAGGACTTCCATCCGGCAGCGCCAGAAAGGCTTCGTTCTGAATTTTACAGTAGGCCTCATTGGTCTTTGCCATTACCGTGGTATGCACATTGGACAAACAGATGAATTTACCTCTTAATTCATCTAACTGCGATACGATAATCTCTACCGCTTCCTCCATATTGGTAATGGCAATATTGACTCCTAAAATCCGGTTAGTAAATGGTTTCTTCATCCTAATCCCCATGCATAGAACAGGCCTTGCCTGTTTTTCTGATTACCCTGGCCGGGTTACCTGCTATAACGCTGTTCGCTTCAAATTTACCGCATACAACGGCTCCGGCTCCTACCACACAGTTATCTCCAAGCTGTGTGCCTTTCAGAATCAGTGCATTGCAGCCGATGAAGCAGTTTTTCCCAATATGGATCGGTGCAGTTCCGATCCTGTCCTTGTCATCCTTCAGCCTTGCCTCAGCCTCGATGGGGTGAAAATCATTGTCCAGTATCTTCACATTACCCCCAATGTTAGTATTATCTCCTATGGTAATTTCCTTTCTTGCATAGATAGTAGCCCCGGATATTCCTACCTGATTGCCTATCTCAATTCTGGCACCGGCCACTCTGGTCAAAATGATTGTCCTGGAGTACAAGCCTACCAAATTGGAAAGAAAGGAGCTTTTAATGATACATCCATCACCGATAGACAGATGTCCTCCCTTTTTGTTAATAATCACAGGCACACCTTTCAGCAAAAGCTGCTTCCCGTAATCAACCTTCATCAGTTTTAAAATGATTTTGTACCAGTTTCCAAACATCCTCTTACCCTTATACTAGCCAACAGCGTTTAACAGCCTTTTTTTCACCTCCGGGTATGCTTCCATCAGCGCTCGCCACACCCGGTCATTATTCTGCTCCTGGCCTGTATTTGTTTTCCACAGACCGGATTTCTGCGCTTTTAAAATATTAAAATAAATCAGAATGGTTTCATTACAGTTTACAACATTTGTGTTATTTCGTACAGACATACATTTTAACCATAAATCATCCGTTCTGAGAGCATATTGATTGATCTTCTCTTTATTAAAGGTTTCAGGAGGCAAGCAGCCGGGAGGATACAGAATACCATTGCAGCCTACTGCCAGATTCAGTACGGAGGGCCTGTCCTCTCCATTATCTGTCCACTCATTGTAAGGCTCAAAGTCCTTATTTTCCTTTATTCCTATTTTATGGCTCCAGTGGCAAATGATGGCATCCGGGTACTTCTCATGTCCCTTCCATAAGTTTTCAATATGGTTTTCCGGATAAAAGATATCATCGTCTGCTGTAACCACGAAACATTCGGGATATTCCTGCATCGTATAAAAATATTTTTTATGGGGCTTTAAATCCTCACAATAGCGGATTTCCAGCCCTCTTTTCTGTAATTGCATCAGCCTTTTGGGAATTTTTTTATCCTGAAACTGTTCTTCTGCCAGCCACAGAATCACCCTCTGGGGCTGCTTGGTCTGGTTGAGCAGGGAGGTGATCGTGATCCAGACAGTACCCACTCTGGCAGGATAAGTGGTCAGCGAGATAATGATCGGACTGCTCTCGTCTGTCCCCTTCTCTCTTTTCTTCCCCCCATACAGAATCGGGTAAAAGAGATTCAGCAACAGCTTGTTTATTTTGTATACCAGAGGCCAGTAGGCTCTGCCTTCCTTTTTCAATCTTCTGACCATTTCATAAAAAAAGGTTATCATTTCACACCCCTTTTCCTGATACCCATATTACCTGCTTCTGATAAGTATATCTACAGCCCTATGGATTTTCTGGAAATCTGTCGGTAAGAGAATTCCTGCTTTCCCTGGCCCTCAGCCGCCTTTTTCATCCGTTCAAATTCTTCGGGATTATTCATGATTTTCAATAGCCTGTTTTGAATTTCCTCTGCCGAATCTTCCATAAGAAATTCCACATTTCCTCCAATGTCTACATGGGTAGTTCCCTCCCAGTATTTACACAGCATGGGAACTCCCTGTGCCACAACCTGTTCCCAATAAACAGAATGTCTTCCCGGAAAAACGACCAAATCTGCTGCTGCAAAATATTCATAGGATTGTTCGCCCTTCGCCCATCCAATGTACTGAATCCTTTTTCCATCACAAAGTGCCAGCAAACGCTCTTTTAAGTCCTCCTCAATAGAGCCGAACACCAATAGCTTCAGCCGGTCATCGTCTATTCTCCTGACGGCCTCCATCAAAAGAAGCGTCTGGGTTTTAAAGGCATCTATCTTTCCTCCTGTTACCAGCAGAAAATCCTCCTGTCCAATACCGAAGCTGTCTCTTACCGCCATTTTTACTTTGGGGGCAGCGGCCCTTTTCACGCATTCATCATCGGCTCCCATGACCAGCAAATCCGTCTTCCCCGGAGAAATTCCATATACATTCTGCAAGAAATCCACTCTGGAGGGCATTACGCCAAAAAATACCTCTGCCCAGGGCTCAATTTTTTTCGCACAGGGCTTCCACCAAAACCGATATAACGTATTTCTTGTAAACCAATTTCTTGCACTGTTGGAAAAATCGCTGTGATTATCTACATACAGCTTCACTTCCCGGTGCTTCTTTTTATATTTCACTATGGTTCTGATGTCCTGAAACTGAATATTGTGCACAAAAATAATTTCCGGTTCTAATTTCTCCAAGGTCTCCAGGGTTTTCTTAAAAATACCAAGCTGCCGGTTAATGGAATAGGGTATCGAAAAGGCAAAGGGCAGGCGAATGATATGCACTCCCTGAGGATTAATGTAATCACTTTCCGTTTGGCATAATCCCCACACTCCTTCATTAAAGCAGTGATCCGTTGTGATTAATGAAACCTGATGCCCTTCCAGAGCCTGGTATTTGATGATAATATTTTCCTGATAATTTAAGCCTTCTGTATATCCTCCGGCCAAACAAATATGGACAATCCTCATACTCATCCCCATTCCGAAGCGTTTGTGCTGGGGAATGCGAGCCAAATTTCAGATTCGGCTCTGCGATCAAAGGCTTTGTGACGCTTCGGCACAAATCCCCAAGTTAATCCCCATACATAAAACAGGCCTTGCCCGTTCTGCTGCCTGAATAAATCTCTCAGTCCTGTGGCAGGCCTTATCTGCATTGCTCTTTAATGCCCACCCAACCGCTGTCAATTATCTAAACTGCTCAAGCTGATAGATATCCGACAGGCTTTTCACCTTAAAGCGTAAAATATTTCCCTGTAAAAATGCAATCAGCTTATTGCTGGAATATATTTTTTTCACACTGAAGGACACTCCCAGGCCGCCCAGTTCTTTTCGGATTTGTTCAATCTCTCTTAAATAAACCGGATAAATTGCATCCTTCACCTTTTTGGAGTGTGTTCCGGAGCTGACATTTATCCGATTCTCACTTAAATATCTCATATTTTGAAAATGATAAAAAACTAATGGAAATTCTTTTTTCGTTTTCTTTTCCACCAGCACCGGTCCTGCTTCTTCTATCCTGCTTAATTTATACTGTGCCAGATTCCATGGTGCCACTCCTCCTCCCAAATGCTGCAGTTCATGGACACCTTTAAATAGTTGGGGAAATTTTTCCAAATACTTCTGATCCCCCATTCGTTCCGGCTCGTATAAATGAAAACACCATTCAGCACATCGTTCCTTCCACCATGTAAGAGCCTTCCATGAATTCTCAGACTGATCAAAGAAATTAAATTCTACACAATACTTCCCACTTCTTTTGCACAGTCTCCTGTCATTCCAGCTATCCGTAAAACGGTGCTCTGTAATGACTACATTAGCTTGTGCTTCCTCTATCTCCCTGAAAAGAATCTGAGGGTTTCTAAAAAAGTAGAGATCGGCATCAATATAGGTACAGTTTTCCTCCCTAAATTGCTTCAGGACATACTCGATAATTACCGGCGTACAGGTCCAGCAATACTCTGCCTTGGAACGTTCCTCCTTCAATCTCAGCAGCTTTTCATCCTCAATCTGTGAATGATGAATGATGACCGTGTGTTTTAATGCCAGATTACTCAAAATTTTAAAGGACTGATCATCAAAGCAGAAAATATACAGTTTAAAATCTTCAGTACACCTTTCCAGAGAGCGGTAAAGTGCCAGTCCCTTATCCAGATAATAGCTGTCAAATAGTGTGCAAAAAACCATCATCTATTTCAATACCTCTTCCAAATATTTATCATAATCTCGTATATATTCATTTCCATCATAGTGGGTACTTGCCAATACTAATAAAATAGAATCCTCTGAAAAATCATACATATCTTTCCAGATCATCTTAGGAATATAAACCCCCATCATAGGCTGGTTCAGTTCCACGATATATTCTTCTTTACCATCCGTAATACGCACTTTACTATTTCCAGAGATATTAATTAATACAAATTCTGATTCCCTATTTGCGTGCTGGCCTCTAACAACTGTTGCATCTGACTCATAAATGTAAAACACTCTTTTTATCTCAAAAGGGACAGCTTGCCCCCCTTCAATTACAACTAATTTTCCTCTTTCATCTCCCAAATCACTAAACTGAATAATAGGACATATTTCTTTCAATCTCATAGAAATTCCTTTCTATTCAAATTTATTAATGGCTTCAATAATATAATCCTGCTCCTCCTCTGTCATACCGTTATACATGGGGATGGACAGTACAATGTCAGCCAAACTCTCCGTAATCGGTAAAAACCCTGCCTTATGTCCCAAATATTCATAAGCCTCTGACAAATGAGGCGGAATCGGATAGTGGATAATGGTTCCAATTCCCTTTTCTTCCAGGAATTGAATTAACCGTTCTCTTTCCTCACATCGTATCACGTATTGATGCCACACACAGGTGGCATCCTTTCTTACTTTAGGAAGCTGTATCTTGGGATTCTTGAGGCCCTTCGTATATCGGTCGGCAATTTGTACCTTCTCTTCATTCATTTTATCTAAATACTGAAGCCTGACCCGTAAGAGCCCCGCCTGCAGTTCATCCAGTCTGGAATTTGCCCCGACCACTTTATTATGGTAACGCTTTTCACTCCCATAATTTCTGTAGATTTTAAATTCCTTCGCCAGCACCTCATCTTGTACAACTACGGCTCCTGCATCTCCAAAAGCCCCCAGATTTTTAGAGGGATAAAAGGAGAAGCACCCCACATCTCCAAAGGTTCCCGTCATCTTCCCGTCAAAGCAGGCTCCATGAGATTGGGCACAGTCTTCTACCAGCCTTAATCTGTACTTTTTACACAGAGCTACAATCCTATCCATTTGACAGGGTATTCCGTATAAATGAACCACCAGAATAGCTTTCGTTTTATCGGTGATCTTCTCCTCTATTCTTTGGGCATCTATTCCATAATACTCATCCGGCTCAACGAATACGGGGGTTGCACCATTCATCGTGATCCCCATCACACTGGCAATGTAAGTATTGCCCTGCACAATCACCTCATCCCCCTTACCAATGCCTAAAAGACGAAAGGCAATCCATAAGGCATCCAGACCGCTTGCCAGTCCAACGCAATACTTTCCTCCTGTATATGCTGCAAATTCCTCTTCAAATTTACTGACCTCTTCTCCCAGAATATACCAGCCTGAGCGTAATACTTCTATGGCCTTTTTCTCCAGTTCCTCCTGATATTGAAAGAAGCTTCTGTCCATACGATTTGGCATTATTTTCATTTTAATCCCCCTTCATAGAACAAGCCTTGTCTGTTCTATTCTCCATATCCGAAAGTAAATAATTTGTAACTATTTTAATCCTTCACCCCATTGTCACCGCTTGTTGGAATGCTCTTTCCTCTTTTGCAGGAAACCTGCAAGATATCCAAGCATACACAGAGCAATATAGGAAAGAATGGCTGCAGTCATCCCTGCCCGTATTCGTTCAAAGAGCAGCAGCTGGTCTACTTCCACATCCAGCACATATTGCGGTGCCTGATAGGTGAAGACACCAACCAGCATCAAAAGGATGGCAATGATTATGGAGCCGACTGCGATTTTTCTGCCATATTCATTCCCTATTTCTTTTATTTCTCTTCCTGCTTTTTTTACTCCTGTGAGATTAAGGGTGAATTCCCTGTCCTTATCTTTAAGAATAAAAAGTTTCTTCTGGGCTTCACTGTTTCTAAAAATAAACTCCCCTAAGAATAGCAGAGTAAGATTTTTAAAGGAGGTATTGAATAAAAATGGTTCTGTAATTCCGGCAATAAAAAAGCAGATGATAATTGCCAGCTCCATATTTCTTCTTTCCTTCACATAAGTGTGGATCAGCATGAAATACAGCGCACAGATCACTACAAAAATAAGGACTCCATAAACGATCAAGGCAAAAACAAAGGAATTATCCATGGTTACAATCTCGGTAGTAATCGAAGCCAGATTATTCCCCAGCAGACTGATCCTGTCCCATGTCAGAAAGTGCTTTGAGAAAGCAACTCTATTGTTAAAAACCTTATCCGCTAATTCAAATATTCTTCCTGTGGCCAATACCGGCAGAGCAATAGAAATCAGCAGGCATAGGGGAAAAGCCAGCTCAGCCAGCACATATTCTACTTTACCAATATTTTTCTTTGCCACATAGTAGGAAAGAAAAATATATATCCCGACTGTAATGGCACCCGTCAGGCTGTAGCTGTAAAAGAACAAAAAGAGGTTCCCCACAAGCAATGCACATAAATGCTTCAGCTTATAGCCATCCTTCAAGCAATAAATCACAAATGCTGTCAGAACCAAATAAGAAATATGCAGTACATTGGGATGCGGAAAGCCCATAAAATATCTGAGAACTCCACCGGTAAGGCTTTTGGTCTGTACGGCCATCTGTGTATGTTCCAGATCGAATAGGGATAAAAAAAATCTTCCGCCGGCAGAAATACTCCAGACAGTCAGCCCAACTCTGAATACCCGCTTGATGTCTATATTCTTCATGGCAAGAACGGTGACCATGCAGATCAATATTCCTTTTTCCCCACTATGCCTGTAAATCAATAACGAAAAGGCTGACGCCATTAAGATCATGATCCATTCCTTCAGGGTATGCCCTGTGATACACATCTTAATTCCCAGACATGAGAATGCTGTCACCAAAAATAGTTTATAAAGAAGCTGTCCATCATACAGGCCAATACCTTTGGCAAAAAGCATCAGTGCAAAAAAGCACAAATACATTAGCTCCGACAGACGGATAGCTTGATTATCCTGAATTTCCATTTTTGTCATATTTCCTCTTATTCTGCTGCTTTAGCAGCGTTTTAATCACAGGGACTTTGTGCATCAGCCGGGATCCCGGGTTGAAAGAATCTAATTCTTTCAATCTTATATCCTTATTCTTTCCTCTGCACCTTAATACGGTGTCTATTCATGATTTGTGATTTTTTCTGCCATCGTGCTCTTTAGAAATTTTATCACAACTATCTGACCGGGGCAACTGTGCCGGTCTTATGCTCCTTTTGAGGCCAAGCCTCTCTTCTTCACCAGATCCAGCAAATATCTCAGCTCCTTCGTTCTCCCAAAGCACAGCAGGAACAAAACATTGTAGACCAATATGATCATTACTCCGGTAAGAGCAAAGGATAGCATGGTAATCTGCTGTAAAAGGAATTTACTGACAAACAATACGATAGCCAGGGTCACGGCCAGTACCAGCAGCTTTCTGGCTGTATCCAAAAAATACTCTCCTGCACCCTTTTTGAAGCATACACGGTAAATAATAAAAGGTTTGGTTACGTTGGCAATCAGTCCGGACACAATAGTTCCCACATAGATTCCTGCAAGCCCCATAAACTGCACCAGAACGATGGAAATCACCAGATTAACTACCCCCTGGATCAGGGCCAGGTACTTATCCTCCTCAAAAACACCTGCTGCCGTCTTGAAATTAGACAATACAATTCTGTCCCCTTTAAAATAATAATCCACCAGAATCAACGCTACTACGATATTGCCTAACAGCCACTCTTCCCCCAGCCACAAATAGACTAGCGGTGTCAGCAGCACATAAAAGCCGATTGCTGACAGACCATATACCCAATTGGCTGCAAAACGGTATACGTTGAACATTTCATACTGCTTCTCCTCCGATTCTGTTGCAATCAGATTCCCAAAGCTGGAGATTACCGAGTTGAAAATAATATTTACAAAGCCGGAAATAGAATTGATCACCATGGTATAGTTGTCTACCACACCTACCAGGGACACCTGAATCAAAGAGGAAATGATGATGCTGTCCGTCTGAAGCCTTGCTACATCACCGACCTTATGATAAACCAGGGCTCTGGTTTTATCCTTGATCACCTGTGTTTCTTCTTTTTTTAAGGGTTTAGCATTTTTTTCCTTCAGATAAGGATAGAGCCTGTTTAAGTAATGATTAACATAAATTTTCTGTATCAGTTCTACAACTGCTGCCGTCAGCAGATAAAATAAAAAATTGGCTGTGGCCAGCAGGACTATAATCTGGCTGACGGTAGTAGCCAGCTTGGTCAGCGTAAGTGCATTCGTTTGAATATAATTCTTCTGCTGGGCATTTACCAGACTGTATTTATATGCCACAAAATAGGTACTCACCGTATTAAACAGAAAAATCAGATAGTAGACGGTCAGTTCCCGGATTCCGTAATCTCCCGGATTTTTGATAAAATACTTTAAAAAAGGGATGAGAATTATCCCAATGGCTGTCACCACGCCGGCAATAGCCAGATAAGCCTTTTTATAAAAAAGCATATAAGACTTGATTTTTTCTATATCTCCTTTAGCCACCGGAGCGTACAGACTGTAGTTCAGGGCTGTTCCTATCCCCAGCTCCGCCAGAGACAGCATAGTTAATATGCCTGTATACAAGCCGTTTACTCCCAGCAGGGTTTCATCAAGCTTCATAATAAAAACCGTTCGAAGTACAAAGCCCAAAATGGTTGAGGTTATGTTTCCTATGTAGCCAAAGGCTATATTTTTTACGGCATACTGAATTCTACCCAATTTAATCCACCCGATATGCTTTCACACTTGTTTTATGATAATATTTAGCCCGATCCACATTTCTGCTCATGGTCTCATCATCTGATAAAACCATATGAAGCAGCGGATATGGGGCTTCCATCTCCGGTATCAGAGCTTCCTCTACATTTTCATCCATCAGAATCTGGTGCTGCTGCCTTCTCACCCCGGCATATTTCTGGAGTTGTCCGCTTTCAATAGCCTCCAGGCAGTATTCATTGGTGGTGATTATGTCGGAATACCGTCCTACTGTGAGAAAGGCAAGAATTCCTACCGCCAGTAACCTCCCTCCCAGATAATGCTTAAATCCTTCTCCATAGAGAAGCTTTGTTTTTGCAAGCTCTTTTGTTCCAATTCCCTGCTCTACTGCCTGCTTCTCCCAACGCAGCCACAGTTTTCTCTGGACCCACCCGTGAACATAAATCATACTGGCCAGGGTAATCAGCAGAAAAATATGAAAATAGGTATTGGGGACTCCCCCGGATACATCAGAACGGGAATATATCTCCGGAGTATAGCTTGCCCAATAGATTCCGTTCATATAAACTACAAACAACAGGGGGTATCTGAATTTATATTTTTCTTTGTCTACCTTCCACATCTGCTGCCATAGAATCACTGCCAGCATCAGATAGAATATGGTGGTAACCGGATTTTTCAGAAAATAGTCCTCTCCCAGGTATATCCCTCTGTCTATGGCATAAACTATACATTGTAGAGCCCATTTCAGGCTGAATCCGAATTCTTCTCCGCCCCGGACACTGTTTCCCGGAGCAAGGAAGCTAATAAGAAGACCGGTCAGTTCTGCCGCAAAGGCTGCCAGTACCCACAGATTTCGCCAGTCATAATTAAGGATCAGCTTTCTTTGTCTGATATCAATTTCTTTTATCTCCAGCCTGCTCAGCAAAATCAGGCAGGCTGCCAGTGTTGCTGCCACAGGAGCCAGATAGCTTCCTCCTCCCAGCAAGGTAAAGCAGATAAACAGAAGAATATAATCCTTTTTCTTCTTCTCCTCCACAAACCGCTGCGTGCAGACAAGGGCTACTGCTCCCAAAAAGAAAGGAACCGAATAGTGCATAATCCCATTAAACCAATAAATTCCCGAAGTGGTTCTGGGAATATACTGAAGAGCAAGATAGAGAACCATGCAGGTCATTGCTGCTACAGTTCCTCTGCCAAACTTCAGCTTTTTCACCAGATACTGATTTGCCAGCAGGCTTACGCTTGCGGTTAGTAAGCCCAGTGAGAGAAAAACGACGATGCTATAGCCCTTTTCCCAAAAATGGTTAGGTGAGAGCGTAAAAAGGAACATAGTAAACCAGGTTCCCTGCCAGTTTTGATAAAACTCCCTGACCATCCGAACAGACCCCTGCAGTGCCCCGGAAATCCCTTCCTCCACATAGCCTCTGTAGGTATAGATCCCATACCAGTAATCATCACCGCTGGCATAATTAAAAAATCCCACATAGATGATCGGAATAAGGCTTACTGCAAAAAGAACTGCAATAGCAATTCCTACTCTTTTTTCCGTAAAAAAATCGATAATTCTTTTGTAACCTGTTTTTTCTTTAGTATCCAACTCTTACACTTTCTTTCCCATAATATTCAGCCACTGCCGAATTGATCCATTCGTTACTGTCAAAAGAGATATCCTGAAACAGCAGCAGCCCCGGTGGATCGGAATAAGGCTTTACTACTACATTCTGCACATTCGGATCCTTTAGTAATTGTAGCCGTTCCCGGTTTTCCTGTCTATAGATTTTTGCCTTGCCGGACAGGAGATTTACCGTTGCCTCTGTACCAATGTAAAGATTTTGGTTTACATAAAGATAAAGAAGTGATGCTGCTGCAAATATAATCAGAAATCCCCAGGCAAACGACTTTTCTCTGTTGAATTCATAACGTTTGCTGCCCCAGCCAACTACATAAAATCCTGCCCCATACAATGTCAAAACGAATAAGAAGTAGACCGTATTCTGTAATCTTCCCGCAGCTACCGAGCCCTGTGCATAAAGCGAAGGCGTAAAGCCTGCTGAAACCATACAGTAAGCCAGCAGAACCACTGCTGCCGGATAGGGAAATCGAAAATCCGTCTTTTTCGCCACGCTCCACATTAACGGCAGAGCACAGATGAACAGCAGAATAACCGGCCAGCTCAGCCATTCCTTAAGAGGATATTGAAGGCCGTATACGAAGGACTGCAGCACGGCTCTTATCGGCTCCAGCCCGCTGCTCATTCCCATTCGTACCGCATTTCCCGGTGCCAGTACACTTACGGCAAAGGAAGCAGCCATAATCAAGGCTGCAAGAATGACCGAACGGTTTTTACGGACAGACTTATCCGCAGCACAGCTTGTCACGGCCAGAAGAATCAGCCACATAGTTCCCTGCAGAGCAGTGATATAATTTCCCCCTCCTACCAGTATGGCCAGAATACAGGCAAGAATCGTTTTCCCCGTTTTCTTTGAGGGATTTTCTTCCTTTCTCAGGGAAAGCAGAATCCCTGCAAGAAGTAACAGAAAGCCAAAGGCCCAGGTATAGTTTACTACCCCGGCGTGCCAGTACAGGCCCTCATTTCCATTGGGCATCAAATGAATAGTGGTAAACAGATATAAAATGATTATACAGCTGCCTTCGTTTCCCCTTATCTGTAAATATTTTTTCAGGATAACATTGCCCAAATAGTATCCGGCAGCTACCAGCAAAGCTATGGTAATCACCGTCGTCACTCCATAAAACTGCTCCCCGAAAATTCCCGGCTGCAGAGAGGTCCAGAATACAGAGGCATAAACCCCTGACCAATTTTTATAGTTATAGACAACATTTTCCCCTGCTGCCTTAATCACCTCCACAATTGAACCGCTGTTCTTCCATGCCAGGCAAACCGTATCAGAAGCAGAAAAATCATCTGCTGACGGGAAATTATAGAAAGCCAGAATCAGTATGGGGATGAGGCTTATAACAAATCCCAGAGTCAAAAGAATATTCAATTTTTGAAAGCTATTTCCAGCTCCAGTCTTTTCCATTTTTTCCTCTCATTCTGCTGCTTTAGCAAAGGATATGAGCTGTAGTTTAAGACTATGTTTTTTGCCGCATATTTAACTCTGCTCAAATTGATCCACCTTTACTTTCAGTGATTATTTTGCTGCAAATCCCGACCGAATACTATCTCCTGCCAGGGTACTCCTGTTCAGCATGAACGGATAGCAGGTATTGGGAAAATAATGATAGCTGTTGATTTCTCCTTCATCGCAGTAATATATTCTGTTCCCGTTTATTTCTACACTGCCGGTTTTTGCATCATCATAATCCTTTGCCACAATATAATAAGGCTCCCTAAGCTGCTGCTTGATAAACACTCCTGCATCGGTCACATAATGATCCATATAGGGACTAAGGCAAAGGAAAATGGCGAATACAATGCTTCCCGTCACGATGCTGTGAAGACCCTTTTTGGCATAATCCATCCAGCTTGCCATCCCCATAAAAGGAATCAGCAGCAAAAAGGCCAGACCATAACGAATAAAGGGTGCCGTAAAGAACCATACCAGCAGCGAAGCAAACATCCCTAAATATAAGGTTATCAGTTCACCATGAATCCTGAGCTTCTTTATTCGCTTATAGACCAGATTCAACACTGCCAGAATCACTCCAAGCACGTTTGCACCAAGCAGCATTTTGGCATATCTCTCCTGATTTTCCCACCAGATCAAAGCCCATTCTGTCACCGGCATATCAATTAGCCCCACATCATACAGACATCTTCCCCAGACCTTAATCTGCCGGGCATCCACCAGCAAATATTCTTCCGGTACCTTCCAGGCAACATTAAACAGGTCAATTGCTTCAAAAGGATAAATCAGCCAGCCTGATATAAGCACATTACGGATTAAGTAGGGCGCCAGTATGATGATCCCTAATCCCAGACAGCAAATAATCTCCTTCCACTTTTTCTCCTGTAAAAGAAAGCAGGCCGGATAAACAGCCACGATGGCCAGCGCAACAGCGGAAAGCTTCATCACTCCCAGAAAAACTGCCAATAAGGAAAGTAAGGCGTATACCGAATAGTGTGCCTTCTTTTCCACTGCCCTGAGCCAGACTGTAACCAGGTAGATGGTAAGAAACATGGTCGGATAATCTGTAGCCGGAGACATACTTCCGTTAATATTCACCAGGGCATAGAACAATATGGCTATACAGCCTGCATCCTCCAGATGATTTTTATGCTGTTTGAACTCCTTTAAGTGATGCAGTGCATATAAACACAGGATCACCTCAATAAAGCCTGTGGTCGTGTGAAGGGACCAGGGCAGCAGCCAGCTTAAGCTCATGACAGCAGCAAAAGCCAGGTAAAGGCTGTTATAGCCGTAGTGCAGCTGCAGATTGGCCATTCCCTTAATGAGTCCATATTCCTCATATAAGCGGATATTCTGTGCATGATAAATATTCGTATCCGTATGGAAGGTTCCCCGGGAAGTAAAAAAAGCAATCACGAGAAGAAAACAAAGCAGAAAGAAGCCTTCCCAGGAAAAGCATAGCTTTTTTCCCCTGATCAATAAGACTTTCAGTCTGTCACGATTGAAATACCCTAAAACGATTGTGGCAGCCAGCAAAAGTAAATGGGCAGTCATTCCCACCTTGTAAATTATGCTGAAAAATCCGGCATACAGGGTAATTGCCACCATTCCTGCTACCAGATAGTCGATCACCTGAAAGGTCCACCTTTTGCCAAACAGTTTGGCTAATCCCTTCTCTACTCCTGTCCCCACAGACAGGCACAGCACAAAATAATAAATCCAGCTTAATCCTACAACCAGCATACGTTCCCTCTTTCCCATTCGCCTCAGGCAATCTATTGAACACTTCCCTTTTCATCAATAAAAATCCAATTTTCCCATAGCTTTTTCATGGTTTCCGGCTGATACCAGTTTACACCGTTTTTCTGCTTTAATGGCCTTATGGCAATTCTGCCCGGATTATGGTTAAGCCTTGCCCCCCAAAAGCTGAAGGTACTGTTGGCGCAAATATTATGTTTACAGCAGCTCATCAGTTCAATATCGTAAAAGCTGTCCTCACCATGATTACAGTCTACAATGGTATATCCCTTTTCAAGGAATGGGGAGAAGTATTTATCGGCATACTCTGAATCATCCGAAAAAATAAAGAACTGTATCTTATCCTCCCGTTCTCTGATGTATTTCAGTGCACTTTCATAATAGGCGTCTGTACATATCCCCCCAAACATCTTCCGGTTTTCTTCAGTCAGATAGTCCCCTCGTCTAAGATGGATGCTGACGGAATTCGTTTCTTCCATTTTCTTTTTCATGGCTTCATTTTGGGGATTGCCGGAAGACGGAAAGGTCAGCCTTTTCTTCAGTGTCTGCAGGATGTCCCTATAATACGCCTCACAGGCCCAATATCCGCTGAGAACCTTATTATCCAGTGCGAAGATATTCTCATCGTACATCTGGTGTTCCACATATCTCACCGCTTCTGTCCAGCCCAGCCTGCGCATTGCCCTTAAAAAAAAGCTGTTGCTGCCAAGAAGTCCTTGCTTCTCTTCTCTGGTACAGACTTCGTAGCTGACACCGGGAAAATAGTCCAGCTCCAGTTTTCTTCTGGTAACCGCTTGATTTTTCGTTTCTTCAACGCTGTCTGTCTCATACCAGCTAATATCCAGCTTTACCTCTTTTTGCAGACTTTTAAATTTCTCATACAGCGCATACTGCTGGAGCTGGTTTCCCAGTCCGCCATTCATTTCAATAATAATCATTTCCCTCTCACCAGTAAAAATCTGAGCCCCGGCCCTAAGCTCCAGGGATAGGCTCCGTAAATCTGCGGGTATCTGCCAAAGCCCTCGCACTCTCCTGAGCAGTCATAGATTTTCCCTTGTCTTACCGAAGCAAGTATGGCCTGCTCCATCCTCTCAAGCTGCTTCTCATAGCTATTCTCCAACACACCCAGATTACAGCCTTTTTGTACCATATAGGCAATCATAGCCGTAGCTGAGGTGTCCTTTGGCCCTTCTGCAGCCTGTAGCTGCCAGGAAAAATATCCGTCTTCTCTCTGCCATGGCATTACTGTTTCAACCAGGCATTGAAAGCCTTCCGTCAGCCTGTTCTTGCTCCTGCCTTCAGGGAGAAATTCCAAGCTGTCAGCCAATGCCAGGCCCAGCCAGCCAATAGCTCTTCCCCAGCCGATAATTCCCTGCTTTTCTTTTGTCACTGCATCATATCCATGATAGCATAACCCGGTAGCCTTATCCATGCCATACTCCAGAAATAACTCTATTTGTTCTGCTGCAAGCTCACAGGCTTCCTGATTTTGTGCCATTTGTCCAAAGCGGGCAAGGAAAGGCGCTGTCATGCCGATTCCATCCACGTAAATATGGCTAGGATGATTTTTTCGATAAGGCAGAATCCCTTTCATTTCTTTTTTATAGCTAAGTAAGTATTGCAGTAATTTCTCCCCGGCTGTCAATATCTCCCCATTCCCCCGGTGCTCATAAAGATACAGTAAAGAATAACCATTCATAAGATCGTCAGGATTATTGAGCGGTATTCCCCTGTTCAGCCAGCCTGTATAGTATTTTTCGAGGGTGGTTATATCTCCCGCTGCCTCCAAGGCCTGGGTAAGCATTGCCTGGGGCCAGAAAAAAGGATTCCTTCTGGGAGTAGAGGAAGGCCTTATCAACCGTTTCACCACATATTTCACCCTGCCCTTGGGCGTAATCTCGGGATAATGAAATAGTTCTCTTCTGGCCTCCTCCAGTAAAGTCTTCGTCTGTTGTGTCATCCCACTATCTCCTTTAGCTTATCCCCCAGTTTGTAAACTCTTTCTATATAGGGAGGCATCACCCGGGCAAGCTGCTCTTTTAACTTTTCTTCCTGCTCAAGCATCCGGTTGAAGGCTTTAATCAGCTCCCCTTCTTCTCTCAGGCTCTGTACCGGTATGACGTAATTCTCATAGGTGCCGAACAAATCCCTGGCGATCCCTTTTGCCTTGACCGAATAGCCCACCACCAGAGTAGGAACCTGACTGGAATAGGCGGCAATGGTAGCATGGGTTCTTGCCCCGACAAAAAAACGACATTCTGAAATATAGCCCTTCAGCTCCTCACAGGAATGATCCCCTATCAGCAGTACCCGGTGCTCATTCTCAAAATAACTGTGCAATTCTGCCAACGTTTTTCTGTCATCATTTCTTTCCCAGACCACATGGGGGATCAGTGCCACACTCATGTCTGTATGATCCAGAACATACCGGATCAATGCCCTGTAATTTTGCATGGTGATCCCGGAATTTTCCTCATTCTCTACAATCATGGGACTGATATTGATTCCCAGTGTATTCCCCTTCTGAAAGCCTGCAGGCAATGGCAGCTTCTTGGTATCCAGGATAAATGCAGAATCCGGGTAGAGGTAGAGCTGCGTTGTAATCCCCGCCCTTTCCAGGGCTTCATAGGTAAGGGATTCTCTGGCAAAAATAGCCGCATATCGATTCATATCCTGCCGGATATCCTCCCGCTCCAAAAGCTCTGGCTCAATGGAACAGCCTAAAAGAATGGTCTTACCTCCCTGACGGTTAAACATACTATTGGCCAGGATCAGGTCCCTAATCATGTTTTCATAGCAATAATTATCTCCACCAATGGAGATGTTCCATGTGCAGGCGTTTTTGCCCAGTACATTTCGAAAGCGGTAGCGTTGGAAGGACTCCTTGTCCCCAGTCAGCATACGCCAGCCATAGTAGAAAATATGAGCCATTCGGTTATCTCTGATCTTTCTTTCCGGCTGGATTTCACATAATCCCTTCAGGGTATATTGATTATCCTCTTCCGCACTGTTTGTTACCAGCCTTACCGGGCTTCCCAGCAGCCTGCAAATGGTATTGGCAAGAGCTTCACAGCCATGATTCCCACTCCCTGCATGGGCATACAAAGCCACCTTATTGCGCTCTTTAGTTGTCCCTGTTGAACCCTCTCGTCTGACCAATTTTACTCCTTTTTTGCTCAATAAATAATTGAAATCCCTGTAGCTCATGTGGTTACTTCCCCTGTCTCCATCTGCCATAGGCCCATAAATAAACCTGCGGAAGAATACAGTAGACCCTGACCTTTAAGGGGTACCCTTTTGGTAAATAGGAAAATACTTCCCTGTTTCTGACGCACTCTCTGGCCAGTCTGAGGCAATACTCCTGCTGTCTGCGATACTGCTTTCTTTCTTCCCTGGAAAGTCTGGCCAGCTTTCCTACTACCAAAAGAACAGCGACCAGCAGCAGGCTCTGCAGACGGTCGCCCAGCTCCGGGTAGACCTCCTCCAGCTTCTTTGCTGCCTTTTGCCAACAGGTGATCTGATCCATATAGGAGAGGGTAAAGGGTTTCTCCATAGCCCCCCGGGTATTGATGTAATAGCTGTATCCGGGATAATCCGTTACTATGATTTTTTGAGCCTTTAGGGCTGCATCAATCAAAAACAGCAGGTCTTCACCAATGGAGAGGCCTACGGGAAATTCTATCTCCTGCACCAGTCCTTTCTTATAAAGAGCTCCCCAGCAGTGGGTATTGCCTGCTAACAGACAGTTCTCCAGATATGCCTTTCTCCCATATTCCTCTCCTGCGATTGAAAAGCCGTCTTTTGTGCATTCTCTTTGCTGATCCACAGAAAGCCCTTTTGGATAAGCCTCATGATAAATCTTCCTGTCCTCAGCATAGCGCTTCCTATAACCACAGATCACCATGTCGGCCTGGCTTTCCTTTTGCATGGTCAAAAGCCTTTCCAGAAAATCATGCTCTACCCAATCATCTGCATCAATAAAGGTAATCCAGTTTCCTTTCGCCCTGGCCATTCCCAGATTCCTGGCTGCGGAAACACCTCCATTCGCTTCCTGATGGAGAACACATATCCTCTTCTCTTCATTGGCCAGCTTCTTACAAAGCTCCAGACTATTATCTTCTGAGCCATTATCAATTAACAAAAGCTCCCAATCGGAAAAGCTCTGGTGAAGAATACTGTTTACACAATCCTCTATATAGTTTTCAGCATTATAAACAGGAACGATGATACTAATCAATGCCAAACTCCTCCGGTACTCTGTCTGATCTCTGGATGATCTCTCTGCTATTTCACCGGCCCTTGGTTTTCCTGTCAAACACATGAATAATCATACGTCCAAAGGCTATAGTCACTCTGCCGGGATGAAGATAAATAAGATACAACAGCTTATTGGCCCTGCTTTGAACCAGAACCTTTTCTTTCCTCAACTCGTTTCTGACTTCCCTGCATTTTTGCACCAGTTCCATGGAGATTTCTCTTTTTGGCGCCCGCAGCTCGTTCTTCATCACATAAAAAAACAGAAAAAGGTATTCCCGGTTCAGCCTGGACTTCCATTCCCTTTCTTCTTTCTTATTTGCCGACTTATCCTCCAGAATCTTCTCCAGTGTTTGCTTAAGCTGCCGGTTATTGGCATACAGCCCCGGGTTATATTGATGACTCATGGAAGCCTCCACAAAACGGTAATGGTAATATAGTCCCTGCTCAACAATGACAATTCGCTGTGCATCCAGGATGGCAGGAAGGGTAATATTCATATCCTCTCCCATCGTAAGCCGTTTGTTGCAATACTTCATATTCTCTGTAATCAGCTCCCGGGAGATCAGCTTCATGCCGCGGGAGCAGTGGATTCTTCTTGTCTCCTGACCTAAAAGATAGGGGAAAAGCTCTTTTTCTATGGCCTCACGTTCATAGACCCCAGGTCTCATGGATTGGATTACCGGAATAGAGCCGGTCTTTTTTTCTATAAGGTAATTACTGCATACCATCTCTTTGGGCTTACCCGACAGCTTCTCTGCCAGCTTCTCTACCATGATTGCTTCTATCCAGTCATCGCTGTCTACAAAAGTCAGATATTCCCCTCGGGCCATCTCCACTCCCGCCATCCAGGCCGACATCAGACCGCCGTTTTCCCGGTGAAGAACCCTGACCCGCTTATCCTGTACTGCGTATTCATCGCACAGTCTGCCGCTGTTATCCGATGAGCCGTCATCAATCAGAAGAATCTCCATATGGGTATAGGTTTGACAAAGAACACTGGTCATACATTGCTCCAGATATTGCTCTACGTTATAAACAGGAATAATTACGCTGATCAATGGCTGAATTTTCATTGAAATCTCCAATCTCTTTCCTTTGGTCCACGCCTGACATTTCCTTCAAATACATTCCCATAAAAAAGAAGATATAGTTTCGTCCCAGATAATCCGAAACATAGTGAGCCTCAAAGACCGAATACATGGTAATGGAAATAACGATTGCCAGAAGCATATAGTCTTTTTTCTTATAACCACACCACAGCAGCCTGCACTGTGCCAGAAACCAGACGGCTCCGGGAATGATACCAAACCAGTAGAATACACGAACGATCCCCAGGTCGAAGAAATATCTGTTTCCCGGTGTTGACCATAGTGACCAGGTACTCAGCATTCCCTCGTGATTGATGGTGTCGTAATATAGATTCAGAATTCTTTGGGATACAAAGCCGTCTAATTTAGCCAGCAATGGGTGGTGTACACTGTATTTGGCCATAAAAACCGAAAACAATACCGCACTGATTACTGCCGCAATTCCTGCCATATATACCCACTTACTTTTTTGTAAGGGCCTGACGTATTTCAACAGAACAATCAGCAGCAGGGAGCACACTGCCATTAACAGTCCAGTTCTGGAACCGGTAAAGAAATAAAGGATAATATGGCCTATCCCCAGTAAAAGATATCCGTACCATTTTATTTTCTCCCGGTAGCAATAGGCTCCCAGCCAGGTTATGGCCAGCATCATACAATGAAAAGCATTGGGATGACCCATACCAAAGCAATAGCGTGTTTCTGCCTCTCCCAGGGTAAAAGCCATTTCGGTTCTATACACTGCCGTCTGTGCCAGGGTTCCATAGATACCCAGCACCGACAATAGAATAAGAATTGCGCAGCCCGCTGATGTATACCAGAAGGTTACCTTCAGAACTCTTTTCATGTCCTTTCCCACACAGGCCCAGATAAACACTACAAACCTTAATATCTCATTCCTCTCCGTAGCAAAATAGGAAACCACTCCCATAATGCCAAAGACCAATAACCAGAGCCATTCCTTAACACTATGCCTCGTGGTGATCAGGCTGATTCCAAAGAGAACGAAGGTAAGTCGAAACCATTGTCCTTCATATTGAATGATATAAGCGCTTTTATCCAGGATCACGATGGTTAATTCAATCAGCAGTCCCAGATAAAACGCAGCCTTCGATATCCCCTCAAGCCAAATCCGGCTCCCTTCACTCTGCCATATTCGGTTGTAATAAGTGTTCAGGATACCTTCCTTCACCTCTATACCTCCGCTTTTATCTATAATGTGGTTTGGGTAATCTTTCCATTTTCTACCCGATAGATCAGATCACAATTTTCAATCGTTCTCAAGCGATGAGCAATGATAATCAGCGTTTTCTTTCCATGGAATTGATCTATGGCTTCCATGATGGCCGTTTCTGTTTCTGTATCAAGAGCAGAGGTGGCCTCATCAAAAATAAGAATTTCCGGGTTATGATACAGGGCTCTGGCAATACCGATACGCTGCCTTTGTCCCCCGGAAATCCGCACTCCCCGCTCTCCTACCGAAGTGTCCAGGCCTTGGGGAAGCTGCTCCACAAATTCCTTCATCTGTGCCTCCTCCAATACCTTCCAGATACGTGCATCATCGATTTCTTCCCGATTCACGCCAAAGGCAATATTATCCCGAATAGGGTCATCCGTCAAATAGATTGCCTGTGGAATATAACCAATATGGCTCAGCCAGTCGGAATAATTATCCATAACATTTTTTCCACCACAGGTGATACTTCCTCCCTGAATATCCAGCAGTCCCAAAAGAATATCCACTGCTGTGGTCTTGCCCGCACCGGAGGGTCCGATAATTCCTACAGAGCTGCCGATGGGTATATTCATATCTGCCTGGTCCAAAATCAGTTTTGTCGTATTGGGATAGGCATAGGTAATCTGATTCAGACGGATACTGTCCTTTACTTCAACAGGCTCTCCGGCCTCTATTCTGGTACTGCCAAATTTTCTTTCTTCCTTATAGTCTCTGAAATCCACATTTTCATAGATATAGTCTACGCTGGGAGCAAAAAAGGCGATATTGGTCAGATGGGTATTGATTCGGTTCACACTGGGCATCAGGCGGATGGCTGCAACGGCAAAGGCCATAATCTGAGTAGCCAGCTCATTCACCTCTTTTCCTAAAATAATACTGATTGCCATATAGGAAAGCAGCCCGCAGATACAAATCGTTTCAATCAGCAGCCTGGGAGCATTATTAAATACCACATATTTACTGTTCAAATCTGCTCCTTTTTTGGAATACACGGAAAAATTATCCACGAAATACTGCTCCTTATGAAGCACCTTCACATCCTTGATCCCAAAAATCGACTGGTTTCTCCATTTTCCCATTCTTGCCTGTATAGCCTGATTTTCCTGTCCAAGAACATTCAGCTTAGGCTTGACCACCTTTACGATCAATACTGTCATAAAAAGCAGGATAGCCGCAATAATAATGGTCATTACCGGATCCACTACCAGCAGTACTGCGCAGAGGAAGATGGCCACTACGATTTCCGTCATCAGGGAAATAAATTCCATCAATACCGTAAAGACCTTAGGTACATCACTGTCCACAGTACGGAAAACCGTAGGAATATCTGCATTAAGGTAAAACTCATAGGGTCGGTTAAGATATTCCTCCAGCATATAGTTTACTGTCAGGAATTGGTTATTGTTTACAAATTTGGCCTGCACATAATTCATCACCAGAAGATAGACATTCTTTAAGACAAACACCGCAACCACTGAAAACAACAGCAAAATAACGAACTGTCTCATCTCCTTAAGCTGCAGCCAATCCATCACCATAACTACATATTCATTTTCTTCCAGAGCCTGGGCATCCATGATTGCCTGAGCCAAAGGCACGATCATGGAAACCCCCAGGGTTTCCAGTATGGCACCGATCAGAATCATCACACCGATGCCTGCCACATTCTTCTTTTGCCTTTTGCTCAAAATGCCAAGCAGCTTGACTAAAGTATCTCTCATGCTTCTCTTTTTCCTTTTCCTTCTGCTGCCTTAACAGCCTGGTTTCCTTTTATTTTCCTTAGAACCGCCCTTTTACAGCAGGGAAGCACCTCTTTCCTGTAATAGGAAAAAAGCGCTCTCAGGTATTCGTTACTGCTATACCCGTTTTGTCCGGCTTCCTTCATCCCCCTGGAAAAGGGGATAAGATACCGTTTTAAGAAATACTCCCTGCACTGACCGCTTTCACTTAAATTATATTTTTGAAAAAGGTATTGATAATCCTTATAGATTCGCTCATCTGCCGCATGGAAGCTTTCTGTATACTGTTTCTCATGAATCCCAATGGAAATGAGCGGTTCATCGGTATAGGCAAAAGCAGGATTGTTTTTCAATATTTCCATATAGAGAAAAACATCCGAGGCCCAGTTGCTCCTTTCGTCAAACCGGATTTGTGGGCTGTTTCGGTAGAGAGTATCGCTGGGTGCCCCAATCTGGTTGCTGATGAACAGGTAACGATAATCCTCCTTTAAACGCTCTGCATAACCCGCCTCGGGCTTTCTGGCATATGCTTCCCCTTTTGATACCTGCATACTGCCGCAAAACGCCAGAGAGGCCTCAGGCCGTTCTTCCAACAGCCTGACCAGATTTTCGAGGCTATACGGATAGGTGAACCAATCATCACTGAACATGATTTTAATATACTCACCGTGGGCTCTTGAAATAGCAGCATTCCAATTAAAGATATGGCCCAGAGGCTCTTGATTATGGATATAGTTGATTTTTCTTCCAATCCTGCCGTCTGTAGTGATAAGCATTCTTACATAATCTTCAATGAGCTTGTCCCGGGAATCATCGGTAATGATGATCTCCACATCCTCAAAGGTCTGCTCTCTGGTAGAATCCAGCAGTCGCTTTACCTCTTCCTGATTCTCATAAGTGGGTATACATATGGATACCTTGGCCATGACTGCCTCCTTGCGGGTAGTTTCCCTATTTTCTCCCGGTGACGATTCTTCCCAGCTTCTTTACCCCTCTGATTCCTTTTTCACAGACCTTACGAATTTTGCGTTTTCGCTGACGTTTTATCCTGTCCTCTTCGGATTCCTGCTGCATAATCAAGTGGGCCAATTCTTTCTGATGGGTGCGAATATATTCGGGATAGGTTTCATCAATGGTGATAAGAACAAACTGTGCCTCTCTGCCGAAAATATCCTGACCGTCTTTGAGCTTATCACTTACATCGTTAAGAATCTCTCTGCTGTTATATTCCTGATGAGCGGCAGAGATCACCTTCTGCTGCACTCTTTTTTTCAAATCAGCTTCTCCCTTGCCTCCCATATAGCCAAAATGCCAGCCTCCGTCAGCTACCCGGATGCCGCACTCCTTCCTCTCAGGAAAACGCAGATCCCCCAGCTGCAGATTCTGCTCCTTCAGCAGCTTATATCGGCACATTTTGCTGCCGATCCACTGCTTCCTTTCTACTCCCTCAAACTCCCCTGCATAGGACAGGAGGCTTCCGGATACCTCTTCCATATTCAGATAACAATAGAACAGCCGTTGGGCAAAATGGTAGATTTTATCATCCTGGAAGTCAGGAAGAATCTCCTTGATTTTCTCCGGATTGGGAATTTCATCCAAATCGCTGAAAATGATAATATCCTCATCCTTTGCTTCTGCCAGCCCTCTTCCTACGGCATTTTTCTGGAAGGTATCTCTCACATGGGTATCCCCTGGGGGAGTATCGTTCACGACCACATGAATGATTTTGTCCTGAAATTCTCTGAACATCTCCTGGTTTTCCTGAAAATACAAGGGTTTAGGAATATCTGAAAAGGTGGTTGTTGCTTCACTGATCACAAATCTGTCCACAATTGGATCCATGATCTTCATTCTCAGGTACAGTATATCCAGTTCATTAAAAAATTGAAAACAATCGTATATCATTCCCTTAACCTTGCTCCTATCACAGCCTTCCATGGCTTTGTCAGACCTCTTTCTTTCCGGGATACAGCAGCTTCCACACCCATACCTTAAGCTGAGTCCAGGCCTTCTT
This sequence comes from Lachnospiraceae bacterium, assembly GCA_004558185.1. Lineage (GTDB taxonomy): Bacteria > Bacillota > Clostridia > Lachnospirales > Lachnospiraceae > SFDP01. The sequence continues at coordinate 51,462 of SFDP01000002.1, read as the reverse complement.
TAAGGGCCTCCTGGGCCGAAAATCGGGATACTTTGCATTAGTTCCCATCCATTTGTGAAAAACAAAAGGGCGAATTCCCTTACCCTCAATCTCCGGTATCATGTTTTCATGGCCAAAATAGATGGCCAACTCCAAAGGGGCAAACCGCATTCCTGCTTCCTCAAACAGATGTCTGTTTCGGCAGCAGATAAAGCCATCTTCATTAAACCAACCCTTTTGCGATGTCCAGGGAATACCTGCCTGCCTGGGAAAATCCATCAGCCGCTTGCTTCGGATGGATACACTGTTTCCCACCCGGCACAGGTTTCCGTTAATATCCCGATAAGTGGTGGTATCTCCCTCCCTGGGCAGGGGCCAGGGAGAGCCAATATAATCATAGTCCAGAAATTCATCTCTCCACATATCCGGATTCACCACAAAGCCGTCATAGTGTACCAGCAGGGCAAACTCTGTTTCAATATAATCTCCCATTTCATACACTGTTTTATAATTAAAGCAGTCAATATCCGTCAGCTCATCTATATGCTTATAGATAATCCCCTTGGGGAGATGCCTCGGTTTCTTGTGGGTAATAATCACTGCTGCCCCAAAATCTATTTCCCTCATACTGTATTCCATGGCTTTAATGGTTTCCGGTACCAGTACGCTGGTCATGGCACACAGAGTCACCATGGGAAGCTGCAGTCGCCCGTTAATTTTTTCCATACTGAATTATCCTTTATTCAACCTTCCTTTTATCCGTCGCTTTAGTGCACCTGCCATCCGCCTGATCCAGGAAGCTCTGTACAGCAACTCACTTTCCAGCTTCATCAGGCCGGCAGTAACTCCTTCAGGTTTCCGGTTTAGCCTTCTGTAGCTTTGGCTTGTCTTCTTATATTTCTCCAGCTCCTGACGGCACTCTCCGGCTGTATACAGCCTTCCCCTCCTGTCCATATACTTCCAGCCGGAATAGATGTTCTGCTCTGACGCCCAATAGCCATTGGACACATTATGTCTGGCCCAGTATTTGGGGGCAATGATCTCCCTTACCGTTTCGCTGGTCAAGGCAGGGAAAAAAGCAAAGGAAGAATTGGACAGCAGCAGATAGCGGGCATTTTTTATGGTCACATAATCCTTATCCAAAGCAAAGTGATAGGCCGGCACCTCCGGCAGCACCTTCTCTGCTGCCTCCACATCGTCTGTTATCACCATAAACTCCATATCCGGCCTCAGTGACCGCATATGAGCCATGCCCTTCAGCCAGTACCTGCGACCAAGAAACAGCTCCGGGCTTCCCCTGTATTCTCCTCCCCGGATATTGATCACACACAGGTTGTCCCGGGTATATTCATTACTGTCATATTCCGGCTTTACCTGAAGCCACTGCTTTATTTCCTCCCTATAGGGTAAAAGGTACTCCTCAGCCTGCATATTCCCATAGACTAAGGTTCCTTCCTCTACCTCCATGAGCTTGGGATCTGCCCCTGTAACGTAGCAGCCTATGCGACAGTCATGACGGGAATTTCCTAAAAAGAGCCGATCCTCCCTCTCATGATAGACTCGGGTAAATTCTTCTTCTTTTGCCGGCATCCCAAAGTCCAGATTCATAAAATACAGCCCATTGTTTTTTCCGGCAATTCCCTCTAAGACCTCTTTGCCCAGGATGGCAAAATCAGTTTGCTGTCGTTTTGCAAGACATCTGGTGGTTACATAGCAGAACAGGGCATTTCCCAGTCCCTGTCCCTTTAACAGCCTGGTTCCAATCATTTGCTGACCTTTCCTCATCACATCGTAACTATTCAGAACCCATTCACAAAACCGCTGCTGCGCAGCTTTTCTTTTGCTCTGTCAACGAAAATACACTATTGATACTGCCGCAAGGCATATTCATCAATAGTGTACTAAAATCCCTGCCTAAATGCAAGTCTCCATCTCTTTTGTGTAAATATCCGGCATTTCTCTTCCCTGTACCCAACGGGCGGGAGCAATAATCCTCTTTCCCGGATTTTCATTCAGCCAGGCTGCCCACCAGCTAAAGCTGCTGTTGGCAATGATATTGTGCTTACACCGGCTCATCAGATACATATCCAGATAACCATGGGCCTCATCATTTTCTTCCACAATGGTGATCCCTTCACCTGCCATATGCTCTCTGGCCCAGAGCGGGTCATTGGTAAAGAGAAAAAATTCACAGTCCGGTATCTGTCTCTTCATTTTCTGGATAGCCAAAGCATAATACTCCTCCGTACAGATTCCTCCATAAAGCTCATTCACCTCAAGATAATCCCCGCGGCGAAGATGTACCCCCACCGATTCACAATTCTGAATCCTATTCAGATACTCTTTATTGGTGTCGTTCAGCCCTTCATCCGAAAACCTAAAGGCCTGTCTCACCCTGTCCTCTACTCTCTGAAAGTATTTCTCACTCTGCCACCAGCCGTAGAGATAAGCATTGTCCAATTCCAGGACTGTCCGGTCAAATCCATAGGTATCCAGGTATAATCGGGTTCTTCTTCCAAATACCTTTCGCCGAATTCTGGCCGCAAAATCCATATAAGAATCGGTCCAGTGACAAATTTCCTCCGGTGTGGCCTTTTCATAATGTATACCAAAGACCTCCCTCAATTCCGGCTTTCGCTTCTTCTCATGGGCATATTCCGTAAGCTCGTCTATTTTTACCGTTATCCCCCTGGACTGATAATAAAGATAAAGGGCATACTGAAACATCTGGTTTCCCAGTCCGCCGGAAAGAACGATGATGATTCCCTTTTTCCCCCGAAATTCTCTTCGCTGCTTAACCGGAATCAGAAGACTTTCATTGAATTTATTAAATACTCTGTACAATCCGGGCGACAGCGTAAACAGCTTAAGCCGTACATATTCTCCTCTCCGGTCACTTCTTCCCTGATAAACGCTCCAGTCTGTCCGGGTCAGGAGAATCTGACGGATGTTTTTCAAAAAGCTCTTATAGGCCTGCGGCCTTTGTTCTGCTGCCTGACGATAATGGAGAAGCAGCCTTTTTTGAAAAAAATACTGATGGGTGCGATAAAGCTCCTCTTCGCCAATCTCCTTTAAGAATCTGCCTTTCTCCTCATAGGCAGGTATCTGGTCGGTTAAAAGTCTTTCCAGCCTGTTGCTGTTCATTATACTGTCACTTCGATCTATTACATAATTATAATAAGCACAGTCAACATATACGGTTCTTGTGCTTGCTGCCAGAAGCCTGGTCGTATAGACAATATCCTCGTACAGCTTTCCTTCGGGAAAACGAAGGTTTCCCAAGAGCCTTCTGGTATAGAGCTTATTCCATGCTGCATTCTGAATCTGGTATTCTTCCTTCTCTTCAAGAAAGACCTCCAGCGCCTCTCGCCCTTCCCACAGCGTTACCTTTCCTGTGGAGGTGTCTTCCACGCCACTTCGACTGATTTTTTTATAGCTGCAGATTGCCAGCTCCGCCCGATTATCCAGTAAAAGCTGCAGCATATCCTCATACATGGAAGCGTCTATCCAGTCATCTCCGTCTAAAAAGGCTATATACTCTCCCGTGGCGGCCTCTATTCCTGCATTACGGGCACTGGACAGACCTCCGTTCTTTTTATGGAGCACTTTAATTCTCGTATCTGTGACAGCCTTTTCATCACAGATCTGTCCGCTGCCATCCGTAGAGCCGTCATTGACCAGGATAATTTCCAGATTCTTATAGGTCTGGCCGCAAACAGAGGCTATTGCTCTGGGAAGGTACTGTTCAATATTATAAATACTGACGATTACTGATAGCTTATTTTCTAACATATTCTTTCACTCATCCATTGCTGGAACATCAGGATATACCATATCTGCACTCTCCATTGATTTCTTTCCTTATAGTCCTCCCAAAGCTGCCACACCACATCCGGATTTAAAATTCCCTGCTGTTCCAGAGTCTTTCGATCAATCAGAGCCTCCGCCCATTGTCTTAGCTCAGGCTCCTTCAGCCATTTGGAAAGGGGAATGGAAAATCCTCTTTTAGGTAAATCCATCAGCTTCTTTGGCACATACTGATACAGGATATGCTTCAAAATCCTCTTTCCCTCTCCGTCTCGATATTTATATTCAATCGGCAGCTTCCAGGCAAACTCTACTACATCCTTATCCAGCATGGGAATCCGAGATTCCAAAGATACTGCCATTCCCGATCTGTCGACCTTCACCAGAATGTCATCAGGATGGTACATCAGCATATCCATCAGCATGAGATTATGGCGTACTCCTTTTAGATAGCCAGCTTCGTATTGAGTGTGCTTGAAGGGCAAGCTGAGATTTTCCCGGCAGATCTGTTTTGCCAAAGGCTCCTGCTCACAGGACAGCTCATATAATTCTTCCGGCCCGCCTGCCTGCATGAGCAGCGCCTTCGTTCTATGCACTGTGCTCAGCTCTATAGGTGACTGCATCAAAAGCCTGCCCACCAGCTTTCGTACAGGATGAGGTATTCTCCGGGTTTTCTCCCATATCCGGTCAATGGAATTATAGGTTCCATAGCCACAGAACAGTTCATCACCTCCATCTCCGCTTAAGGACACGGTGACGTACTGCCTGGTCAGCTTACTGACCAGGTAGGTGGGAATTTGAGAGCTGTCGGCAAAGGGTTCTCCATACAGATACGCCAGCTTGGGAATTACTCCCCTGGCGTCTTCCTCTGTAATGTACATTTGAGTGTGCTCCGTTCCCAGATGAGCCGCTATCTGTGCTGCTGCCTGTGCCTCATTCATCTCAGGATCCTCTACCCCTATGGTAAAGGTTTTCACCGGTCTGCTGCTTAGGGACTGCATCAAAGCCACAATGGTGGTGCTGTCGATTCCGGAAGACAAAAATGCCCCTACCGGAACGTCTGCCACCATTTGTCCGCTGATGGCCTCCTTCAGCCTTTTCTCCAGCTCTGCTGCTGCTTCTTCCCCGGTTCCCGAAAAGGGCTCCTCCTCTCCCTTTTTTGCCGCCTTCTTCATGGACCAGAAGGTTTCCAGAAAAAATTCTCCGTAGGGCGCCTTTATGGTCAGCATGGTTCCCGGCTCCAGCTTGTAGATTCCTTCATACACCGAATAGGGCGCCGGAATATAACCATGCACAAAATAAATCGGGAGTGCTCCTCTATTGATGGGATTGGAAAACCCATCCATAGAGGAGATACAGCCCAGCTCCGAGGCAAACACAAAGCTTCCTGCAGTAAATCCATAGTACAGGGGCTTTTCTCCGACTCTGTCTCTAAGGAGATAAAGGGTTTTCTCCTTTCGGTCAAAAAGGGCAATGGCAAACATTCCCTTACATAGGGTAATTGCTTCTCTTACCCCATAGGCCTCAAACAGCTCCAATAGCACCTCCGTGTCAGAGGTTCCCCGAAAGGCAGTTACTCTTCCTTCCTCGATCAGCCTTCTGCCCAGTTCCTTATGATTGTAAATTTCCCCGTTAAACACTATGCAGAAACGACCGCTGTGCGATTCCATCGGCTGCCTGCCGGTATCCGATAAATCCACAATAGACAGTCTCCTGTGTCCTAATACAAGGGCTCCATTATCCTCAAGGCAATACCCTCCTGCATCCGGTCCCCGGTGCAGCATACGCTTATTCATTTTCTCGATAAGCTGGATCAGCCTGTCCTGATACCCTTCTTCCGGGTTTCTTTCAGGTCCTCCCTGCCAATTACAAAAGCCCGCAATTCCGCACATATTTACCTCCGTAATTTAGGGATAACCGATTCGCTGTCCGCTATCCCCTGTTTACCCCTGACAGCAGGAAAGAATATATTCTTCCCATTTCCGGTTCACACGAACCGGATCCAAAGTTTTTCTGATTTCCAGGGCTTTTTCTCCCAGTTCCTGAGCAAATTTCTCATTCTCCATCAATTGTCTCATGGCTGCAGTCATGGCTTCTACATCCCCCACAGGAACCAAAAGGCCGTTTACCCCATGGGTGATCAATGTCCTGGGACCCCCGCAGGGACAGTCTGTAGAAATAACCGGTAAGCCCATGGCCATGGCCTCCATCAGGGAATTGGGCATTCCCTCCGTATTGGAGGAAAGAATGTATATGGCTGAGGCTTTGAGCTTCTCCTTTACCTTTTGAGTAGTACCGGGAAGAAAAATCCGTTCGGACAGACCTGCCTCTTTGACCTCATTCAAAAGCCGCTCTCTTTCTTCCCCCTTACCCCAAATCTCCAGAACATAGTCAGGAAACTGTGGCGCCAGCCTTCCAAAGGCCTCAATAACCAGCTTCTGATTTTTATTGGCATCCACCCTTCCCATCATGGTAATCCTCCTGGGCTTGGGATTCTTACTCTCTTCCTCTGCCTTCGGCTTCTTCTCATCCTCTACAAAAATGGGGTTCAGGGGATTCGGCAGTACCACTGCCTTTTTCAATACCCCGGAACAAAAGAAGGACTTGCTGTCCTCAGTCTGTAAAATAATTCCGGCTGCCCTGGGGAAAAGATATTTTGCACAGAGCTTCAGGGCACGGTTGTAGTATTCCTGGCTTGGCTCCCCTCTCACCGATACCAGCACAGGTATCTTCATTCCCAAAGTAGTAAGTAAGGCCATAGCATTGTTCTTTCCAATGAAAGAAACGATGATATCCGGCTTTTCTTCTTTCCAGATTCTGCGCTGCTTTCTGTAGCGCTTTACAAAATTCACGATTCGGTTTCCCGAGGCTTCCTCTGCTTTTTCATAGATAACAAGCCTTTTAGCTCCTTCAGGTACAGGATACTCTTCCTTAAGCTGAACAGATGTAGCCAGCACCACCTCATGTCCTTTTGCCAGAAGAGCCGTAGCAAGGTTGATAATTACCCGTTCGGCTCCTCCTTTTGCCAGATTCCCGCTGTAAAAAACTATCTTTTTCCTTTCCACTTGCAATACCTTTCATACCATTTTTGAAAAACAAAGTACGCCCACACGAAACGGGAATAATTTTCCCCTGTTCCGCTTCCCTTATCGCCCTTTTCCAGATAGTCAACGATAAATTTCTGCATTTTCTCCGGGTAAAAAATATCCTGCCTTCTTAAGAATTCTCCGCTGGTATAGTCCAGAAGCTGTTTCTGTAAGGGACCTCTCAGCCACTTATCCAGAGGTACGGAAAACCCTGTCTTGGGGCGTTCCAAAAGCTCTTTAGGGACATACCTGTAGGCCACTTCCTTAAGAATCCGCTTTTTACTCCCTGCTGCCATTTTAAATTCATGGGGCAGGGTGAAGGAGTATTCCATTACCTCTTTATCCAGGATGGGACAGCGGGTTTCCAGTGAATATTTCATAGAGGCCCGATCCACCTTCACCAGAATATCTCCCGGAAGATAGGTCTCCATATCCAGAAGCATCCGGCGAATCTGCCAGTTTTCTTCTGTATACCGTTCTTCCTGCGGAAAACGGTGATCTAACTGCCGGCTTTTTAACAGTCCCACCGCTGTCTCACTCTGCAGAAAATCAAAGGGCTGGACCCTATACTGAGGATGCCGGTTAGAGGCTACAATCTGAACCTTTCCGGGAAGCCGCTCAAAAATTCCCATATTCCTTATTCCCGGAAGGCGGAAAAGATCATAGGTCAGCTTTCCCAGCCTGTCCAGCTTCTGCATTTGGGCCAGCATCTGATAGTTATTATAACCGCAGAAAAACTCGTCTCCTCCATCTCCCGACAAGGCTACCGTTACTTCTTTGCGGGCCAGCATGGCTACCAGCATGGAGGGAATTTGAGAACTGTCTGCAAAGGGCTCATCGTAATAATCCGTCAAATCCTCCACCATGGCAAACATATCGTTCTCTGTCACATAAAGCTCCCTGTGGTCTGTTCCCAGACAGGAAGCCACCCTTTTGGCATAGGCAGCCTCATTGTGCTCCGGTTCATGAAACCCGATGGAAAAGGTCTTGATCGGCTTACTGCTGTTTGCCTGAGCAATGGCAGTCACTAATGAAGAATCATATCCCCCGCTCAAAAAGGTACCCAGAGGAACATCGGAAATCAGCCGTTGCTTCACTGCCCGGTTGAGAATATCGCTCAATTCCTCCCTTGCCTCTTCAATGCTTCCTCTCATGGTATTTTTCAGACCATTATATCGTTCCAGGATATCCCAATATTTCCATTCCTTCATTCCTTCCCGTTCAACCCTGAGAACCGTACCTGGCTTTAACTGACAGACCCCCTCGAAAACCGTATCAGAAGGGGTATAATAGCCCTCCGTCAGGTAACGGCAAAGCAGCTCCTGCCTGATTTCTCCCCGAAATCCCGGACAGTTCATGATGGACTTCAGTTCTGAAGCAAATACCAGGCCTTCTTTGCTCCTCCAATAGTATAAAGGCTTTTTCCCAATTCTGTCTCTGACCAGATAGAGGCTCTCCTCAGTCCTGTCATAGAGACCAAAGGCAAACATACCGTTAAATCGTTTTACACAGTCAATTCCCCATTTCAGATAGGCTGCCAGGATTACCTCCGTATCGCTGTCCGAATGAAAAGAATAATCCGTCAATTCCTCACGGATTTCCTTAAAGTTATAGATTTCCCCATTAAACACAATGACGGCTCTGTCGTCTGCAGAAACCATAGGCTGGTGGCCTCGAGGTGACAGATCCAGTATGGCAAGGCGCCGATGAGCCAAGCCTGCTCGAAATCCTTCCCCGACAGGATAGATTTCCACCCCACTGTCATCCGGTCCCCGATGATAAAGGGTATCATTCATTGCGGCAAGCTGCTCTCTGGTAATATTCAGTTTACCGTAAAATCCGCAGATTCCGCACATTTTCCTCTTCTCCCTCCAGATAAAATCTCTGCAGCCTGTCTGCCTGATCCTTAACCTCATATCCGGCTGCTTTTACCTGCTCCGCATAGCCTGTACCGATTCTTCTTTCATTGATCAGATTTTCCTCGATATCTCCATCCGCTTTCCCGGCTGCATAGTCTGCAATGATCTCCGCCCATTTTGCTGCCGCTCCTCTGATGGACAGCCTCTTAAGCAGGTCTGTGATAACAGCCTCTCTGGTGACCGTATCCGATAGAATTCCCGGCAGACCGCTGGCCTGCGCTTCTATTGCGGTTCCCGGCAGACCCTCATAAAATGAGGGCAGAAGAAAGTAATCCATAGCCTGATAATAACGATAAACGTCTTTTTGATTTCCCAGAAAATATACTCTGGAGGAAATCCCTTTGTCTGCTGCACTCTGTCGAACCCTTTCTTCAAGCTCTCCTTCCCCCAGCAATAGCAGCACCAGTCTGGGAAGCTCCATTTTACGCTCCAGCGCTAATCCCTCTTCCAGAATATCCAATAAATAGAAATGATTTTTGACTCCGCAAAAGCGTCCCACGTGTCCCAAAACGAAGCAGCCTTCCAGTCCCAGCTCATAGCGCAGCTCTTTCCTGATTTTTTCATCAAAGGCAAATTTCTCTACCTCTATGGCATTGGGAATGAGATATACTTTTCCTTCTGACATTGCCTGTTTTCCAAAAACCACTTCTCCTGCCAGGTGGGAACAGGTAAAGCAATAGTCACATTTTTTCCATAGGTTTTTTCGCATCAGCCTGGTCAGCCAGCCCTTAAGCCCCGGCTCCACTCCTGCGCTTCTGGCATGGGCAATGGTCTTTTCTATTCCTGCCCTTTTCGCAATAGGCAGGTAAATAGAAGCTGTACTGGTCATATGCCCCTGTACCATTTTAATTTCCGGATGGGATTTAAACAGCTTCTTCCACGCTTTTTTATAGGAACGGATATTGACCACCTTAAATCTTGGCAGAGTAAAAATCCTTCCTCCCAAGGTCTCAATCTCTTCTGCAAAAGCGCAACGGTCAGCCGTGTGCTGGGCAAAATAGAACTGAACCTTGTCCCGATCCATCTGCCGATACAGGTCCATAATTCTGCTTTCCGCACCGCCTCTGTCCAATCTCCCTACTACATGAAGAATTATTACCGGTGAATCCATTTTCTTCATTCCTCTCAAAATTCCTCGTAAAACCTGGCCAGGCTCTCTATTCCAAAGCCCTTTTCCTTAATTTCCCGCTGTCTGGAGCTTCTTGCCCTGGCTCTGCTCTCATTCATCATTTCCATAGCCTTCTCAGCCCAGGCTTCCTCTCCTTCCTCCAGGGAAAGGGACTGTATACAATCGGTTAGACATACCTCAGAAGTGATTCGATCCGAAATCAGACAGGCTAATCCACTGGCTTGGGCTTCCACCAGAGAAACAGGAAACCCCTCATACCGAGAGGGAAACAAAAGTACATCAAACATTTGCAGAAAGTCCTCTACATTCCTTCGCCTTCCCATAAGGAGTACACGCTTCTCCAATTTGAGCTTTCCTATTTGCCTTTCTATTTCCTCCCGTCCTTCTCCGTCTCCCACCAGTACCAATACCGCTCTTTTGTCCTGTTCGGCAATATGGGAGAAAACCTTCAACAGATATTCATGATTTTTGGCATAGACGAAGCTGCCCACATGGCCATATACATGAGCCTCCTGAAGTCCATATTCCTCGCGCATCTTCTCTCTTACCGGTTCCTGAAAAAGAAATTTCTCTGTATCAATGGCATTGGGAATAATCTGGAATTTTGCTTTTTTATACATCCACCTTCCTGCTGCCTCCGAACAGGCAAAGCGGTGGGTAGGCACATAGGGCATCCATAAACGAAAAAAAGAGTGAATCCTTCTGTGTCCGGTATCTGTTGAATGAGAATGCATAATCACTCTCTTCGCTCCTGCCAGACGAGCTGCCAGCAAATCTACTACGGTAAACGCATTGTCGGAATGCCGACAAACCGTGTCGTAATGATGGTCCTTTATCACCCTTTTAATCTGAAAAAAATTCCTGATGGGATTTTGCGCTTTACGAACCACATAGTGGAGCCTTCCGCCCATGCCTTCAATTTCATCATCATAATTGATTTCCTTTTTCAGATGAACGATGAAATCAAACTGAAGCTTACTTCGGTCAACGGCACGATACACATTCATAATGAAATTTTCGGTTCCTCCGGGGGACATCCCCCCCACAATGTGAAGGATTCTCTTCATTTTTCCTCTCATTCTGCTGCTTTAGCAGCACTTTCGATTCTCTCTATTTCCCCAGATTCTCCTTGTACCAGTCGATAGCCAGTTTGATTCCTGTCTCAAAATCATACTCCGGTGCATAATTAAGAAGTTTTCTTGCCTTATTGATATCTGCATTCGAGTGCCTAATATCCCCCGCCCGGTCGGGACCAAAGTTAGGCTCAATGGTTTTTCCCAGAGCTTTACACAGGCCATAATAAATATCGATCAGGTACTCTCTTCCGCCATAGGCAATATTGAAGGCTTCTCCCGCAGCCTCGGAGGGTGCCAGGCAAGCCTTTAGGTTAGCCTCAATCACGTTATCAATATAAGTGAAATCTCTGCTTTGTTTTCCATCTCCATTGATGGTAGGCACCTGGTCGTTCAGCAAGAGCTTGATGAATTTAGGTATAACCGCTGCGTATGCCCCATCCGGGTCCTGATGCCTTCCAAAGACATTAAAATACCGCATACCATAGGTATCCAGACCATACAGCCTTTTATACAGCTTTCCATACTCCTCATCTGTCCGCTTCGTCAGGGCATAAGGAGAAAGAAGGTTTCCCTCCTGTCCTTCTGTCTTGGGAAGCACAGGATGATCCCCATATACCGAAGAGCTGGAGGCGTAGACAAACTTCTTTACTCCCTGCTGTCTGGCTGCTTCCATCATATTCAAGGTTCCTCGAATATTTACCTCTTCGTAGAAAAGAGGCATTTCTATGCTTCTCGGTACACTTCCCCAGGCTGCCTGATGAAGCACATAGGTCACCCCTGCACAGGCCTCCATACAGGTATCCGGATTTCGGATATCGCCCTCCATAAAGGTATAATTTCCCCGCTTTGCCAGGCGGTCAACATTCTCTTTTTTCCCCGTGGAAAGGTTGTCCAGGCATCGAACCCTATAACCCATGTCACTGATCGCCTCACAAAGATTAGAGCCAATAAAACCAGCTCCCCCGGTTACTAAAAATATACTGTCTTTTGGAAAGACCAACTCTTTAAACCCCATTTTTACAATCTCCAATACACATAATTTTCGTCACTGTACATCTTGCGGTTATAAATTCCCTTTATATCAGCCAGTACTCTGATCTTATTTGCCGGATTAAAAAAGCCGGCCATGTCTTCCTGGCTGATTCGCATAAATTCATCATGAGCTACTGCAATGATAATGGCATCCATATCCTTAACCTGCTCCAGCCCTTCAAAGGTGATTCCATACAGTCTGTGTGCCTCCTCGGCATCTGCAACAGGGTCTACCACCATTGGAGTAATTCCGTATTCTCCCAGCTCCTGATAAATATCAATCACCTTGGTATTACGCGTATCCGGGCAATTCTCCTTGAAGGTAAAGCCCAAAACAGCCACCCTTGCCCCATTCACAGGAATACCGGCCTTAATCAGGTTCTTCACTACACTTTCTGCCACATATTTCCCCATATCATCATTAATCCTTCGACCGGACAGAATGATCTGCGAATGGTACCCTAACTGTTCCGCCTTATAGGTCAGATAATAGGGATCCACTCCTATACAGTGTCCCCCTACCAGCCCCGGTGAAAAAGGAAGAAAATTCCATTTTGTTCCTGCTGCCTCCAGTACCGCCTTAGTATCGATCCCCATTTTATTAAAAATAATGGACAGTTCATTCATAAAGGCAATATTGATATCTCTCTGGCTGTTTTCAATGACCTTGGCAGCCTCCGCCACCTTAATGGATTCTGCCCGGTGGACACCGGCCTCCACCACCAGTTCGTAAACCAGCGCTACCTCGTCCAGAGTTTCTTCATCCATCCCGGATACAATCTTGGTAATGGTTTCCAGCCTGTGCACCTTATCTCCCGGATTGATCCTTTCAGGAGAATAGCCGATTTTGAAATCCACCCCGCAGGTCAGACCGGATTCCTTTTCCAGAATGGGTACACAGATCTCCTCTGTCACTCCCGGATATACCGTGGATTCGAAAACCACGATAGAGCCCTTAGTCAGGTTCTGCCCCAACAGTCTGCTGGCCCCCTCCACCGGGGTCAAATCCGGGGTATGATCATCATTTACCGGAGTAGGTACCGCCACAATATGGAATTTGGCCTCCTTAAGCCTTGTGGGGTCTGCCGTAAACTCCACTGCAGTTTCCTTAATGGCCTCATCACCAACCTCTCTGGTGGGATCAACACCAGACTGATACAGCCTGATCTTCTCCTCATTCAAGTCGAATCCAATCACCTTTACCCTGCGGGCAAAAGCTACTGCTATGGGCATCCCCACATAGCCCAGTCCTACCAGCGAGATTTTTTCCTCTCCCTTGACTATCTTATCATATAAACTCATATGAACCTCTCATTCTGCTGTATCCACAGCCTGCTTTATTTCTTCCAGATAGGCTGCCGCCACCTGGCAGCGATCAAATTCTCTTTCCATTTTGGCCCTGGCTGCCTTCCCCATAGCCTCCCTGCGCTCTATCGGCAGCCGCAAAAAGGCTTCCACAGCTTCCTGTAAGGCCTGCCCACTCCGAGGGGCAAAAAGAAGGCCTGTAATCTTGTCCTCCACAGCCTCCCGACATCCGTGAATATCGGTAGCCAGCACCGGTCTGGCAGTGGCTGCAGCCTCTAAGGCTACATTAGACATCCCTTCATGGTAGGAGGCTACAATTACTGCATCAGCATCCCGGTAAAAGGTATGCACATCTCTCTGGGGGCCATAATAATTCAAAAGGGCTGCCCCTGCCGCTTCCTCTATCTGCCTGTGATAATCTTCTTCATAATCACCTATTATAACAAATTCCGCACGGTTTGCATATGCCCTGGCTGCTTCCAGAAACTCTTCGATTCCCTTTTCCTTCATCAGCCTCCCTACAAATAAAAATCTGGGGTTGTCCCTTCCCGGATAGGGTTCTGCCGGATGGCTGACCAGATTCACTCCCGAACCGGCTACTGCCCTCGTTTTCCCGGTCAGCAGATGGTTTTCTTCAAAGATAGCCTGGTTTCTCCTGTTTTGAAAAAATACCACTTGAGCTTTCTTAAAGGCTATTCGATATAATAGCTTTACCAGTCTATTCACCAGCCCTTTACGCTGAAAGGTGGTTCCCAGACCGGTAATGGTCGGCAGGTAGGAAATTCCTTTCTCCCCGGCTGCAAGACCGCCGTAAATATTGGGTTTAATCGTATAGGTAAGAATACAGTCCGGCCGGATTTCTCTCATCAGCCTTCTATAGGCTAAAAAAAGGCCTATATCCTGAAACGGATTCATTCCTCTTCTGTTCATTTCGGTGTGTATCATCTGACAGCCGGCTTCTGCGAGCTTTTCTACCGTAATCTGATCCGGCACACTGATATAAACCTGATATTCCTTCAATAATTCCTCTATCAATTCCCTCCGAAAGTCATACAGGCCTTCTGAGGAATTAGCCAGAATCAGGACCTTCTTCATCCTTAACCCCCATTCTGAAACCTACTCAATAATTTCCTTTTGGGAAATCCTCTGTATAAGCACCTCATTATACTTCATCATGCAAATGCCCTCCTCGTAATCCCCGATATGAGAAGCTGTCACCTTCCCTCTCAGATTCTGCATAATCAGTCCGGGTACATTAACCCCACTCTCATAAGCATGAGGATATCCTCCGCCAAACCTTGGATTTACTTCTGAAATATAATAGCTCCCTTTTATGTGAAATATATCGATATCAATGATTCCTTTGAATCCACATGCTTCCACAAATCTCTGAAGCGTTTCAAACAGGGTAACATCCTTTACCGATACGGATTTATCCGTTTCCCCCGCCCGCATCTTTATTTTTTTCTTGAGAAAAACAGCGCTGGTCTTTCCTGTGAGCATATCGATATAAACGTCTGCTCCGTATTCATCTCCATCCATAAATTCCTGAATCATCAGATCCTCATAGAGCCCAAAAAGCACCTCCAGCTCCTCATCGCTGCCTACCTTGTTGATGTGAAGACTGGCACTGCCGCAGACCGGCTTGACGAATACGGGATAGTCTATTTTTCCCTCTTTTTTTTCTAAATAGAACAGCTCCTTGTCCATGTAGCATCTTCCTGTGGGAATACCCAGTTCCTTCAGCTTTTTATACATGGCATATTTGTTAAAGCAGGTTTCTACCAATTCATAATCCGAGCCGATCACGGTCGTTCCCACACGCTCAAAGGCCTCTTTGTTCTTTGCTAAGAGAGAAAGCTCAGGGTCGATTAAAGACAGGACACCGTCAATCTTCTCCGTTTTGCAAATTTCCAGAACTTTCTTCAGGTAATCCGGGTGAGTAATGCGAGGCACAAGGTAAAAGGCATCTGCTTCGTACAAAGCCGGAGCCAGATTACTGCAGTCCGTGGCAATAATACGATCACCAGGCTCACACTCCCGTTTAAAATACTGCACGATCTTATTTCTTGTACCGGCACTTAATATTAGAATATTCATTTCAGCTATTTCCTCTTTTCATACAAATCCCTATACCTACTACAGCTCCCTGCCTGTTCAAATAATACTCTGATTTCTACGATACTCATCAAAATCCGGCAGCGATTGAGCCTCCCCCTCCAGGGTACCGGAACGAGTGAATACTTTGCCAATAGTCTGAAAAAAAATCTTTAAATCCAGACTAAAGCTGCATTTAGCTACATATTCCAAATCATAGGCAAACCGTTCCTCCCAACTGAGTACGCTTCTTCCATTTATCTGAGCCAGCCCGGTAAGGCCGGGCCGCACACTGTGACGTCTCTGCTCCTCCTGTGTATAATAGGGAAGGTAGGAAACCAATAAGGGTCTGGGTCCTATAATGCTCATATCCCCTTTAAATATATTCCACAGCTCCGGCAGTTCATCCAGACTTGTTGCCCTGAGCAGCTTCCCGAAACCGGTTAATCTCTCATTATCCGGTAAGAGATTTCCTTCCTTATTTTTATCATCCGTCATAGTACGAAATTTGCAAAGGGTAAAGATTTTTCCATTTTTTCCCGGTCTTTCCTGATGAAAGATAACAGGACTTCCCAGCTTTATCCTGACCAGAGCTGCTACCACAAGAAGCAGCGGAGAGAGCAGGATAAGAGCCAAACCTGACAGAACAATATCCAATCCACGTTTTATCCCGTTTTTATACATCCTTACCTCCATTTTTCCCTTTACTTCAATCAGTCTTAACAGTGAGTATGCTGACCTATTTCCCAAAGCAGGCTCTCACAATACCGATAATCCGTTCCATATCATTGTCTGTATTTTTGATATCACTGGGCAGGCAAAGTCCACGATTGAAAATATCTGCTCCCGCTTCCTTCCCCTCAGGCTCCACAGAAATAAAGTCATACTGCTCAAATACCGGCTGCAGATGCATAGGCTTCCAGATGGGCCTGGACTCCATATTCTCTGCCTCCAGAGCATCCATAATCTGATTCGGAGTCACTTTTGAGCCTTTTTGTATGGTCATGCAGGATAGCCAGTTATTGGCATCTCCCTTTGGATTCATGGGATTCATGGTAATTTCCGGTATATCCGAAAACGCAGCTTTATACTGCTCGTAAATTTTCTTCTTTAACGCCTTATGCTCTTCAAGATGAATAAGCTGGCCTCTGGCAATTCCTGCCACAATGTTAGACATTCGATAATTATAACCGATTTGGGAATGCTGATAGTGTCTGGCCTGATCCCTGGCCTGGGTGGAAAGGAATCTGGCTCTGGCAATCGCCTCCTCGTCTTCTGACACCAGCATACCGCCACCGGAGCTGGTAATGATCTTATTTCCGTTAAAAGAGTAGATACCGAATTTTCCAAAGGTACCGGTCTGTTTTCCCTCATAGCCTGCACTGAGAGATTCTGCCGCATCCTCGATCAGGGGAACCTGATGCCGGTTGCAGATATCCAGTATTTCATCCATTTTTGCCGGCGTACCATAAAGATGTACACAGATTACCGCTTTAGGAGCAGGATAAAGTGAAAAGGCTTTTTCCAACGCTTTGGGACACATATTCCAGGTATCCCGCTCACTGTCGATAAATACCGGCAGCGCCTTTTCATAGCAGATCGGATTACAGGTAGCAGAAAAGGTCAGGTCAGATACGAAAACCACATCCCCCTGCTGTATATTCAGCAGCTTAAGGCTTAAATGAATTGCCGCAGTTCCTGCACTTAAGGCAGCCGCTGCCCCCGCCCCGGTATAGGCGCACATTTCCTCCTCCAGCCGATTTACATTGGGTCCCAGAGGCGCTACCCAATTGGTGTCAAAGGCCTCCTGTACAAACTGCTGTTCCTCCCCGTGTATGGTGGGTGAGGAAAGATAGATGCGTTTCTTTTCCATATATACCTCCATTTTGCAGAAGCTGAATTTTGCTCTGCAACCACTGAATTTACGGCTCCTTATATCCTTCCCGAATCTGATAGGTGGGTACGATTTCTTTAATCAGCTGACGAATATCCATGCTTTCGTTTTTCGATTCCTCTTTCAGCCTTTTCAGTTGGGCGAAAAAAGTCATCTCGTCTATCTCTATAGGCTTTCCGATATGGATCATTTTATTGGCCGTATCCTGCAGCCCCTCCTCATCCATTAAAAGCTCTTCATACAATTTTTCTCCGGGCCGCAAACCGGTAAATTCGATTTGAATATCTTCTCCCACTTTATAGCCGGACAAGCGAATCAGGTTTTTTGCCAGATCCAGAATTTTTACCGGCTCCCCCATATCCAATACGAAGATTTCTCCTCCCCTTGCATAGGCTCCTGCCTGAAGCACCAGAGAAACTGCTTCCGGTATGGTCATAAAATAACGGATAATGTCAGGATGCGTCACAGTTACCGGGCCTCCCTGCTGTATCTGCTTCTTGAACAGCGGAATTACACTGCCGTTACTGCCTAACACATTGCCAAAACGCACTGCCACAAATTCGGTATCATAATGACGGTTAAAGGTCTGAATGATCATTTCACAGATACGTTTGCTGGCTCCCATAATATTCGTAGGATTTACTGCCTTGTCTGTACTGATCATCACAAACTTTTTCGTACCGTAATAGGCTGCTGCCTGGGCTGTTTTCCAGGTGCCAAACACGTTGTTTTTTACGGCTTCATTGGGACTGGTCTCCATAAGGGGTACATGCTTATGAGCCGCCGCATGATAAACGATGTCCGGTCTGTAGGTTTCAAAAATAGAATTCATTCGATTGGTATTCCTTACCGAAGCAATGAGTACCACCAAATCCAACTGGGGATATTTATACTCCAGCTCCTGCTGTACATCATATGCGTTATTTTCATAGATATCCACCAGAATCAGCTTTTGGGGCTTGTGCTGGGCAATCTGTCGGCATAGCTCACTGCCAATGGAACCCCCTCCTCCGGTTACCAGCACCGTTTTCCCGCTGACGTATTGCAGAATCGAATCCAGATCCACTTTGATGGGATCTCTTCCCAGAAGGTCCTCCACCTCTACATCTCTTAGCTGGCTTACATTGACCTCGCCATTGACCAACTGGTAGATACCGGGCAAAGCCTTCAGCTTACATTCCGTTTCCTTGCAGATTTCCAAAATTTCACGGATCACTTTTCTGGAGGCGGAAGGAATGGCAATAAAAATTTCATCAATACTATATAGATCCACACATTCGAGAATTTTATCCCGACCTCCCGCCACACGGATCCCCTGAATAAAGCTTCCCCATTTTTGGGCATCATCATCAATGATACAGCCAATGGTCATAGTAGAATAATTGCTGCTGACGATTTCTTTTATAATGGAGTTGCCTGCTTCACCGGCACCGATGATCATTACCCTGATCGTATTCTTTTTGTTCTGCATTTTGTGCTTTTTACTGCGCAGAAAACGATAGGAAAAACGGCTGATAAAGGTGAAGGTAATCAGCAGAAAGGTATACATAAAATAATAGCTGCTGGGTACTGCCTTGGGCTGTACCCTTACCACATACAAGCCCACACCGTTAACTGCAGAAGCCAGAAAGCTGGCTACCACCACGTTCTGTAATTCATTCTCTCCTGCAAATGCCCATAGGCTATGGTACAGGCGAAACAGGTAAAAGATCACCAGCGTAATAACGATATTAAAGGGCAGGAATCTGGCGATGGTTTCCAAAAAATAGGAGGGAATCATGTCATAATTAAATTCGTACCTCATGGAAATAGCCAAAAAGCTGGCTGCCAGCACACTGGCTATATCATAAAGCATCAGTCCTGCTCTTCGAGAAAAAAGCTGACGGTTAAAGGTCATTTTGTTCATGTTCCCTCTCATTCTGCTGCTCTGGCAGCATTTTAATCTCATGGCCTCCATTCATCTCCGGTTTAAATAACAGGGGGGCAATGGCCACCATTAAAGAAAATCCAAAGGGATTACAGGGATGAAAAATCCATTCCACCATTCCCGCTATGCCAAAGGCGATAATCACGGTAATGGTTAATGCCAGATAGGGCTGTCCTCCTCTTTCTCTGCAATAGCGATAAACTGCAAGCAGGAAGGTATAAATACCGAAAAGAAGGAAAACCAGGCCGGTAATCACTCCATGATCATGAGCCACCTGTAAATAGGTATTATGGGCATGGACAGACATCTCTCCATCGGGAAAAAGGAAGCCCATTTCGTCATGTCCGGTAGCATTCCATTGTCCGATATACTCACGAAATATTTCAATTCTTCCATTGGAGAAATCCCTTTCCTCTCCTTCCTCTGCGGCCGTACTGGCCACCAGTCCTCCTTCAGCCTTAAGATATACGGGCTGGAGCTTTTCTCCTATTTTGGTGAGAGAGATATTCTCCATCTCCAAGCCAAACAGCTTATTCTTCATGATCTTGATAAACGCTTCCAAATCGATATAAAGCTCCGAATCGCTGGGAGTAGTCTTTTGAGTAGTATATTCCCATACCTCAATTTCCGAATAAATCGGATCATTAAAAAGGGAAGGCATAATTCTCTGTGCCGTAAATACAATGGGGAAAAACAGTATACTGATTCCTACTGTAAGACCTGCCGCTTTAAGCATAGCTCTCAGTCTCTTTCCTTCCCAAAGTATAGACATAAAAACAATGATAAACACTTCCATCACAAAAGCAGCCAGATAGCCTGTCCTGGACAGGGTTAAAAACAGATAAACATTCCCTGTCCCCAGAAGACACAGTTCCTTCCAGGCATCCTGCCACCGTCCTGTCCTTCTGTACTGTACAAAAAGACGCACCATAATGGCACACAGCACCAGAGCCAGGTAGTAGCCGGTCATGGTAACAGTATGATAGGTCATTCCATAGCGATTATGCCTGAACCTCAGGTAAGGTCGGTGCATAAGGCAGTACCCTACTGTATAGACAAAATGCAGAATCAACCCGCCGCAAAAGATCTCCGGCAGCTTATTCCTCTCTTCCCACATCCACATCCGCAGATAAAAAAGACCAAAAATCACCGCCAGCAAAATCGGCCATGTACGGGTATTTCTGAAAATCACCAGCATGAGAAGAAGCACGGTCAGAACACCTGTATAGGGCAGATACCACCGGGCTGTTCCCCTCTGTTTTTTTCCTGCCATTTTTACCAGGGCAATCACCAGTTGCAGGAGAACAAAGCCTCCTGCCACCAGAACATAGGCCTGAAGGCGATAAAGCTCCTCCAGCTCCTCTACTCCCTGATAGGGTCTGGCATAAAAGTACCCTCCTATCCCTGCTGCCACCAGATAGATCAGGTTATATATTCTCAAAAGCTCCTGTCTGGTGAATCTGAAGGTAAAAATAACGGCCAGGGAAAACCATACCAACAGCCTGCAGGTGGCATAGCTGTGGTGAATATCATAAAGACCGTTCATGTATTCATAGCAGGACCACAATGCTCCCGCAAAGCAGACAGACATAGCCAAATGTGTCCATTCACTTTTTATCTTATCCAGCTTGACCAGAGGTTCCTGCCCCAAACGTCTATGGTTCACTCCATATAAAAGTACCCCCGCAGTGAGTACAATCCCCAGATAGTAAAAGCCATAGTTTACGATTCCTCTGCCAAATCTCCGCCCCGGAAACACCATCAGCAGAGCTGCCAGGGCAGTTAGCAGGATGAGTGGAATTAAGACCCCCTGCAAAAGCCTCTGTACCGTAATCTCCTTGTTCCGGCTTTTCCATTTTCCTGCAAAAAGCCTTTCTGTCAGTTTCCATAACCCAACAGCAATGGCTACCAGAAGCAGCCCCAAAAGAACGGTCATCCACCAGCTAAAGGGAGCCACATATCGATAGCGGACAATCAAATTGATTCCCGGCATTTCTTCTCCCCCATAGAGAAAAGTGCCATTGGCAAAGGAGGAGGATTCTGCCGTATCCTCATAATACATCTCCAAATCACTGGTAAGTCCCTCTATCGTATAATAGTATTCCCAGCCTTCTTCTGTTTCCAGCTCAACAGGAATACGGATAAAGCCGGGAAATTTTGCATCTGCATCCACTACATAGAAGGTTTCCCACAGTTGCTGATAGGCACCATCGTAAAGGCGAAAGGTAATGGTTTCTGCCCTCATATCGTTTGCAACGTAAAGGTCTACCGCATTCAGGTTAGTGCCTTGGGCTATAAACATCTGAGTTCCGTTATTCTCTACACTGATGGGGTCAGATTTCCGTAGAATCACCTCATCACTCTTAGAAGTATGCCGGTTTTCGATTATGCCGAAGGGCCAGATCAGTAAAAACAGCAGGATCGCTGCTGCCGCAATTATATATTGAATTCCTCTGCTTAAGTTAATTCGTTGGTTCATCTATTCTTCCCGTCTTCTTTTTTTCATCTTTCTGCTGGAACAAGAAGGTGTCAGTTGCTTATGTTTTGCTGTGTTCGTGCATCATATCAGTATAGCATACTTTTAGTCCACTTACAATTACAGGCAGGGCAAACCAGAGAATCAGTACATAACGCACCAGATAGGTAGGCCCCAGAAGCACCGTCAGCCACACCAAAAGGATCAATAGCATGGGAATCAGTTTCCTCCACTGTCTCTGCCAAAGCAAATAGCTCATGCAAAATGCAAATACCCAGAAAAGAAATCCGGGAGAAAAAAGCATGGAAAGGCCTGGCAGTCTTTGCTGATACAGTTCTAATGACAACCTCCTATACTGCTCCTCCAGCCAGGGAAATTTGCTCTCCCTTTTGCCCGGATACTCGGTTTCAAAGCCAAAGTAAGAGCTGTCTTTGTAGGTGAATGTATGAACCGTATTCCCCCCATACACATTGATCACTGCATCTGGATACCAGAAGCCATACGAGGTCATCAGCCATGCATTCAAATAACACATAGGCTTGCGAAGCCCTATTTTTACCCAAAGCTCCAAGTATTTCCCTTTCTGTGCATTGAAATTTTGATTGTTAAATTTGCTTTTTACTACATCCGATATTCTGGCATTATAGGTACTCATCTCATTCTCCGGAATAAGGGTAAACAACAGCCTTTGTTCCTCCTCTGTATAGCTTTGAGGGCTGTAATTATAGGTGCGTACCAACTGCTGGATAGGAACTGTCATGATTTCCTGGCTGCCGCTGTCATCTGCATTAAGTCCCCAGACCAGCCCTTTGGAAGCGAAAGCAAAGAACACTATTGCACCAAGCAGCAGAAAGGAGGCTTTCAGGCACAGCTTCTTTCTCGTCTTTTCCTGTTGCTGATCAGCCCTGCTCTTTGCTTTAAGAAGAAAATGCAGTCCTATAACAGCCACCGGAATCCAGACAAAATAGGCATAACATCCGTTATTTCTCAGCAGCATCATCATTGCTGCTGCAAGAATACTTGCAATCCAGTTGCTTTTTTTTGCCAGAAAGCTCTCCGGTTCTTCAAAGAAAGACAGCATCTGCAGAACAACAACAAGAAATGCAGCCGTAAATAAACCGTCTTTTGCAGAGCAGACTGCATACATGGGAATTACCGGAAAAAAGCCGTAGAACAAAAGCCCCACAGGCTCTATCCATTTGCTGCTTGTTCTTCTTTTGATCCAAAGAATCGTATAGCTGAATACGGATGCCAGAATCGTCATCTGAAACAGGGTATATGCAGCAATTCCCAGATTAAAGGAGCCAAGATATTTATTTCCTCCAGCCACAAAGCCGCCTAAAAGCAGCACATGGATGAGAGGATGGTGGGTAGTAAAGCTCCTGGTAGCCACCTGCACATATTCATCCGCAGCATCATACACAAAGGCTCCCGGATAAAAGGCCAGAAAAACCGGCAGCCAACACAGCAGCAGCAGGCCCATATTTTTCCAGAAAGCCTTATCCTTAACAAACAGGCTGCACCTCTTCTCTTCTGAAGCTATCGGAGCCGGCTCTGCTTTTTTTCCTCCCTTTTCCTCCAGCCATTTCCAGCCAAACAACACGAAGGGTTGATAAAAGCAGGTCAGAATCAGGAGGTTTATCCAGACAGCCATATCTGCAATATTCAGATTTTCCACTGTTTCCAATTGTTTTCCCACCACCAGGCTAAAAGAAAGACCTGCACTGTAAAAAAGACTAAATAGAAAGCCCCTTCCTTCACCCGTTTGCGTTCTCCTCCTTACCCAGGTATACCCTGCAGCGCACAGAAGAGCGAAGAAAAAAGAAAGAAAGCTGTTGGAGTAGGTCACAGCCTCACGCCCCTGTTCTGCTGATATGCTCAGTGTAGAAAACATGGACATGGAGGCCAGAATGCCAAAGCACACCCTGACTGCCGTAATTTTTTCTAACCGATTGCTCTTTTGGCTTCTCATCTTGTCCATATAATCCCCATTCAATCCTCTTTTTCCCTGGCAGGGATCAGATCCCGCACCACAAACTGTGGTGCATTGTTGATACAGATATACATTCTTCCGATGTATTCGCCAATCAATCCCAGCATCAGCATCAGCATCCCACCGATAAACATAATTGCTGACATCAGAGAACTGAAGCCCACCGGTACTGCAGGATTGACAAATTTTTTGATTACAGTATAAAGTGCATATAGGAAGCCGGCCATGGCACAGAAAAAACCGGTCACTGTGGCAATTCTTAGCGGCTTGGTGCTAAAGGCCGTAAATCCGCTGAACCACAGACCCAGCAGCTTAGCCAGAGTATATCCAGATTCTCCCACCTCACGCTGTCTGTGCTTTACCTCCACATTGGAAATCTTTTTTGTGGTTCTGAGAACCAGTCCTATCACATAAGGATACGCATTCTCATACTTTAACATTTCTTCTACCACGAAGCGTCTTGCCGCAAAATAACTGGAAACACATAGCTCCTTTGGCTTTCCCAGCAGGAACTGAGCCATTTTCTCATTAATATAGCTTCCAAAATTCCGAAAAAGGGAGTGCTGCTTATGGGAATAGCGGGCATATACCACATCATCTCCTGCTTCCAGTCTCTCCAGGAGCTTTCCCACCTCGTCTGCCGGTGTCTGTCCATCATCGTCAAGACATACCAGAATATCTCCCGTCACCTGATGAAAGCCTGCCATCAGGGCTCCATGCTGTCCAAAGTTTTTTGCCAGATTCACCCCGCAGATATTCAGATTTTCCCGGCAAAGCTCTTGAATCACTGAAAATGTGTCGTCTGGAGAACAGTCATTCACCAGTATGATTTCATAAGAATACTGTGTCAGCTTTTTCATGGTTTCCTGAATCTCTTCCACTACCTTTCTTAAGGTAAGGGAGGACTGATAACAGGGAATAACAAAACTTACTTTCTTCATGGATACCTTTCATCCTTTTCCTTCTCATACTCTGCCTGATGGCCCTCTTGGGGATTCAGCCTGGCCAGTAAAACAATATCTCTGTACCTCCCATCTACCCAGACCTCGTCCTTCAGGCAGGCTTCCTGCTGAAACCCACCCTTTAAGAAAGAGTTAATCGATGCCTTATTGTCACTGAATGCCCGGGCAAATACCTTATGTAGCTTTAACCCGTCAAAAGCAAACCCCAGGGTCAGCTTAAGCGCTTCTGTGCCTATCCCTCTTCCTTTTTGTCCGTTTTCGCCAATAAAAACGCCATATTCCGCTTTTCGGCTGACCGGGTCATAGTCTCTCAGATAGGTACTGCCAATTGGCTGTCCATTTTCTTTCAGACAAATGATAAACTGATATCCCTTTCCCGAGTCAATCATCTTTTCCAGCCAGCTTAAATGCCCCTCTATGGTAAAAGGCTCCTGATAGATAAAATAAGGCCGTACCGCATCACTGTTTCTCCACCGGACAATATCCTTTGTATCCTCTCTGCTGATGGGCCTGAGATAGACCAGCTTTCCTTCCAGCTTTTCTTCCATTTTTCCTCTCATTCTGCTGCTATGCAGCATTTTAATTCCAGAGACTTTGTTACTTTTCTGCAGGACTGAAGCGATAGATCACAAGAGGATTATCTCCCTGGCCTATGGTGTCCGCTTCTTCTGTGTTCAACATAATTCCTTCGGCCTCATACCACTGAAGGACAGAATCCATCTTTCCGGTTTTTTCGATCACAAAATAAAAATTATCCTTAAGCAGCGCCTGACTGATCTGGCCTTCCTCACCTTTGGTATATTCTTCAACCACCTGTTTCTGCAGGGGACTGCGGTTATACCAGCCACCCAGAATATCATAATTTTTACGCTTCACCATGGGGGAAGCAAACAGCTTCTCTGTAAAATAAACTGTAGAATAGACGTCAAAATAGTAATAGCTATCTTCCTCTTTGGCTGCATAGATGCCAAAAGCCCGCATTGGCTCATTTATCCTCTCCCGTATGGCCTGTTCATCAGAAACCTTGGGAAACATAACTGCCCCACTGGCGATGGTCAGCAAAAACAGCACTGCCAATACTCCTCTGCGATAATAGCGTTCTGCATTCCACAGTGGACGGTCATGGAGCTCCTTGACCAAAACAGCCATGAGGCACAAAAATTCCAACACATACAAAGGGTGGGCTATTCTCGACACTACCCTGTCCACCAACAGCAGATACAACCAGGAAACGCTATGGGCGGCTGCCAGCAAAAAAATCTTCCAGATGTAACTTTTTTCTTTTTGTAAAACAGCCAGTGCGATAACCATCCCATAGGCTGTCAGTACAAAATAATTATAAGGGCCATCTTTCGGATCTGCCATGTGAAGCACCATTCCCTGTATTCCCCTTTTCAGGCGGGTCGGAAGGCTGCCCTGACTTCTCCCCTTTTCTCCAAAGGAGGCTATCCTATTCAAAGTATTCGCATCAATATCTGAATCTAAACCGAAATTATAGCTGTCAATCAGCCCAAACTGTTCACGGCTTACCCCTATACTCTCATAAAAATCCTGATTTTCTTCGTAGGCCGGGTACCAGGTGTAATCATATACTCTGGTTCTTGCGTCAAAAAATTCCCTATACTCCTTCCATTCTGTTCCTGTATAAGACAGATAGTCCACTATCCCAAAAGCCAAACAGCCCAAAGCCGCCGCCAGGGCAAATCCGATATACTTCCAGCCATTTTTTTTGCCGAAAATTCTTCCCAGCAGCTTGTGTTTTTCACCTCCCCAATAAACCTGCTTATGGGCGCTCACTTCGTTATACCAGTGATAAATTCCCATTACGGCTATAAAGGGAGTGAGCAAAAGCAGCATTTCAGTGCGTACCAGAAAAGCCAGCCAAATGAGCAGCAGGGCGGGCAGATTGGCCGCCCAAAATTCCCCCGGTGTCAGCCCCTGTTTTGTTGTATAGAACCAAAAGCAGGCTGTAGCTGCAAGAATACCGCAGACGACAGAATACTGCACATACACTAATTCCCATAAGAACAGGGATAGGAAGATTCCTGCTTCCAGCAAAAGTAAGAGCAGTTTCCCCCTAAGCTTCTGATAAAACTGCAGACTTCGATACCCCAGCAAATAGAAGCTGATTCCATAGCAGCCCAATAAGAAAAATGGATAAACCGGTATATTGGGAAACAGTCTGTAGCCCATGCTGATCAGCCAGCCCAAGGGATAAAGAAGCTGATTCGTATGTCCATCCGGCATCCCCGAAAAAGCACCGGACAGAATGTCCTTAATTACCACATCATCATTCAACTCATAATAAAAATCAAAACACAGACCTGTCACCAGGAATACCACCGTTATGACCAGCAGAGGGAGCAGCCGGTTTTGAACCTTCTGATTGATGCGCTTTGGCTTCATTAGGACCTCCTTTCAAAAAACTCCTTTATCACCTTACAGATATAATCCACCTGATCAGGAGCCAAACCATAATACATAGGCAGGCGCAGGAGCCGTTCACTTTCTCTGGTAGTATACACATCCTCACCATGGAAACGACCATATTTCAACCCCGCCGGGGCTGAATGCAAGGGAATATAGTGAAAAACCGCCATGATCCCTTTTTCCTTTAATTCAGCGATTAACTGAGTTCTTTCTTCAATATCTCTGACTTTAATATAGAACATATGGGCATTATGCACGCAGTCCTTAGGAATTGTCGGAAGCTCGAGAATCCCCTTTTCTTTTAAGGGAGCAAGACAAGCCGCATACCTCTTCCAGATCGCCAGGCGCTCTTCATTGATTTCTTCTGCCATTTCCAACTGAGCCCACAGATAGGCCGCATTCATGTCGCTGGGAAGATAACTGGAACCATAATTTACCCAGGTATATTTATCAATCTGTCCCCGATAAAACTTACTTCGATTGGTTCCTTTTTCCCTGAGAATCTCTGCCTCTTCCACATAGCTTTCGTCCCGAATCAGGAGGGCCCCTCCCTCACCCATGGTATAATTCTTTGTTTCATGAAAGCTAAAGCAGCCAAATTCACCAAAGGTTCCCAATGCCTTTCCCTTATAGGTTGACATTATTCCCTGGGCAGCATCTTCGATGACCCACAGATGATGCCTCCTTGCGATATCCATAATGGCATCCATCTCACAGCTCACCCCGGCATAATGGACAGGGACAATTCCCACCGTTTTCTCCGTAATGGCCGCTTCAATTTTGGTTTCATCCAAATTCATGGTGTCCGGCCGAATATCCACAAATACCGGAACGGCTCCTCTTAAGACGAAGGCATCTGCGGTAGATACGAAGGTATAGGATGGCATGATCACCTCATCTTCGGGCTGAACATTCATCAGGAGAGCAGCCAGCTCCGTTGCATGAGTACAGGAGGTGGTGAGCAGAGCCTTGGAGGTTCCTGTTTTTTTCTCCAGCCAGCGATTGCATCTTTGGGTAAACTGCCCGTCTCCACAGATTTTCTCTGCCCTTACCGCTTCCTGTATATATTCTGTTTCTTTTCCCGTAAAAGGGGGAACATTAAAATTAATCATGCTTACCTCCATGCTGAAGCGCTTCTGTCTCTCTATTCTTCTGCAAGATATACCAGATAGCTGTCATTGTCATACTTACAGGTATAGCCTCTGCCATTCATCCATTCCAACAAATAGTCCTTTTTCTTTTTCCCCTGTTCTCCAACCGGTTCCCGATTTCGCAGAATAACAATCGGATTGGTCTGCATTCCTTCCAGATCATCTGCAAAGGCTGTATAGGGATGGGAGTCCAGATCCGGCCACGCTGTTTGAAGAGCAAAGGGCATTTTCAGCAAAAAAGAAAGTCCCGGACAGTCTCCGTAAAGAATTACCGAATTACCTGTAAGTTTATTTGCTTCCTGCAAAAAAGCATAAAGTCCCTCCAGGGCTTCTCCATTTTCTCTGGTGGTGCTCATTCTCGCTGCTGCTTCCGGCGAGGTAAGACGATAATCTCTGGGTGTACCGTCCATACCGTCCCTGAAACGAAAATGAAGATGAAAGCCGATGCTCTGAACAAGAATCATCACCCCTGCGGCTGCCACCATGGCTTTCCAGCAAAATGCCAGCCCGGACAGAGGCCCCTCCCCTCCACGGTAACGAAATACTTTAACAAAGGTATACAGCGTAAACGGAGCTGCCAGAAACAGGTTATTCAGGTTTTGATAGGTATAATTATTACTCCCCAAAGGTGTGATCACCAGAATGATCATCACCAGCACCGCCCACAGCTTTTCTTCCAGAGAAGCTCTTGCTGAGCCCAGCAGATAGGCTGCGCTTATCCAGCTTAGATAAAGCCCTATCATTCCCCATTCATATATACTGGTATAGTCTTCATAATAGCGAAAGCTAAACATCCCCCTTCCCCAAAGGAACCGGAGAAGCAGCAGAGTTCCCAGTAAAAATACGATCCTTTTAGGCCTTTCCAGCTGCCCCTTTTTCAAGGCAAACATAGCCATCCCCAGTCCCGCAGCCACTCCCAGCACAACTACCCATTTCCCGCTCCTGCCATAGGCTGTGATCACCGACAGTATCATGGCCATGGGAGAATAACTGGCATCCGCAGTCTGAATCGCAGCCAGACCTCTGATCGCTTCTGCCAATCCATGGACTCCGTATTGGATCAGTATCAGACTTAAGGGCAAAACCAGACCTGTCATGTACCCGGCCATACAGACCAGCGTTTTTTTTCCTATAACCGAAATGGATTTTTTCTCCATCCACAAATAATACCAGAGTCCCAGAATCAAAGCCATTTCTGTTACATTAGGAATGCGTACAAAAACATTCAACCCCAGCATCACTCCTGCAAGCAGAAGCCAAAGATTTTTTGCTTCCACCAGTCCCTTATACAAAAGGATAGTTCCTGCAGCAAAAAGAAAATAGGTTAAATAGTTGTATAGAATGGTACTGGGAATCCATAAAAACCCCACAGCAACCAGCTCTCCCACAAATACGATCCATGCGGGCATCCATTTGCGAAGCTGGGTATACACCAAAAGAACTGTAGCCGTGACCAGAAGAGAGGTATACAGATTCATTCCGTAGAGGGTTGTCCCCAGGGGCAGCCGGGTCAATCCCCACCCGCACAGATTGGCCAGATAGGTGGAAACCACCCACATCCCTTCCATTTTTTCAAAATAGAAAAAATTACTCAGGCTATAGGTCGAATCGGACACATCTACCCCCTGTCCGATCATGACCAGAGGGTAAAAAGACAGGATCAAAGGGAAAGCCAAGTTACACCATATTTTTTCGTAGTCCCGATATAACCGTTTCAGACTGCTCATGTCATTCCTCCCTTTTTCTTTTCCAAGCCTTTATAGCCCCGGCAGCTATTCGGCTTCTTAAAAAATCCACACCTGCACCGATGGCATAGATCAGACACACTGTCACCAGCATATGCGGAATAAAAAGCAGGCTGCCCTGTACTTTTTCCACACCTGCCCAGCTCTGCCAGAGATAACGCACCGCAATATTTTCATGCAGAAGATAAACTCCAAAGCTATAAGGAGCCAGCCGGATTATCCCTTTTTCCAGTAATTCCTTTTTCACCGTAAGCTGACCAAAGGCCATGAACAGTGCTGCCGACAAAACCAGTATCAGTACATGATTGTAGCTGTACAGCATGTCTCCCGCATAAGAAAGCGGAAGCCCTTTTTTTTCGAAAATAGCTGCCCCAGCTCCCAGCAGCCAGATTAAAATGGCACTTCCTGCATACACGACCCATGACCTTCCTTTTGCCTCCATCCAGGGGAACCCGTAAAGCCGAAAATAAGCCGCTGCCAAAAACAAACAGACAAACCAGCCATAATCATAGCCATACCGATCAGTAGGCAGTGCCACCGGCAAAAGGCTTTTCCCCAGAGAAAAGAAGAGCACCAGGCACAGCAGCATAGTCTGAAACTGCTTTTGACTCAGCTTCCTTACCCCTGTCTGCAAAACCGGTACAAAAAGATACATGATCACATATGCCGTAGCAAACCAGTAATGCTCCGACTGCAGCGGAAGAATGACCGTAACCCAGTCGTAAAGCTCCCATTCTGCCACATTGCCCAGACCAAGCCCCAGACAAATCAAAGGAACTCCCACAGAATAAACCCATATTTGTGCGATCAGAGAAAGCAGCTTTTTCCAGCTCCAGGCTGCTTCTGCCAAAAAATAGCCACTGATCAGTACATAGGCATTGGCTGCTCCAATACTGAATGCTTCCACCAGCCAGGCTGCCAGATTGGGCAATCCAAGGTTTTCGGACAAAGGAGCAAGCAGCCCTCCCTTTTGCAGGTAGTGCATGGTAATTACCATCAGCATGGCCACTATTCGTAACGCTTCGTAATTTGCCAGTCTTGGTTTTTTCCCCATGCGTTCTCCTTTCTTCGGCAGTTTTCAGAACTCAATTTTTCTTTTTCTTAAAAATCCACAGCTTGCTTAAAATATAATTGGATACAATCACTACCACCTGTCCAATAAATTTGGCAATCATATTATTCATGGCAAGCAGGTCTATCAGTACGAACAGAATTCCATTTTCTAATACCAGGGTAGCCAGTCTGGCTCCGATAAAGCTGATAAATTCCTTTCCCATGCCGGAAATACCCGTACTTTTACTTTTGAACACAAAGGTTCTATTGGTAAAATATGTGAAGAGCACACAGATAATCCAGGAAAAGGTATTGGCAATCTGCTCATAGAAATCCATCACATTGGCGAACAGATAAAACAGCGCCATGCTTAGGAAAAAGGCTACGCCTCCCCAGAACAGATAGCTGATCGCTTCTTCATATCTTTTCCAGAGTTTTTTTATTTCTTCCATTTTTTCCTCTCATTCTGCTGCTTCGGCAGCATTTTTATCCCGAGGACCTTTCTCCTCTTTTCTTATCTTTCCCGGCTTACCTTCCCTTTTTCCACTCGGTACACCATATCACATTTTTCAATAGTCTGAAGTCTGTGGGCAATGATAATCAGCGTCTTTTTGCCATGAAGTCGATTTATGGATTCCATAATGGCTGCCTCTGTGTCGTTATCCAGGGCAGAGGTGGCTTCATCCAAAACCAGTACCTCAGGATCCTCAAAAAGTGCGCGTGCAATGCCTATACGCTGCCTTTGTCCACCGGACAAGCGGATTCCCCTTTCTCCAATGCTGGTATCCAGGCCTTCCGGCAGCCCTCTTACAAATTCATCCAGTTGTGCTTCCTTAAGCACCTCCCATACCCTGTTGTCATCTATTTCTTCAGATGTATAACCGAAGGCCACATTGCTGCGTATAGTGGAATCCAGCATAAAAATGGTTTGAGGGATATAGCCGATGTTCTTCAGCCATTCCTCATAATGATCTTTAATTTCCACATCATCTGCCAAGATTCTGCCGCTTTCCAGTTTGAGCAGACCCAGAAGAATATCCACCACCGTTGTCTTTCCCGAACCGGAGCTACCCACGATGCCTACCGCAGAGCCTATCGGTATTTCCATATCCGCATGGTCAAAAATTAAAACATTGGTGTTAGGGTATTTGTAAGTAATGTTCTCAAGATAGATCGCTTTTTTTATCTCCAGCTTGTCCACTGCTTTTTTCTTTTCGTATGCCTTAGGATCATAAACCACATTCTTGTCGTTGATTTCTTCCTGCAGATGATCGCTTACTCCCATGAAAAAGGGCTCAAAATAAGCGATACTGGTCAAATAATTATTGATCCGATTGGCACTGGGAATCAGGCGCATGGCCGCAAAAGCAAAGGTAGTTAGCTGAGGAAGCATCTCTTCCACTGTTCCTCCCTTCCTCATCACCATGAGCATATACAAAACCATTCCCGCAATACATACCGTCTCAATCAGTAATCTGGGGGTGGAATTGAAGAGGTTATATTTTTGAACTGCATGAACATAGCCGTAACCGCATTTGGCATATTCATTGATGAAATATTGCTCCTTATTGGCAATTTTAATTTCTTTTATGCCCATTACTGCCTGTTCGATCCATTTATACAGCCCACTGTAGTAATCCTGATTCTCCTGACCCGCTTTTACCATAATCGGCTTTAATACTGCCTTGATTATCCAAAGCACTACAATCAAAAGAGCCGCAATGGTCAGGATCATCTTCGCATCGGAGATCAGCAATACCCCCACCAGGCAGACAAACACCACTGCTTCACTGATTAACTGAAGTACACTGAGAATCAGCCCGTACATATTATTGACGTCAGAGGTAATGTTTCGCTGAATCACGGAGGTATCTGCATTCAGATAATACTCATAAGGCCTCTCCATAAAATTGATCATCATGCGTCTGGAAGTGGCGAACTGATTGGTATAGACAAAGCGAAGCTGCACTACATTTTGCAGAAATAAAAATACATTCTTCAATATAAAGGCGCCAATCAGAGCCAACATCATAATCGTAGTGAAACTGCTGATACTGGTTACCCCCAGACCATGATATAAGGCTGCCAGTATCTGATTGCTTTCCACGGCCTGTGGATTCAAAAGTACAGTAACGACAGGGATAACCACTGAAATGCTCAAGCTTTCCAAAACTCCCCCGATCAGCATGAAAAAGATAATGATAATCATCACCCTTTTTTGACGGGCATCCAGCAGCCTGTTCATCTTTTTAACTATTTTAATCATAATCATCCCCATTCCGAAGCGAAAATTTCTATTTTCACATTCTCCAGCCCGGAAAGTAAACCGCCGGGTGCTGCATCAGTTTATGTCCGTTTTTGCATAGTCTGACACAATATTTTATCACATAAATATAGGAAAATAAATAGTAACTATTCAAAACTCCCTTCGCAAAATAAACAATAAAAAACAGACCTGAATCTATCCGGCACACAGTAATGGTAAATGCCATAAATACAGTATGCTCCCTCAAGTCTGTCAATCTGTTTTTATATTGATTTATTTTCTGATAATTGCAGTTTAAATTGCATAACGCACGCTATTTTATCCATTATTTTCCAGTATGCAATCTTGTCCTGCATTTTCCTTTAATAAATCGCTTCATTTTGGCGATGCAAGGAGGGTTCTTCATACCTGTCCATAAAGTCTTCTCCCAGAAAGATCACCTCATCTGTATTGGTTATGGAATCGCAGACCGTGAAAACAGAAATCACCTTATTCCAGCGAACTCCGGGAATAAAATTCATCACCTCCATGGGAAACCTCCCCTGTAGAACAATATGCTTTGAAAATTTTTCTTCATAATTCAATTCATCTCGGGGATGAGGCTTAATAAATACCCGGGCTCCATGAGCATATTCTTCAATGATATCCTTAAAAATCCGTTCTCTGGTTGCTAAGTCACATAAAGGCTCAGACAGAAGCAGCACCTTAGGTTCCTCTTCCCCTATTTCAGATATCTGCCGCAGAAAGCCTTCCATGTTTTCCATGAAAATACTGATCAACAGCTTCTTATCCTCCTCCGAAATTCCGGCCATCAGCTCTTTTCTGGGCCTTTCTATATATTTGGGACAAGGATAGGGCAAACAGGCGATATTGTTCACCTCCATATCGATACAATATTTTCCGTATCCGTTTTGAATAAAAATCAGATTCCAGGCCGCCAATTTAGCCTTTAATTCAAAATGCCCCCGATTATCATAGCGGGCAGTATCATAGCTTTTAATACAGTCCAGACCATCCTCTATGGCATGATAGGGTATTTTTTTATAGGAGAGATAGTAGCCTATGGGATCCGAATCACAATATACATAGATATCTTTATATTCCCGAAAATCAACCGGTACATAAGGCTCCTGGAGCTTCCCCAGGAGCTTGGTATAACGTATTCTGGCCAGCATATTGATCAGAATGTTTCCTCTGTCCTTATGATATTTTTCCAGCTCGGGAAAAAATTTCTCTTCTTTTTCATGAAACTCCAGAACTTCCTCAAATATTCCTGCCTTTTTTGCTCTTTGCCTTAAATTCCCAAAGTCATTGGACATGGTACTCAAAAGCAAGGTAGCTCCCCCACGATATTCAGGCATTAGATTACATTCCTTCAATATTGTGATATAAACATGATAATAGGTATGGCAAACATAAATACGCTGCTTTTTAGCAGCCTTATCCCCGGATTTTCCTCTCATTTCACTTAACTACTCCCAATGGTTCTTTTGCAGATATTCATCATTTGTCCATGCTTCTCTTGCCTGAAACAGACTCCCATCCTTCTTTTCCACCCAGACTGCAGGAAAATAGTGGATAAAAAGAGGAGTAAGACAAATAGTATATCCACCGGCCCTGTCATAAACGATTCGATCTCCAGGTTTTAAAACCGGTCCCTCAACTACTTCAAACAGTTTATCATGCTCCATGCAGGTAGAGCCGCATATCCACTGGCTTGGCAGAAGCTCTCTTGCCGCTTTTTGGGCATCGGTGACCATTTCACCGGTTTGCTCATTTTTATACTCCATATGGTGAGGATAGCTGTGGCGGGCAGTCATAGGATTTAAGTTTACCCGGCTCCCATCGGTTACCACAAATTTTCCTTCCGGAACCGTCTTCACATCAATGACGCCGGTGATAAAGCTGGAGGCTCTGGAAATCAGTGAAACTCCCGGCTCTACAATCAGCTTTGTTTTTTGAGGATCAAAGAATTTTTTTAATTCCTTTCCAATAGCTTTAAAATAGTCAGGGTAAGAGGGCATATCATCAGTCCCTCCAAAATAGCCGCCTCCCATATCTACATAGTCCAGTTCAAGCGCATATTCTCTGGCAATCTGAACAGCCATCCCTGCCAGAGCTCCATAAATCTCCACTGCTCTGGTCTGAGTAGAGGTATGCATATGAAGACCTGCAACCTTTACATTGGGTAAGCGTCGTAATTTTTCTATTGCTTCTTTCAGCACCCCATTTTCATAGCAGTAACCAAAGCGGCCCCTTTTTCCACCCGTGGTCTGTGCTCCGGGCAAAAGCTGATCCAGAAGACAATTTACCCTCAGCCCTACTCTGAATTCTCTTTGAGGATAGTGTTCACTCATTTCCTTCATCCAATCCAGCTCATAGGAGGAGTCAAGATTCACATAGCCTTCCTCCAAAAGCACCTTCTCCCATGCCTTACGATGCTTATAGGGACTATTGTATACAATTTCCTTATTGGAATATCCCAGACGGACAGCAATATCATATTCTGCCTCTGATACCACCTCGGCATAAAAGCCCTGTTTCCTTAAATAGGTTAACAGCCAGGGAAGGGAATTCGTCTTTACCGAATAGCTGCAGATATAATTCCCCCAATTATCCTCCAGGGCATTTTTTAACAAATCCACATCGTACTGTAATTCCTTCTCTCTAATGAAATAATAGGGCGTCTGCAGCCTTCCATTTTCTTTTTCCATGTTACCTTTCTCCATTCCTTTTCCAATATTCTGTACAAAGCCTCTGTCAGTGTCTGTCGCTCATGCTTTGGTATTTCCATTCCGCCATCTCCCAATCCTCGGGAGTATCAATATCCTGCACCTCCATCTCCGACAGACAGATAGGCACCAGTTTTTCTACATCCGTAGTTCCCGCTTCCAAAAAGGCCTTCGTTCTGCAGGCGTAAAACTGGCCGCAGTCATGGTAGATTTTCTCTAAATCCTGACTTCTGGTTTCTGCGTATTCGGGATACTTTCTAAGGATATAGCCTCGCTCATCAAGAACCAGCCCCCGTTGGGGCGGATAAGAGAAAGGAACCACCGGCATCACTGAGTCTGCTTCTTTCAGTAAATCCATGGCCTGGCGCAGCCGCTCTCCCGTAAGAAAAGGTGCTGTAGGATAAATACAGCAGAATGCTTCAAAGCTCTCTCCTCTTTTTTCGTATTCCTGCAGCACCTCAAAAATAACCTGATCTGTAGTGGCAAAATCATCTGCCGCAGCCCTGGAGCGCATAAAAGGTACCCGGGCTCCTGCCTGCCTGGCAAGAGAAGCTATTTCTTCATCCTCAGTAGAGACCATCACCTCCGAAAACACCCCAGCCTCTAAGGCCGCCTCAATGGAATAAAAAAGAATGGGTTTTCCGCAAAAATTTTTCTTGTTTTTCCCCGGTATTCGTTTACTTCCGCCCCGGGCAGTAATAATTGCCAGATTTCTCAACGCACTGCACCTCTTCTTCGTTTTCTTTTATCAATATACACCATAGGCAAAGGATCCACATGAGCTTGCTCAAATGTGGGTGAATGTCCTTGAGACCCGCCAAAATATGAGCTTAAAAGTGGGGCGTAAGCACCACGATATGCGAATATTTTGCGGGATTGTGGGAGTACGAAGTACGTAACAATCCGTGGGTATCATAGTTAGGGGCTTTTGACCCTAACATCATTCTATGGTACAATGAAAAAAAATGTCATCATTATAGAAAAAACCGGAGGGACAATGAATAAACAATTTATGATAGGAAATAAACTGGTGGGTGAGGGAGCTCCCACCTTTATCGTTGCCGAAATCTCCGGCAACCATAACCAGGACTACCACCGGGCAGTAGAAATCATTCATGCAGCCAGAGAGGCCGGAGCAGATGCTATCAAGCTGCAGACCTACACCGCAGATACCATCACCATAGACTGTGATGCTCCCTGGTTCCAGATCAAGGAAGGAACTGTTTGGGATGGAATGACCCTTCATCAGTTATATCGTGAGGCCTATACCCCCTGGGATTGGCAGCCCCGGTTGATGGAGGAGGCGAAGAAGCTGGGATTGGAATGCTTTTCTTCCCCCTTCGATTTTTCTTCCGTGGATTTTTTGGAGGAAATGAAGGTTCCCGCTTATAAAATTGCCTCCTATGAAATCAACGACATTCCCCTGATTCGGAAGGTTGCCCGTTTGCATAAGCCTGTAATCTTTGCCACCGGAATTGCCTATCCTGAAGATATCAGGCTGGCTCTGGAGGTCTGCCGGGAAGAAGGAAATGAGAATATTTTTCTGCTAAAATGTGTTTCTTCCTATCCTACCCCTTATGATGAGGTGAATTTACGGGTTATCCCCACTTTAGCCAATACCTATGACTGCCTTACCGGTATTTCTGATCATACCATGGGTAGCATCGTTTCTGCTGCCTCTGTGCCTTTAGGTGCAAAAATGATTGAAAAGCATCTGACGCTGAAGCGAGCCGATGGAGGACCGGACAGCAGCTTTTCTATGGAACCGGGTGAATTTGCCAAACTGGTGCAGGAGGTACGAATTTTAGAAAGAGCCTTGGGCAGCGCAGAATATTCACTCACAGATACCCAAAAATTAGAGCATGGAGGAAGCCGTTCTCTGTTTGTGGTAAAGGATATTCAGGCGGGAGAGAAGCTGACCCCGGAAAATATTCGTTCCATACGTCCTGGAAACGGACTCCATACCAAGCACTATGAAGCTGTGTTGGGAAGAACAGCCAAGACCGACTTAAAGAAAGGAACACCTTTGGCATGGGAACTGATTCAGTGATCTATCTTAGAACCGATGGAAACCGGCATATATCTACCGGACATCTGGTGCGCTGTGCGGCTATTTTTCAGGCCCTGAATAAGCTGGGAAGAAAGGTCTGCTTTCTGGTTGCCGACGAGGATAGCCGATTCCTGCTGGAGGGCTTTTTATCCTCAGCAGAGCCTATTCGGGTTTTGGATAAGGCTCGCTATGATTGTTTGGAGGAAGAACTTCCTACCCTCCTTCCTTTGCTGTCCTCTCAGGAAAAACGACCCTTGCTATTACTGGATTCCTACTATGCTACGCCTGAGTATCTGCGGGCGGTACGAAAGGTAGCTGCCATTGCCTATGTTGATGACTTACGTCAGTGGGATTACGAAGTAGATCTGATATTAAATTATGACTTGATGTCTTCTGCTGTTTTAAGTGAATATGAAGCCTTTTACCGTTCAGCCTCTAATCGATTGTTGGGGCCGGCCTACACTCCGCTGAGAGAACAATTTGCCGACTGTCATCCTGTTTTCCGAGACAGCATACGCAATGTGCTGCTTACCAGTGGAGGCAGTGACCCGGAAGGCTTCTGCCTGTATTTTTTAACCTTTATTCTGGAGTCCCTTTCCAAAGAGCAAGCCCCTTGTCCGTTTCCCGGTGATCGGATTACTTTTCATGTGGTGGTTGGAAGGCTGTTTTCTTCTCAGGAAAAGCAGGCTCTAATCCAGCTTGGTGAAAAGCATAATCACATATGTATTCATGAGGGTCTTACGGACTTGGCTCCTTTAATGAAGGAGTGCGACTTAGCCCTGTCTACAGCCGGGACAACCCTCTATGAGCTGTGTGCCCTGGGCGTTCCTTCCATCAGCTACACCATGGCCGATAATCAACTGGACTGTGCCATTGCCTTTAAAAAAGCAGGTGTTATTCCTTATGCCGGTGACCTCCGCCGGGAAGGTCTTCTGGCTGTATCCGAAAAAATTCGGACTTTTCTTGAGCAAATGTATCTTCTTCCCGGAAAACGAGAGGCTGCCCAGGATACTATGCACCGGCTAATTGACGGAAAAGGAGCCCTTCGCATTGCAGAAGCACTTTGCCGGCTATAGCCTGTCTCCTTAGTGAAACAGGCTTTTTACTTTTTCTGCCATAATTTTTAATTCTCTTTCTGCTCTGCCTTCCAGAATAAAATAGCCTCTCCCCATCAGGGAGTGTCCATCAGAAACCCTGGATAAGCGCTCACCCGGTTCAATATTACACTGCCATTTAACCAACCTGCCGCCGCTTTCTTCTGCCAGCTTCTCTACTTCTCCCTCATGGGGAATCCTCTTAACCCTTCCTTCCAAATCAAAATAATGAATCATCATCTGCTTAGTCATTAAAGGAGAAAAGGAGTAGTCCTTCCCCATTCGATAACAGATGTATTCTTTTGCCATATCTATGCCTGTTGCCAAAGGGGTAAAAAGATTATGGAGATTATGGCCTGATGGTCTTGCCGACAGCTCAATAATAAATGGATCATCTGCGGTTCGAATGATGTCACCATGAAGCAGGCATTCCTCCAGCCCCAAAGCCTCCACTGCCTTCTTTAACCATTCCCTTACCTGCTGAAAGAATTCCTCCTCCGGCGGCACACAAAAATAGGCTACTGCCTGTCTGGCCGGGAGAGGTGTATTCTCCTTTTTCCGCAAAAGCACCAGATAAAGCTCCCCTTGAATGATGGCACCATCAATTCCGTATTCTTCTCCTTCTACACATTCTTCCAGAATATAGTCCTCATCAGATTTTCTTTTCTCCAAATAAATATCATCTGTAACTTTATTATTTTTAAAGTTTTCTTTACTTATCTGATCCAATGCTTCCTTTAATTCCTCCTGCTGCCGAACCACAAAAATTCCCCTGCTGCCAGAGCCATAACGAGGCTTCAAAATTACAGGATAGTGCATTTTTTCCCGATGAGCATACAGGTCTTTCACCGTTTTTTTATCAGAAAGCAGATAGCAGGCAGCCTTTCTCAGCCCCTTTTGGTTAAGAAGCTGATGAAACAGCCACTTATCCGTACAGTTTTGAGCCTCCTGTCTGCTAATTCCCGGCAGCCCCAGTGCATCATTTACTGCTCCCGTAGTGGTCAGACAGCGCCCGATAGGAACCGTCAGAAGAAAATCCGGCTGTATCTTTTTTACTGCCTGAATGGTTTCTTCTTCATCGGAAATATTTATCGCAAAGGCTTCATCGGCTTCTTTCAGTCCTGCCGCTTCAGGATTTCCATCAATGGCCGTCACCACAAGCCCCTGCTCCTTTGCTGTTCTGATGGTATGGAGAGCCTCACCGCTGGCTCCTATGATTACTGCTTTCACCCTTGCCTCCTATTTTCTGCGTCTTATGATAACAGTTGTTGTAACTATACTCTCTTTACCCATTTCCTAAAGCTGCGATAGGCCCACAGCAATCGATAATAAAGGATAAAACACAGAGTAGACCGCATTTGTAAATCAATCAGTTTTCTTTCTTCTTCATGAACTCTGGTTAGATAATATTTGTTCTCACGGAAACCGGGAAAGGTTTTTCGCATTTCTTCTCCCATCTTTTTTACGAAAGAAAAGCGTATCGGCTTTACCCCTGCCATATAGGAAAACAGGGTATTTACATAAAATAGGGTAGTAAAACTGCTTTCGATTTCCTCATGATATTCTTCCAGATACCCGAACTCCTTCGCTTCCTTTACCATGATTCTTGCCGCCTCCATACGATCCCGGCAGCGTTGTGCGGTTATGGTATGCACCGTTGAGGCATCATGCTGATAGTAGTAGTACATGGGCTCCGAAAGATAGGCAAACCTCTTTGCCCGAAGCATCCAGGAATTGCTGATGGCATTATCCTCATAAAAAATCCCCTCGGGAAATCGGTTAGGATAATCATAAATGATGTGGCGCTTATAAATTTTTACCACCAGACTTCCCCCATCTAAAATTAAAGAAGCATACTTATCATGATTCAGTTCCCCGGTTTGCTCTAAGGAATTATTGTGTACGACCTGTCCGATGGCCATGGAATGCTCTCCGGTGAGATGGTAGTCACAGCCCACCATATCTGCTCCTGTTTCCTCCGCCTTTTTTAACAGCCTCTCATAGAAATCCGGTGTAATCCAGTCGTCACTGTCAATAAAGCCTATCCACTCCCCTGTTGCTGCTGTTAAGCCAAGGTTCTTAGCCCCTCCCTGTTTTCGATTCACCTGAGAAGCAATCACCTTGATCAAATTCGGATACCGGGCTTCGTAGGTACGCAAAATCTCCAATGAATCATCTGTAGAACAGTCATCCACAGCAATAATTTCATATTCTGAGATGGTCTGATTTACCAAAGAGTCCAGACAAAACTCCAGTTTTTTCTCTGCCGCCATATTATAGACGGGAACGATTACACTAAGCTTCATTATCTTATTCTGTGCCTTGACAGCCTCCCTTTCTCTACTTTCTCTTGCACACATTTATCAAAATTA
The DNA here is from genome assembly GCA_004558185.1 of Lachnospiraceae bacterium. Taxonomy (GTDB): domain Bacteria; phylum Bacillota; class Clostridia; order Lachnospirales; family Lachnospiraceae; genus SFDP01. The sequence goes on along the minus strand of SFDP01000002.1, from coordinate 9,887 downwards.
TAGCCTACCCATGTAGATTTCTCAACCATGCTGCCTATACTTTGGGATAAAAATTAGCTTCCTTTTTCTCTGGACCAAACATCGCTTCCATCATATTTTCTTTCTACTGCCTTATCCATTGAAGAATAGGGTACAGTAGTGTTATCTGATAATATTTTCTATAACATCCGCTATCGCATCTTCATTACAGCTCTTACAAACTATATCTGCATATTCCTTTACTTCATCAGGAGCATTGAAAACTGCAATCCCAACATCTGCATTTCTCAACATTTCCACATCATTATAATAATCCCCTACTGCATAAACAGTCTGATCTTTCTCTAAGTGCATTTTTAGCCGCTCAAGCATCTCTCCCTTACTACTTCCGGCAGGAAGAAATTCATAATATTTCTCCGCAGACCGGACACGGCTCACTGTATGACTGCTTTCCAGATATTCCGAGTTTTCTTTTATCCACTTAATTTCATCTGGGTTTCCTGAAAACAGTATTTTAGTCCAGCTCATATTCCATATCTGTTGAACAGAGGCAAATTCTATAGGAATATGGTCTTTTATCACTTGCGGATCTGCAAATTCCCTGGGAGTGATCATATAGCTCAAGTCTCTGGTATATATCTGGATATCCGTATTTTTTCGCTCCTCCATACATTTTTCAAGAAACTTTATAATTTCCGCTTTGTTCAGACTAATTTCATCTATGTATTTATTTTTTCTATAATCATACAAGAGGCTGCCATTTGCAAGAATACAGTACCCATTTATTTCTGTATTTTCAAGAAGGCTCCTTGCGTTTGTCAAACTTCTTCCGGTTGCTATTCCAAAGCTCCCGCCTTCTTTTATAAATTCACTGATTGCCTGCCTGTTTTTTTCTCCAACTCTGCTTTGAGAATTTAGGAGCGTTCCGTCAATATCGCTGAGTAATATTATTTTATCATATTTCCCCATAATAACTTATCATCTCCCTGTTCTAATTTTTAACATCCCTCTGCTTGGTAAACGCAGTGGGAGACATTAAAGTATATTTTTTAAAGACATTACAAAAATGTTTATAATCACTAAATCCCACCATGTCTGATATTTCATAGACCTTATATCGCCCGTCATTCAGATACCCGACTGCCTTTTGTACTCTGTACTTATTTAGAAAATCAAGAAATGTATGTCTGGTGATATCTTTAAATTTTCTGCTCAGATAGCTGGCGCTTACCCCCATCTCATCAGAAATATTTTCAATACTTATTCTCTGTGAATATTTTTCTCGTATCATCCTGACCGTTTCTGCAACATACCGGTTTTCTGACTGTGCAAGCTGTACATAATATTCTACATCAAGACTGCTTCCCTTACTCTCTATTGCAAATTCTTTTCCTCTTCCCTGCATAATTTTATCATGCAGCTTTCTCATCTTTTCCGTCAGTTTCTCTTCATCTACCGGTTTCAAAATATAATCGTATACCTGTAGGGTAATCGCTTTCTGAGCATAATCAAATTCTGCATAGCTGGTGAGGATTAAACTATTAAAAGTTACTTCCTTAAGAGCTTCCATCAACATTGTAATTCCATCCATTTTAGGCATTTTGATATCCGCTATTACCACATCAGGACGTATCTCTCGGATCAGCTTAAGCCCTTCCTCTCCATTAGCCGCCTCTCCAACCACAACATAGCCCATATTTGTCCAGTCAATGGTATAAACTAACCCTTTTCGTATAATATCTTCATCTTCTACAACTAATATTTTTAACATCCTTCCTCCTACGCATATGGCGGTTTTATCCGTCATACTATCATCCATTCCGAAGCGTTTACGCTGAGGAACGCGAGCCGAATTTCAGATTCGGCTCTGCGATCAAAGGATTTGTGACGCTTCGGCACAGATCCTGGATTGAAAAATAAGCCATCAGGCTTATTTTTCAATCTATATGCTCTCTTCTTAGTATTGGCAGTTTCAAGATTAACGTTGTGCCTTCTCCCTGTCTGCTCTGAATGGAAATACCATAGCCTTCTTCGTATCTCAGTTGAATCCTTTTATGAATATTATAAAGTCCCAGATGCATAGAATGGTTTTTAGGCTGTGCAAGTGTATGCTGTAATTCCTTTAATACATCCTCGTTGATTCCCACACCATCATCTTTGCAGATAAAAATCAGATTTTCCTCCTCCTGGAATCCCCTGATTTCTACCTTTAATTTTTCTCTGTCTCCAAAACCATATTTGATTGCATTTTCTATTAATGGCTGAATCAGGAGCTTCGGTATTACACAGTCCAATATCTTCTCGTCAATCTCTACCTGATATTGGAAGCGTTGATTAAATCGTATTTTTATCAGACTAAGATAATGGTTCGTAATCTCCATGTCCTGACAGACAGTTACATCTTTTTCCGCATTACTGATGCTATATCTCAACAGGGAAGATAAATTTATAATCATTTTATCTGCCTTTGCTACGTCAATTTTACACATTACACGAATATTTTCCAATGTATTAAAAAGAAAATGTGGATTAATCTGTGATTCCAATTGTTTGATTTGAGCAAATGCCATATGAGCAATCATTTCCTTATTCTTTTCAATCTGCTCTTTCAGACTGTCCAGCATCATGTTATACGCTTCACCAATGGTCTGAAACTCTTTGCTGCTGCAAATTGTTATATAACCATTTAAGTCCCCTTCTTCTACTTTTTCGAAAGCATCAAAAATAACATCAATGTCCTTTGTGCTTTGTACCGATATTTTCTCGGCCCCTTTCATCAGAAAAAATAGAATTACCACAAATAAGATTATAATCAAAACCACTGTCCATTTAAAGGTTGATAATTGATTACTGATATCCATGCTTGAATAAATATATAATTGCTCCTGTAAGATACTGCTGCTGGTAATATAAAATTTTTTTTTGTTCCACTGGATGTATCCTGTTTTTTTCTCATAATTCCTGTCCAGCCTGTCCAGGTTATCGCAAAAATCATAGTTATTTGCTAGATAAATATATCCAAAAGAGTCCGTAATGATTGTTTGCGTAGGAATTTTAGTCAAAAGTATTCTGAATTCATCACTGTTTAGTACAAATATTACATATCCTACCGTTGTCTCCTCACTTCTCATGGGGCTTCCCATATGAATAACTGCTGCGTCATTTTCTGCATCTGTAACTACTTTCATAGAAATGTGCCGAGGCATCTGATCCATCTGTCGAAAAATCCCCCAATTTTTTATCAAGCCTGCCGGTACTTCATTTGTACTTGAAATAATCGGCTCGTATTCATCATTAAAAATATAAATATCAGCACGATATCCAAGTGAATTGGATAACTTATATAAACTCTCGAAAAGTGCAACTCTTTTTTCCTTATTCATGGGCCGTGTAATCAATTCTGTTCTTTCGGCTATATCCTCTAATATCTCCTGATAGCTTACCATGGCATACTCTATTTCTTCTCTGATTGAAGTATTAGATTGATTGACCATATCAATCGTAGAATATCCCCAGAGAAGAAAGGTAAACAACACACCTGCAAATGCAATCACAAATGCAGGTGCAATGGCATATCGTAAGAACATTCTATTAATATTATCTTTAAAGGAATTAGTTCCTTCTCTTTTCATCCGCATAACCTCTACTTCCAATTATGCTAACAGTATATCACAGAATTTCCCCTTAAGATTAAAGGCTGACCTCTTTCTTTCCTGATACCTTAAAGAAAATCAGCAAGGAGGCTATTGTTGTCAGCGTCAGTATGCTGGCAAGTGCTGCAGCCGTTCCATAGCTTGCACGAATTACTTCCGTATAAATAGAGACCGACATGGTTCTGGTTCCTCCTGTATACAGAATAACCGATGCACTCAGCTCATTGATTATGGTGATCCAGCTTAAAATTGCACCGGACATAACGCCTGGCATCATCATTACAGCAGTTATCTTGAAAAAGGTCTTTAACGGAGAATCACCCAAACTAATTGCCGCTTCTTCCATACTCGGACTTAACTGATACAGAATCGCTGCACTGGAGCGGAGCGTATACGGGAGACGCCTTACGACAAATGCAAGTACAATAATGAACGCAGTTCCGCTCAGTAATACGGGTTTTTTGTTAAATGCAAGAAGTAGAGTGATTCCCAGCACTGAACCCGGAATAATATAAGGGAACATTGTCATTGTATCAATAATATTGGAAACCCAGCTTTTTCTTCTGATCGTAATATAGGCGATCAACATGGAGAGCATAATGACAATTACAATTGCCGCTAAACCAAATAAATAAGTATTCTTAATTGCGGTCCCAAGATTCTTAAATATCGATTTATAACTATCCAGACTAAATCCATCTATAAAGATTGCACCATTTGTTGCTTTAAAGGATGTATAGACAACTGTTATCTGCGGAATAACGGCCAGAAAGACTACAAAATAGATAAATATGTGCATTAGCACATTGGGTAGTCCCTTTATTTTTTTTGCCTGGATTGGTCTCAATGAGCTCATGGTAAAGGATTTCTTATTGACCACATATTTTTGCCCCAGAAACATTAATGCAGTAATCAAAACCATGATAACAGCCAAAGCTGCGGCAAAATTTGCCTGCCCCCCCATCTCACTGATGAACTCATTATAGATTAGTACCGGCATTACTGTATAGCCTTCTCCAATCAGCATAGGTGTACCGAAGTCGGCAAGTGCATTCATAAATACAATCAGAGAGCCCGAGAGAATAGTAGGGGTAATCAAAGGAAGGATAACCGTACCCACTTTCCTTACTGCATTGCATCCAAGACTTTCTGCTGCTTCACTTAAGGAAGCATCTACTTTTTTTAATGCCCCCGTTGTATAAAGGTAGATGTATGGATAGAGCTTCAGTGTAAGCACGAGCAGTATTCCTCCAAAGCCATATATGGAAGGAGTTTCTACTCCAAATACATTCGCAAAGAATTTTGTGATTACTCCACTGCGGCCGCCAAGTATAATCCAGGAATATGCACCAATAAATGGCGGTGAAAGCATGGAAATGATGACCAGAACATCTATCAGCCCCTTACCCTTTACTTTAAATGCTGTTGTGAGATACGCCAATGGCGCTCCAATCAGCACGGCCAACACTGTCGTACAAGTGGTAACCAGAAAGCTGTGTCCAAGTGTACGATAATAGTACTTTTTGGAAAAAAATTTTGCAAAATTTGCCAGTGTCAGTTCGCCTGTAGATGGATCCTTAAAGCCACTGAAAAACAATGAAAATAGAGGATAAACCAGAAAAATTGTAAATATCAGTGCAATAATGATTGTTGTGACTGTCCAAAAATCAAATTTTATTCTTTTTCTTTTACTCATATCGTTTCACCCCCTTTATCAGACTTCTTTCGCCGTCTTCTGTAAAAACATTGATTTTCAGGCTGTTTGGTTTCAGTTTTATCTTTTCAGCTTCCTTCATGATTTTCTCGGCCTGACCTACATCCTGACTGAATTCAATGTCTAACATCATTTCCGAGCTCTCTGAAAAGCTCATCTCATAGTTGACATACTTTCCGAGGAATGTTCTATTTTTTACTGATGCGTCAATTCCTTCTGCTGCAATACTAAATTCCTCCGGCCTTACCGAAATCAATACTTTCTGCCCATTTTTGCATTCCTCTGAAAGATTATCCATTTTCACCTTATATCCATTTCGGAACACCACATAAGTTCCATCCTGATTAATTTCAACGAATCCTTGAAAAGTATTAGAATGCCCAATAAATGTGGATACAAACGTATTATATGGCCTTGTATAAATATTTTCCGGAGTACCTATCTGTTGTATGACGCCATCTTTCATAACTGCGATCCGGTCAGAAATAGCAAGCGCCTCTTCTTGATCATGTGTAACATATACCGTTGTAATACCTACCTGCTTCTGCACCTCTCTGATGGCACTTCGCATTTCCACACGCAGCTTTGCGTCCAAATTGGACAGGGGCTCATCCATCAAAAGTACACTTGGGTGGATAACAATCGCTCTGGCTAGAGCAACTCTTTGCTGCTGTCCACCAGACAATCTTTCAGGCAATCGCTCCTGATAATCAGTGATTTTCACAATCTCCAGGATTTCATCCACCTTCTTTTTCATCTCTTCTTTGTTGATTTTTCTCAGTTTTAATCCATATTCAACATTTTGTCTCACTGTCAGATGTGGAAAGATTGCATAGTTCTGAAAAACCATACCTATATTTCTCTTATGGGCGGAAATATTGTTAATTATTCTGTCATCAAACTTAATTTTACCGCCCTCTATAGAATTAAACCCGGCAATCATTCGTAGCAGTGTTGTCTTCCCACAGCCGGATGGACCTAACAAAGTAAAAAACTCTCCATTGTTAATATTCACTGTCATATCCGGGATAATCGTGACATTGTCATATTTTTTTACCACATTTTCTACATTAATTGCTACACTCATTTTTCTTCCTTCTTTCTACTTGGTTTGAATAAAGAACGTGTGCCTCGGGGCACACGTTCTTTATTCTGCTAAAACTTAGTAACTGGTAAAGATGTCATTAAATTTTGTAAGCCACTCTTCCTTCTTTTCTACTACAAGTTCGGGATCATCAAAAATAATATTAATCTCTTCCTTGGGTATTAAGTATTCCGGTGCAGGCACATCCACTCTCACAGAACGCCTGTTTAGCTGTGTTGTGATAATGGTTTGGGCTTCTTTACCTGTTATAAAATCAATGAATGCCTTTGCATTTTCCATGTTCTTCGCATCCTTAATGATGTATACACCATCAGGCTTGGAAATAACGCCTTCTTCCATATAAACGATCTTTACCGGTGCACCATCCGCAACATATTTTGCTGCACCTTCCTCGAAAGTAAGACCAACCACATATTCACCGTCTGCAACGCCCTTATATACTGCAGATGAGCCGCTTAGCAGCTTTCCATCAAGGTTTTCACAAAATTTTTCCACATAGCCCCAGCCGTCTTCTGGATTACCATTCCCCATCGCATAGAGCATATTAATCAGATGCTCATAGGACGATGATGACTTGGAAGGATCACAATGAGCAATTTTACCTTTTAATTCAGGGTTTAACAAATCCTCATATCCGTTCACTTCAATGTTTCCGATTAAATCTGTATTTACCATGATAATACTGGGTACGTCTGTAAATCTTGTAAGAGATCCTTCCACGTTTTTCATGGTATCCTGAATAAACTCTTCGTTGACAGACTGATAATTTTCAAACAAATTCATCTGTGGCTTCATAGTTGATAAAGAGCCACCCCAGAAGATATCTCCTAAAGGATTTCCCTGCTCGGATTCTACTCTCTTTAACAACTCTCCTGTTCCGGCTGCTACAACTTCAACCTTTATCCCTGTCTGATTCTCAAATTCGCTTACCAGAGGATTGATAAATTCAAGAGGATGTGGACAATAGATTACGAGGTTTCCTGTAAGTTGTCCCGTTTCCTCTGCTTCTTCTGCTGAACCCTGTACTGTTTGATTTTCCTTTGTCGGTTTTTCCCTGCTTCCGCAGGCAGTTAATCCAAATGCGAGCGCTGCTGCCAGAAATAAAGCTACTATTTTCTTCTTCATTTTGGTTCCTCCTCCTGTTGTTTACTTCGTAGGTTTATCATAATACAATTGACTTTTTATAAAAACCTAAATTCCCATAATAATATACCAAAAAATGAACTAATACTGCTGACTGCTGCCGATTTTCGATATAATGTTTTTGGCCTACTGTCTTCCCTTGTTTATAAAAAAATAAAAAATCTTAACTCCCAAAGTCAGGGATTGAATAATTTTTATGACACGTGTATACTAGATAAAGGTAACATAAAATCAAGAAAAGCTTCAGAAAGGAGGGCAATATGGACAGTTGTGATTATGGCGGTCGAAGTAGCATACACGATGGCAGATATATACTCTACAGGCCGAAGACTGTTCCGGCCTTTTTTGCTGACTTGTAACTATTCAGAGCCATGCAAATTTACATTCTGTGAATGCTGCATTCAAACATTCAAACAGAATTGTAAATTTATATGGCGAAGTAACCACATGAGCAAAAGGAAAGCTGCCAAGCAGCGATTTTGCGAATGGGGTTCTGAATAGTTACGCTGACTTATTATCAAAATCAGATTTTCATTATTTACCATCGTGTGCAGACCTGAATATCGCAGTCACTTTGCTTGTATGTTTAGTTTTTCAGTATAAAGCGCTGCCAAATGGAGGTAAAGATGGATTTAATGAAAATGAATTATGTAGAAGAAATTGTAAAGCTGATTCAGCAGACAGAAGCGACTAAACTTAGAAAGCTCCTGGAGAACTATCACGAAAATGATCTGGCCGATTCACTGGAATATTTATCTTATGAAGACAGACTAAAGCTGTACGAAGCACTGGATAATGAACAAATAGCTGAAATTTTTGCCTATTTGGAGGATGCTTCTTCCTATTTCAAAGAAATGGAGCTGGAAAAGGCTGCTCACATTATCGAAGAAATGGATTCTGATGATGCCGTTGACGTTTTAGAAGCCATGGATTCTCAGACAGGTCAGCAGCTTGTCAGTCTGATGGATACGGAAAGCTCCAAAGATATAAAGCTGATTTGGTCCTATGATGAAAATGAAATCGGCAGTAAAATGACTACTAATTTCATCATGCTGAAGAAGGGACTGACCGTTAAGCAAGCAATGCGGGAATTAATTGCCCAGGCAGAGGAAAATGACAATATTTATACCGTCTATATCTGCAACGAGGACTCCTCCTTTTACGGAGCAATGGATTTAAAAGACTTGATTACCGCCAGAGAGCATACCGACCTGGAACAGTTTATCAGTCAGGCTTACCCCTATGTCTATGATCACGAGCGGGTTTCCGATTGTCTGGAAAAAATTAAGGATTATGCCGAGGATTCCATTCCGGTGTTGGACAAAAACCAGCATATTTTGGGTGTAATCACCGCCCAGGACATCATTGAAGTTGTGGATGAGGAACTGGGGGATGACTACGCAAAGCTGGCCGGACTGACTGCTGAGGAGGATTTACACGAATCCCTCCCGGAAAGCATGAAGAAAAGGCTGCCCTGGCTCATTGCTCTGCTTGGACTTGGTATCTTCGTTTCCTCCGTAGTAGGAATGTTTGAGGCGGTGGTAGCCCAAATCGCCATTATTGTCTGCTTTCAATCCCTGATTCTGGATATGGCCGGAAATGTGGGAACCCAATCCCTTGCGGTAACTATCCGCGTACTGATGGACGAAAAGCTAAAGACCTCTCAGAAGTTTAATCTGGTGTTTAAGGAGATGAAGATCGGATTTTGTAACGGTTTCCTTCTGGGGCTTCTTTCTTTCCTGTTCATTGGACTTTATATCTGGAAGTTTAAAAAATATACCCTGGCCTTTTCCTTTGCCGTATCCGGCTGTGTGGGTGTTTCTCTTTTAGCCGCCATGGTGATATCCAGCTTTGTGGGTACAGTAATCCCCATGTTCTTCCATAAGCTGAAGATTGATCCGGCAGTTGCCTCCGGGCCTCTTATTACCACGATTAACGATCTGGTTGCCGTAATTTCCTATTATGGACTGGCCTGGATGCTGTTAATTAATCTCTGGGGAATGGTTTAAGACTACAAATAAAGGCACTTGTGTGATTTTTTGTCGCACAGGTGCCTTGTCCATCCTATTGAATACTACATTTCTTCCAGTATTGTCCTTACCTCCTCCGGGGATTTGTCTGTAAAAGCCGCGATTTGCTCTGCCGTAAAGCCTTTTTGGTACATGGTATGAAGGATGGTGCTCTGGCCTCGCTTCTCGCCTATCTCCTGGCCTCGCTTCTCGCCTTCCTCCAGCCCCAGCTCATATTCTGCCTGCCTGAGCAGCTTCAGCTCTTTTTCCTCATCGTATTCAAA
>SFDP01000041.1 GCA_004558185.1 Lachnospiraceae bacterium | reverse complement strand
AAGAGAGAGCTATTGCCATTGCCAATTATATTATCGAATATAATGCCACGGTCAGGCAGGCGGCAAAACACTTTGGCATATCAAAATCTACGGTACATATGGATGTAACAATATAGAACAGATTTTGTGGATGAAAAAGGTGGAGGAACCGGTGAGTATAAGATGTAGAAGAGCAAGGTGAGAGCCTTGCTCTTTCTATGAAAAGATATTAAAATTTTCTGACGATATACTTTGAGTTAAAATATGAGATAATATCTCAAATACATGTTGCAAAGTAAGAAAAACGGTCTATAATAAATATAGACTGGAGGTAAAAAGATATGTTATGTCAGTTTACTGTGAAGAATTACAAGAGTATAAGAGATGAAGTGACCTTTGATATGCAGGCAGCAGCAATCTCAGAGCATGAAAATAGAATAATCAAAGACCAGGATGGAGAGATGTATTTACCGGTGTCTGCCATTTACGGCCCTAATGGTGGAGGAAAATCCAATGTTCTGGCAGCGTTGCACACATTGGTTGCAAAAATTCTGCGCCCGTTGTATGCGACAGAAGACAACGAAGATAAGGTTCTTTTACAAAAGAGAATTATCGCCCAGCCATTTGCTTTTTCAGATAGCAAAAATGAACCAACAGAGTTTGAACTGTTTTTCCGTACAAAGTCTGCAGAGTACAGATATATCTTGTATGTGAAGCGTGATGTGGTTATATATGAGAGCCTGGACAGAGTGAAGCTGGAGACCGGAAGACGTTCAGCATTGTATACAAGAGATGATAAAGGGATTGTTTTAAAAGGGGCATTTGCGAAACTGAAAGTCAGTGATGATTTATCTAAGACGCTTACCTTGCTTTCCTACTTGGGTATTGCTTATAAGGAAAATGCAGTTGTTAAAGACGTATTGAATTGGTTCCAGCTCGGTGTGAAATTCCTAAATTATGGTAATCCTATTCAGGAGCTTAGAATGGCAATATCCACATCTGAAGATGTGAAGCACCTGATGCTTGAAATGATTCAGGAAATGGATTTGGATATCGTTGATTTTAGAGTGGAAGAAAAAGAGAACGATAGGATAGAAGTTTTCACAAAACATCTCGTAGATGATGTTGAAACTGAACTTAGTTTATCTGATGAATCCAGTGGAACAAAGAAGCTGTTTGGTCTGCTTCCTTTTATTGCGGCAAGTTTGCTTGATGGAACTGTGCTTGTAATTGATGAATTGGATGCGAAGATTCATCCGGTATTGTTGTGTCATATTATTATGATGTTTAATGATATGAATATCAACAGACATAAAGCACAGCTAATATTCACATCTCATGATTTATCTACCATGAACAGTGAAGTGTTCCGCAGAGATGAGATATGGTTTGTGGCAAAGGGAAATGCACAGAATTCCAAACTGTACTCGTTGGTAGAGTTCAAGAATGAAAAGGGTGAGTCTGTCAGAAAGGATGCAAAGTTCGATAAGCAGTATCTTGAAGGTAAGTACGGTGCTGATCCGTACCTCAGAAGAATTATAGATTGGGGGAAAGTCAATGCCTAAAAATTTGGTGCGTTTATGACAAGGATAGTTTCCCGGTAGGAATAGAAGTTAGAAGATATTTTTTAAATATTGAAATGATATTTGCTGAAGCAGACATGGAGGTAGCAAAATGCTAACAAAAGATAAGAAGCATAGAGAAAAGCAGAAAATTTTGCATTTTCGTTTTACTCAAAAAGGATTTATGTTAGATAACCAAGATGGAGAATATGTAGAGGATATTATCCCATGGAAGGAGCGGTTTGAATTTGCCAAATGGGAGGCAGTCTATGCTATTGGATTTGAAAAAAGACCAAAATGGCTGGATGCAGCAGGTTTGTTTCTTTATCAGGTTGCAGATGGATTTCAGCAGATGCTGACTCGTCAGCCGGATTTGGAAATCGCAAGGGAACATATCGAGGTGTCATTAGATGAGAATATGATGGAGCGGCTTTTGAACTCTGTGCCATTTACATTAGGAGCAGAGTATGTAAATGGTCACTGGCTGAAAGAAGCATTTGGGCAGCTTCAGGCAGTTTATGCAAAAGAAATTGCCTCTTATGGGGGAACGGTCGCACTTTATCTGGCGGATAAGAGCCAGAATCTGAAGGTGCCAGAACGTATTTTTTTTCATTTGGTTGAGAGCAAAGAGGATGATTATCCCTTCGCTTTTCTTGCAACTTACGCCACAAAGGATGCGAACGATAAAGTTCGTCATATGCCGCTTGCATATGCACTGACAGAGTATCAGACGGATAGGGGGAAATTATTGCAGCTTCTTTCCTGTCTTAACAGAGTATCGGAAGTATCGCCGCTGATAGAAGAGTTTGTGGAAAAGGGCGAACTCTTTCATCCGCTGCGTCTGACAGCGGATGAGGCTTATCAGATATTAAAGGAAGTCCCGATGATTGAGGAGTGCGGAATCATATGCCGGATACCAAACTGGTGGAAGAGAAATGCGTACGGAATAACCATGTCTGTGAGCCTTGGGGAGGAAAAACCGCCACTCCTGGGGCTGGATACGATTCTGGGTATGACCCCGCAGCTTGTAGTGGATGGAGTGCCGCTTAGCCGTGAGGAGATTGAAACTCTGCTTCAACAGACAGATGGGCTTGCGTTTTTAAAGGGAAAATGGATTGCGGTTGATCATGCGAGACTGCGGAGACTGCTGGATGATATGGAAAAGAATCGAGGAAGTCTGACACTTCTGGATGCTCTGCGCATGGAACTTAAAGGGCAGGCAGAGGGTGCTGATGTGGGAACGGTTGTAACCAATGGCACTTGGCTTGCAAGTTTATTGCAGAATCTTAGGACGCCAAAAAAAATCCGGTCTGCAGTGGTGCCTAAGACTTTTCATGCGACGCTACGCCCATACCAAAAGGACGGTTTTACCTGGCTTGATTATATGAATAAGTTAGGGTTTGGTGCTTGTCTTGCTGATGACATGGGACTGGGAAAGACCATTCAGGTACTGGCTTTTCTGGAGAAGCTTCGAAAGACGAATAAGAATGCACATGTGCTGTTAGTTGTACCTGCATCCTTATTGGGGAATTGGCAGAAGGAAACTGAAAAATTTGCACCTCAGATGGCATTTCAGATTCTGCATGGCAGTAGTACAAAGCCAAATGGAAATGAGATAAATGATAACATTTTTTTAACTATTACTACCTATGGAATGGTTGCGCGACTGGAAGCATTAGAAAAGATACAGTGGGATTGCCTGATTCTGGATGAGGCTCAGGCAATCAAAAATCCACTTACAAAGCAGACAAGGCGTGTGAAAGCGTTGCAAGGTAAGATGCGCATTGCCATGACGGGTACACCTATTGAAAATGATTTGACGAATCTCTGGTCGCTTTTTGACTTTTTGAACAAAGGATTGCTTGGCAGCTCTACAGAATTTCATGATTATTGTAAAAGGCTGGAGGATAATCCGGAAGGGTATGCAAAGCTTAAGTCAATGATTGCGCCTTTTTTGTTAAGACGCGTGAAAACAGACAAAGCAATCATTTCTGACTTGCCGGACAAGCTGGAACAGATTGATTATGTGGGACTTTCAAAAAAGCAGACAGTGCTTTACCGGAAATATGTAGCGGAGCTGGCAGAGAAGCTGGAAAAACTGGATGGCATGAAACGGAGAGGTTTGGTGCTGGCTTCCCTGACAAAATTGAAGCAGATTTGTAATCACCCGGATCAGTATCTGGGCCAGACGGCATATGACCCAAAGGAAAGCGGAAAGTTTGAAATGCTTCGGGAAGTGTGCGAGACAATTTATCAGAAGAGAGAAAGAGTTCTTGTATTCACGCAGTTTAAGGAGATTACCGATTATCTGGATGGATTTCTGGCAGATATCTTTGGCTGTCACGGTTATGTGTTGCATGGAGGAACAACTGTGGCAAAAAGAAATGAGATAGTAGAAGCCTTTCAGGGGGAAGCATATGTTCCATATATCGTTCTGTCTGTGAAAGCGGGGGGAACAGGCCTAAACCTGACAAATGCGAATCATGTCATTCATTTTGACCGATGGTGGAACCCTGCAGTTGAAAATCAGGCAACAGATCGTGCATATCGAATTGGACAGAAAAATGATGTTCTGGTGCACAAACTGGTATGCAAAGGAACGATTGAAGAAAAAATAGATGAGATGATTGAGTCAAAAAAAGAACTCGCATTAAATGTGATTGGAAGCGGCGGTGAAAGTTGGATTACAGAAATGAGTAATGAAGAATTGCTGTCAATACTTAAACTGGAATAAAAAATTTGTTATAAAAACAATCTTAGTTTAAGCAGACTATGCAGTTATTTGTTAATTTGAGCAAAAGGAGCAAGACATGAGTAGAAGCTATTGGAATACCGGTGAAAACTTCAGTCAGCCAGATGCTGAGCAGTTGAAGCAAAATGCAAGACAGACTATACAGAAGGAAAAAGCCAGAGGAAAACAGCCGGAACCTGTTGTCATTCAGGGGCGGAGTATCGTGAAAAGCTGGTGGGGGCAGGCATGGTGCGATAATCTGGAGAGATATGCTGATTATGAGAGCCGGCTGGAACGCGGAAAACGGTATGTGCGGACAGGAGCAGTGGTGGATTTAAAGATTCAGAAGGGAAAAGTTCTGGCTCGGGTTCAGGGAAGAAGAAAAACACCATATAAAATCGAAATACGAATCAGTCCCTTGTCTGAGGAACGTTGCCAACGTGCAATTGAAAAATGCAGTCGGAAGATTGAAAATCTGGAGCAGCTTGTGAATGGGAATTTTCCTGAAGAATTGAAAGAAGTATTTCTCGGAGAGCAGGGACTTTTCCCGAAGCCAAGGGAAATCAGTTTCAACTGTAGCTGCCCGGATTGGGCGCTTATGTGTAAACATGTAGCAGCAGTACTATATGGAATCGGAGCACGAGTTGACGAGAACCCGTTTCTGTTCTTTGAATTACGTGGTATTGATGCCGGACGGTTTGTGGATGTAACATTGGCCAATCGTGTGGAAAATATGCTCGCCAATGCAGATACACCCAGTGAGCGTATTATTATGGGTAACAACTGGGAAGATTTGTTTGGCGTGCTTTGATGATAGGAGATTGTGAGGGAAGACAGACAAATCCGAATTATGCATCTGAGCTGGAGATGTTTGAGGAGGTTATGGATTATGAATATGATATCCAAGGCTGGTTGGAAGATTGTCTGGACGAACTGGATATGCGGGAGGAGCATAAGGCTCTGCTAAAAATGTGTGATAAACTGCTGGATATGTTTGGCTGGCCTGAATATACCGGTTCAGATATTAAAATGAGAAAAGCAGCTATAATGGCAGCACTTGGTCAAAAGAAGGAGTCGGCAGAGTTCTGCGAAAAGTGGCTTCAGAAAGAACTGGAGAATATTGTGGCTGCTATTGCAGGAGTATATGCTTTTATTGAGGTAAAGGCGTTTGAGAAGGCAGAAAGATCAGTGGAGCGTTTTATTTGGGATAAATCTAAGTGTACAGATGAAAATAATATTATGTTTATGGCTGCTTCTGCCTTATATCAAGTGACAGGAAAGAAAAAAGAGAAAAAAGTTATAGACAAAGCGATGAAGGAATTCGAAAAGTACCTAAAAGATTATTTCGAGTCGTTTGAGTTTGAAGACGAGGATGAGAAGTTTTTTGATGATGAATTACCTTTTTAATATTTTCTACTTCGGGACGGTTCTTTCGCCACACAGACGAAACATCCACGAATATACATTAGTGTAATAAAGGACAGAATGTACTGGCAGGCTATTATAAATCGGATGAAAAAAATAGATAAATAATGGACCGGGGCGGAAGAGAGAGCTATTGCCATTGCCAATTATATTATCGAATATAATGCCACGGTCAGGCAGGCGGCAAAACACTTTGGCATATCAAAATCTACGGTACATAAGGATGTAACCGAGCGCCTGGAGCAGATTAATTCTGCGCTGGCAGGACAGACCAGAGCCATTCTTGAGGTAAACAAATCGGAAAGGCATATTCGGGGCGGCCTTGCCACAAGAGAAAAGTACCAGCACAGACTGCAGGCCTGTGAAAACGGAGAATAGGAAAAAATTGGATAAAGGATATCATCATATTCGGGATAAAATAATATACTGAAGAGCCGGCGAGAAGGCAGTCAAAATAAGCCTACTCTGCGGCTAAGTTACCCTCGGCATCCCGGGAAATCTTCGGATGCAGGAAGGAGTATTGCAGGGCGCAGCTTTCCTTATTCCAGAAAGCTGCCAGGATCACATTACCCTCAGAGCGAATCCAACGGTCTCCCAGATTATCCTGGTTAGTGGTAACAATACTATTTCCATAGTCCTGGGAAGCCTGGCTGCGAATCGTATCATACAAGTTGGTCAGATTTTCCAGGGTATCCGCCTCGCAGTAAAAAGCAATAGATACAAGCTGGTCGTTTTCATCGTACATATATTTTACTGTACCTTCCTGCTCCAGCCAGGTTATAGGATAAAGATAGCTGTTTCCACCATAGACGGAAAGGGCAGTGTCGGCATCCCCTCCATGGAGAGCAGCCAGTTCCTGAGGGGTGCTTTCCCAATTGGCGTTACTGAAGGGGGCGATGGTCTGTGTTTTGCCGGCATCTTTACAGCCGGCTAAAATAAGCAGTAAAAGAATAACAAGTGAAAAAAGGACAGTTTTGTTTCTCATGGTCTGCAGCACTCCTTTAAAAATGCAATTTCATAAACTGTTTTGGGGTGACTCCCTTATATTTACTGAAGGTTTTGATAAAATAGCTTTCGTCATTGAAGCCGCAGGAGATTGCCACCTCCTTTACCGGCATATCCTTGGTGGAGAGCATTTCGCAGGCACATTCAATGCGATAGTAATTCAGATAATCTATAGGTGTTCTTTCTGTCATGCTGCGAAAATACCGGCAAAAATATTTTGGATTCATTCCGGCAATTCGGGACAGGCTTTCCAGGCTGATGTTGTGAGAATAATTTTCCGAAATATAGGCCAATACATTTTTAATGGAGGCAAGCCGTTCGGTCAGTACATTGTCCTGTTTGGTTTCGTCATACAAGTGCTGGTTGATGATGGTGCCCAGCAGATGGTACAGGTAGCCCTGAACCATAAATTCATAGCCGTTTTTTTTGCCTGAGAGGGCATCGCACAGATTCTCTACAATGGGCAGAATGGATTCACTTTTGTCCGATAACTGAGTGTGTACGGTAATCTTGTGATCAATAATATCACGAATCAGTCGGGAACAGGCGTGATTATCCTTCAACAGAATCTGCAAATCAAAGACGATGCATTCATAGATGCAGTCATGAGGTGTCCCGCCGTGGAGCATACCGCTGGAAATAAAAATCACATCCTGTGGGTAGTAAAGTCTGGTATTGTTTTCCAGATTCAATTGGAATGTACCTGAGATAATGCGAATGAGTTCATAATGGGTATGCCAGTGATATTGCATATGATAGCGGGGACTATGGGGGGTCTGATGGTAAAAGGCAATAGGGAAATTAAAGGTGCCCTGCTGGGTTCGTTCCTGATAATCAATATACTTCATTGGTTAGGTTCCTCTAATAAAAAAAGTGAATATTCTACTGTTTTTTTTTATTATATCACTTTTGTTTTTATTTGGCACTATATATAATAAAAAGTAATTATTTGTCTGACTTTTTTGGTGGATTTCATGATGTCTCAGACAGTCAGATGATTGATGAATCTTGAGTTAACCAGATTAGCTCATTATAAAAAGGAGGAGATGAATATGGCAGCAAGCAGATTAATCGGTGGATATCCGGTAATTGGTATCAGACCTACAATTGACGGACGCAGGGGACCTTTGAAGGTGCGTGAGTCCTTGGAAGTGCAGACAATGAATATGGCAAAGTCTGCAGCAAAATTATTTGAGGAAAACCTGAAATATTCAAATGGAGAGCCGGTAAAGGTTGTTATTGCAGATACTACCATTGGCCGTGTAGCAGAAGCAGCGGCTTGTGCGGACAAATTTAAACGAGAAGGTGTAGACATCACACTGACCGTGACTCCCTGCTGGTGCTATGGAGCAGAAACCATGGATATGGACCCTATGACCATCAAAGGTGTTTGGGGCTTTAACGGAACGGAAAGGCCCGGTGCAGTTTACCTGGCTTCTGTATTGGCAACTCACAGCCAGAAGGGACTTCCTGCCTTTGGAATTTACGGACACGATGTACAGGCAGCAGATGATACCTCTATCCCGGCGGATGTAGAAGAAAAGCTCCTGCGCTTTGGCCGTGCGGCAGTGGCAGCAGCTACCATGCGGGGCAAATCCTATCTGCAGATTGGCTCTATTTGTATGGGTATCGGCGGCTCCATCATCAGTCCCGAATTTATTGAAGAATATCTGGGTATGCGTGTGGAATCTGTAGATGAGGTGGAAATTATCCGCCGAATGACAGAAGGAATTTATGATCACGCTGAATATGAGAAGGCGCTGGCATGGACCAAAGAAAAATGTATTGAAGGCTTTGACAAGAATCCTGAGAATATGCAGAGAACCCGTGAAGAGAAGGATGCGGATTGGGAGTTCGTGGTGAAGATGATGGTCATTATCAAAGATCTGATGAATGGCAATCACAATCTTCCGGAAGGCTTTGAAGAAGAGCAGGTTGGTCATAATGCTATTGCAGCAGGTTTCCAGGGACAGAGGCAGTGGACAGACTTTTACCCGAACTGTGACTTCCCTGAGGCAATGCTAAATACCTCCTTCGACTGGAACGGAGCAAGAGAGCCCTATGTTCTGGCAACGGAGAATGATGTATTAAACGGTCTTGGTATGCTGTTTATGAAGCTGTTGACCAATCGTGCACAGATGTTTGCCGATGTGCGTACATATTGGAGCCCCGAGGCAGTGAAAAAAGCATCCGGCTATGAGCTTACCGGGAAGGCAAAAGAAGCAGATGGATTCATTCACCTGATCAATTCCGGCGCCTGCTGTCTGGACGCCAATGGCGGAGCTAAAGATGCTGACGGCAATGCCGTAATGAAGCCATGGTATGAGGTGACCAAAGAGGATCAGGATGCCATTATGGCAAATACCACCTGGAACTATGCTGATCTTGGTTATTTCCGTGGAGGCGGTTATTCCTCCAGATTTGAAACCAAGGCAGAGATGCCGGCGACCATGATTCGATTGAATCTGGTAAAGAATCTGGGTCCTGTTCTTCAGATTGCCGAAGGCTGGACACTGGAGCTTCCGGCAGAGGTTTCCGACAAGCTGTGGAAACGGACCGACTATACCTGGCCTTGCACATGGTTTGCGCCCAGAACCACCGGACAGGGTGCCTTCAAATCGGCCTATGATGTAATGAATAACTGGGGAGCTAACCATGGAGCGATCTCCTATGGGCATATCGGTGCAGACCTGATTACTCTTTGTTCTATTTTGAGAATTCCCGTTTGTATGCACAACGTACCCGAGGAGAAGATCTTCAGACCCAGCGCATGGAATGCTTTTGGTATGGATAAAGAGGGACAGGATTACAGGGCGTGTCAGGCTTATGGCCCTATGTACAAAACGATAAAATAAGTAACCATGTATTGTTGGGAGGAAGAAAATTGGAAAAGATAAAACAAAACCCAATCGTCAAAAAAATCGGTTTTAACCGGATCATCCTTGCAGGTGTCCTGGTGCTGATGTACATTTTGTTTGGTGTAATGTGTTCGGTTATGGGAAGAGCATCTTTCTTCAATATTTCCCGAATCTACAGTGCGTTGAACTATACCTACTTTTTGGGCTTTCTGGCTCTGGGAGTTACTTTTGTTATTGCCACTGGCGGAATCGACTTCTCTATTGGACCGGTAATGTTTTGTTCGGCTCTGATTTCCGGCTATGCGCTGACCAAAATGGAAGTTCCGTTGGGAGTATGCCTTTTGGTATCCATCCTGGTAGGCACCCTGTTTGGTCTGCTGAATGGTTACCTGGTTGCTTATTGGGATATGCCGTCCTTTATCACCTCTATGGCCAGCATGATGCTGGCCAAGGGGATTGGCTCTGTATTTACGAAAACACAGTCAGTAAGCTGGCCGCAGGCGACAGAAGCCAATGGCTGGTATAGAAGTCTGGTTAAAATTACCTCGGGAGGCAGCATTATTCCCACCGGTCTGATTATTTTTATTATTGCTTCTATCATCTGTGCCATTGTATTAAATAAGACCAAGGCAGGGCGCTATATCCTCTGTCTGGGAAGTAATAAGGAAGCGGTTCGCCTTTCCGGTGTGGATGTAAGAAAGTGGGAAGCGCTGGCATATGTCCTTTGTGGAATGCTGGCAGGTATTGCGGCAATTTTCTTCGTAGGTGCGTACTCCACCGTTCAGCCCGGTCTGGGTGATACCTATAACAATGAAGCCATTGCAAGCTGTGTAATGGGTGGAACCTCGATGGCAGGTGGAGTTGCTTCTATAGGAGGAACCTTCATCGGCGTACTGATTATTTCCCTGCTTCAGGAAGGCATCCTGGCTATGGGATTCCAGAAGGATTTTCAATATGTCATTACCGGTATCATCGTACTGGTGGCGGTATATATCGATAATCGAAGCAGAAAAAGAAAGAATTAGTTGATTTTAGGAAAGGATCAGAGGTGTTGGCATGGGTGAAGTGATTTTAACCATGAAAGGTATTGATAAGTCCTTCCCGGGTGTACATGCGTTAGATCATGTGGATTTGGAAGTACGAAAAGGGGAAGTGCTGGCTCTGATGGGAGAAAATGGTGCCGGTAAATCCACCTTGATGAAGGTGCTTACAGGAATTTATAAAAAGGATTCGGGAAGCATCACCTTCGAAGGGAAGGAAGTGGAATTTGACAGCCCCAGGGCTGCACAGGAAGCGGGTATCGTAATTGTGCACCAGGAGCTGAATATGCTGAACCACCTTACTGTGGCTCAGAACATTTTTATTGGGCGAGAAATCATGAAGGGCAAAATTATTGATGATGCCAGAATGAATCAGGAGTCCAAAAAGTTATTTGACAGATTGAATATCAGTATTGATCCCACAGAGATGATGGGAAATCTGACGGTAGGCAAACAGCAGATGTGCGAAATTGCCAAGGCTATTTCGCATGATGCCAAGGTGATCGTTTTTGATGAGCCTTCTGCGGCACTTACGGAAGCGGAAATCGAAGAATTGTTCAAGATTATCCGTGACCTCAGGGATAAGGGCTTGGGAATCGTCTATATTTCTCACCGTATGGACGAGATTAAGGTGATTACCGACAGAGTAACGGTAATGCGTGACGGTACTTATGTGGGAACCCTGATTACTAAGGAATGCACGAAAGACGATATTATCAATATGATGGTCGGCCGTGTAATTTATGAAGATCCCAAAACCGAAAGTAAGGTTCCTGAGGATGCCCCTGTTGTGTTAAAGGTAGAGCATCTGAATGCCGGAAAGATGGTTCAGGATGTCAGCTTTGAGCTGAGAAAGGGTGAAATTCTCGGATTCTCTGGTCTTATGGGTGCAGGCAGAACGGAAACGGCAAGAGCGCTGTTCGGAGCAGATGCAAAGGAAAGCGGAGATATTTATATCAATGGAAGAAAAATTGAGATAAAAAGTCCTGAGGATGCCGTTAAAAATGGCATAGGCTATCTCTCCGAGGACAGGAAACGTTATGGTATTGTGGTTGGCAAGACGGTAGCAGAAAATACGACCATGGCTTCTATGAAGGATTTCATGAAGGGTATCTTCATTAATAAGAAGAAAGAAGATGAGGTTGCCTGGGAATATGTCCGTTCCTTAAAAACCAAGACGCCTACAGTGGACACAGAGGTGGTGAATCTCTCGGGAGGAAATCAGCAGAAGGTAGTTATTGCCAAATGGCTCACCCGTAACTGTGATATTTTAATTTTTGATGAGCCTACCAGAGGTATTGATGTAGGTGCAAAGAGCGAGATTTATACGCTGATGAATGAGCTGGTGGCACAGGGGAAATCCATTATCATGATTTCTTCTGAAATGACAGAGATTCTCAGAATGAGTGACCGAATCGTGGTAATGTGCGAAGGAAGAAAAACAGGTGAGCTGGATATTTCCGAGGCTACTCAGGAAAACATCATGCACATGGCTACACAAAGAAAGTAGGAGGAAAGGGAAATGGCAGGAAAAGAGAAAAAAAGCAATGTACTGGCAGCCAATCCTCTGCTTGCAAAAATTGGTGGTCAGAGACTGGTAGTATTGCTGGTAATTATCGTATTGTTTGCATTTTTTTGCATTAAGAGTGAGGCGTTCAGACAGTATTCAACAATTTTGAGTATTTTGGACTATTCCTACTATATTACCTTTATGGCAATCGGTGTAACCTTTGCCCTGATTACCGGAGGTAACGATCTGTCAATTGGTACGGGTATGGTATGCTATGCGTTGATTGGCGGATATGTAGTAACAAAACTAGGGATGCCTGTGGGTGTGGGAATGCTGGTGACGGTCATTTGCGGTTTATTGATGGGTGTGCTGAATGGGGTACTAGTGGCGATCCTGGAAATCCCTCCCTTTATCGCTACCTTGTGTACGATGATGATTGCCCGTGGACTGGGGCCTATTGCGGCAGAGAGTATGAGTGTTACCTGGCCTCAGGCAGGAACACCGCAAGGATGGTTCAGAAGCCTGTTCAAAATCACCATTGGGGACACCAAATATCCCATGGGATTTTTATGGATCGTTTTGCTGGTAATTCTCATGACTATTATTTTGAACAAAACGAGGATAGGAAGATATATTATTGCCATAGGCAGTAATAAGGAAGCCACTAGACTTTCTGGTGTAAATGTGATAAAATGGCACATATTGGCTTATGTAATTTGTGGATTTTTCACAGGACTTGCAGGAATTGCCTATGCAGCTACTTTTCAGGCGGTGGCACCGGGTACGGGAGCAGGGCTGGAGTTGGATGCAATTTGCGGAGCCATAATTGGAGGTACCTCCATGAAGGGTGGTTCCGGTTCAATTGTGGGAACCTTGCTGGGAGTTTTCGTTATGTCCATGCTGAAAACGGGACTTCCTTACATAGGGCAGCAGGCGAATATGCAGCAGATCATTACCGGTATTGTTCTGATTGTGGCTGTATTTATTGACGTAATACGAAGTAAAAAGCAAAAGTAAGGAACGAAGGATATGTTAACCGAATAACCGGTTTTCATATAAAAGAAAAAAGGAGGATTTTTAACATGAAAAAGAAAGTCTTAAGCGCACTGTTAAGTGTAGCGATGGTTGCTACCCTCTTAGTAGGCTGTGGCGGCTCCAATCAACCGGCTCCTGCTGATACGGCAGCACCTGCAGACACACAGGAAGCAGCTCCCGCAGATACTCAGGCGGCAGCACCTGCAGAAGGATCCATGCATTTTGAAATTGTTTCCAAAGGTTTCCAGCATCAGTACTGGCAGGCAGTATATAAAGGTGCTCAGAACAAATCAAAGGAGTTGGGTGTTACTATGAATTTCGTAGGTCCTAACTCTGAGTCTGATATTGCTGACCAGGTGCAGATGCTGAACAATGCGATTAATGCTAACCCCAGTGCTATTGGTTTAGCTGCTCTGGACACCAGCGCTTGTCTGGATGCAATTACCGCTGCACAGAATGCAGGCATTCCCATCGTAGGATTTGACTCCGGTGTTCCCGGTGCTCCTGAAGGTGCTATCGTAGCTAATGCAGCAACCGATAACTATGCAGCAGGCGAGCTGGCAGCAGAAGAAGCATACAAGCTGATCGAAGATAAGCTGGCAGCAGGAACCCGTATCGGTGTTCTTAGCCAGGATGCTACCTCTGAATCTATCGTAAACCGTGGTTTAGGCTTCGTTGACAAAATAGCTGCATTAGTTGCTGATAAGGGCTTAACCGTTAATGTAGAAGGCAATGAGAAGTTCGTAAGCGATACAAAAGCAACCAAGACAGAAGGTGCTGATGTGGTTATCGAAGTATTAGTTCCTTCGCAGGTTACCTCTGAACTGTCCTCTATCGACTGCCAGACTCTGTTAAATAAGAAGGATACCATTTGTATCTATGGTTCTAACCAGCACTCTGCAGAAGCTATGGTAACGGCAAATGAGAATATCGGCCGTTTAGGTAAGGATGTAGTAGGTGTAGGATTTGACTCCGGTGCAGTAATCAAGGCAGCAGTAGCTGATGGTACCTTAGCAGGTGCAATTACTCAGGCTCCTGTAGCTATGGGTGAAGCCGTAATCGATCTGCTGTACAAGGCAGCAAACGGCGAAAGCGTATCCGATGTAGATACCGGTTGCCAGTGGTTCACCGCTGAAAACATGAACAATGAAGAAATCGCTCAGAACTTATATGACTAAATCGGGTTTCTGAATTGGATATTGATGACATCAACCCTTAACAGGGTGCAAAAGAAAAGTGCCTCCTTAGGGAGGCACTTTTTTTAACGAATGGAGGCAAGGAGTTTGTGTGGTGTACAAAGCTCCTGTGATTAAAGTGATTAAAGTGCTGTTAAAGCGGCAGAATGAGAGGTAAATATGTTAAAAGGAATCCCTAAAATTTTATCACCTGAATTATTAAAGGTATTGGCTGAAATGGGCCACAGTGACAGATTGGTCATTTCTGATGGTAACTTTCCGGCGGAATCCATGGGGAAAGATGCTATTGTAATACGAATGGACGGACATGGGGTACCCCAGCTTCTGGATGCAATTCTTAAGGTATTTCCACTGGATACTTATGTAGAAAAGCCGGTGAATTTAATGGAGGTAATGAAAGGTGATAAGGTGGAAACCCCTATCTGGGATACCTATAAGGAGATTGTGGCAAAATATGACAGCCGGGGAGCAGCAGCGGTTGGTAATATTGAACGTTTTGCATTCTATGAGGAAGCGAAAAAGGTATACTGCATCATTGCTACCGGTGAATCTGCTTTGTATGCAAATATTATGCTGCAAAAGGGTGTAGTGGTAGATGAATAGGCAACTGGAGGAGTTATGTTGGATCAGGTAGTAACCATGTTTGATGGGATGCAGAGAATGATGAAAAAGCTGAAAAAAGCATCCTATGAAGTGAATATGAAGGAATTTCGTAGACAGAATGGTCATTTTTTTAATGAAATGATCGAATATGTGGAAAAAGCAGATGAAAAGGCGGAGGCGGCAGAGGAAATTGCCCGTATTTTTGTCAATGCGGTGGAGGAAGAATTTACGGTAAATGGAAGGATTAAAGGGACGATCCAGGCGGATTTGAATTTTTTTATGATCTATTACGTCTTTCCTGCAATACTGCTGACGGAAAGTGGTCAGGCAAAGCTGCTGGCAGATACATTATGCGATGCCTGGGGAAGCACTTTTAAAGACAGCAAGATTGGTTACACCGATTACGATACTCTGTATAAATCTTTCAAAGAGAAAATATTTGGTATATTTTAATTCCCATGCATATTACAAGTCTTGCTTGTGATATTGCCTGAATGAATTAACCGGAGGTAAAAATGAGTAACTATTTTTTGGCGATTGATATTGGGGCTTCCAGCGGAAGACACATTTTGGGAACGGTGGAAAATAACAAAATAGTGCTGGAGGAGATCTACCGCTTTTGGAATGGCATGGATAATATAGACGGAAGTCTTTGCTGGGATGTAGACAGGTTGTTTGGAGAAATCCTCACTGGGATGAAAAAATGCAAGGAAATTGGTAAAATTCCGGTAAGTGTGGGAATCGATACCTGGGGTGTAGACTTTGTCCTTTTGGACAAGGAGGAAAAAATCGTAGGAAAGGCTGTAGGGTATCGGGATCATCGTACGACAGGAATGGATCAGGAGGTATACAAGCTCATTTCAGAAGAGGATTTGTATGCCAGAACCGGAATACAGAAAGCAATTTACAACACGATTTATCAGCTAATGGCCGTAAAGAAGCAGCATCCTGAGCACCTTGAGCAGGCAGAAGCGCTGTTAATGATTCCTGACTACTTCCACTATAAGCTATGTGGGAAAAAGGTTCAGGAATATTCTGAGGCTACCACCAGCCAGCTATTGAACCCTTATACCAAGGACTGGGATGATGAGCTGATTGAATTGCTGGGCTTTCCCAGAAAAATTTTTCAGAAGATCCAGATGCCGGGAACCGCAATCGGCAGCCTGACTGAGGCAGTTAGGAAAGAGGTAGGCTATGACTGTCAGGTGGTATTGCCTCCTACCCACGATACGGCATCAGCAGTGATGGCGATTCCCTCTAATGAGGAGAATACCTGCTACATCAGCTCGGGGACCTGGTCTTTGATGGGAGTAGAGCGCAATGAGCCGGACTGCTCCAAAAAAAGTAAGGAGGCCAATTTTACCAATGAAGGTGGTTACAATGGGAAAATAACCTACTTAGCTAATATTATGGGGCTTTGGATGATTCAATCGGTAAGAAACCAGCTCGCTCCCGATATGTCGTACGGCGAGCTTTGCGCTCAGGCGTCAAGAGAAAAGATCTCTACGATCGTTGATTGCCAGGATGACAGCTTCCTTTCTCCCGATGATATGGTAGAAGCCATAAAGAGTTATTGCCGCAAAACCAATCAGCAGGTACCTGAGACCTTGCCTGAGCTGGCCAGCGTCATTTATAATTCCCTGGCAAAATGCTATGGAGAGAAGCTGGAAGAGATTCAGAAGCTGACAGGAGTAAAGTATGACCGGATTAACATTATCGGAGGCGGCTCCAATGCAGTATATCTTAACCAGTTAACGGCGAAATATACCGGTACGGCTGTTCATGCAGGGCCTGGTGAGGCAACAGCTATCGGAAATATTCTGGCTCAGATGCTCCAGGCCGGTGTGTTTACGAGCCTACAGGAAGCAAGACGCTCGGTAGCAGACTCTTTTGCGGTGGAAATCTATGAGTAAACCAAAGGTGATCTGTTTTACAAATAATAAAGGAGGAAGCGGTAAATCTACCAGTTGTGCCAATCTGGGCTATGAGCTGGCGGCGGCAGGAAGAAGGGTATTGCTTATTGACGGAGATATGCAGTTAAATCTGTCCCTGTCCTATTTTGATGAAAAGAAGGTGCTCAAAATGGCAGAGGGAGAAAAAAATTTATACTGTGCCATAAAAAACCGCCGGGATTTGTCTGATTTTGTCGTTTCCACCGATTATGAGAAGCTGGATATAATCCCCTCTTCTACGTTGATGAGCCAGATCGAATATGATCTGTTCACCATGCTGCAAAGAGAGCTTGTATTGAAAAAATGTCTTCAAGGCATCCGGAAGGCAGGGGAGTATGATTATATACTAATTGATGCACCTCCTACACTGGGTACCTGGGTCATTAATATTCTCTGTGCGGCAGATTATGTGATCGTGCCCGTTGAGGCTTCTCCGTGGGGACTTTTTGGTCTGGCTAATATGTTTGATTTTTTAAACTCCATGGGTGAAATGACCCAGGCACAGATAATGGGGGTACTGATTACTAAAGTAGATGAACGAAAGAATTATTATCGCCAGACCAGAGAGGTATTATCAGATTATGGAAATATTCATGTGTTTGATACATTTATTCATGTGGATTCTTCCATTGAATGGGCACAGGATGCTTCCGTGCCTGTAGCAGTGTATAAAAAGCAGACCAGAAGCGCCAAAGAGTTTGGCAAGCTGGCAAAGGAGGTAATGGACTATGGCAGTAGGTAAGGGAAGTATGGCAAGAGCATCAAAGGCGGCAGCGCAGACAGCTTCTCAGGAAGCTGCGGCTAAGAAAGCGGCACCCAGAGGAAAGGCAAGGGCAGCCGTTTCAGGAGTGATCGGGGCAGCATCCAGGCAGACTATGGATAAAATAGTGTACCAAAAAAGCACCCAGATACTTGACCGGGATGCCATGCCGGGGGAAACCTTTGGCATAGGGGATGCCATGCCGGTATATTTCTTCTAATTTTTTCGCACTATTTTAAAAAATAAAGAGAATTGTGCGATAAACTATCTTCTGTATTGTGAGAAGTCGAATTAAGTGATATAATGGACAGGATTCGAGTCACTGATATCACTGAATAATAAGCTTCTGCTACATTGAGGCAGGTAATTGCCATATGGTGTGTTCGGCTCGGATATAGTTACAAAAGAGAAGGAGGGGGAAAGTTGAAAACAATCAAAACGTCTATCAGGAAAAAGGTAGAAAGACCGGTTATGATCCTGATGGCAGGAGCAATTCTGGTGCTGGGGATATGCGGAAGTGTCCTGAATCTGGTAGGGGTACAGGCTACTCTTTCGCGTAATCTGCCGGTAATAGCCGAGTTTGCCACACAGGCAGTTTCCAAGGAGCTTACAGGGGCTATGTCGGTAGTAGAGGTTGCCGGTACCATAGCCCGGCTGTCGAGCAGTGAGAGCAGTTGGGCGAGTAAAGAGGAAATACTGGATGGATTTCAGAAAAAGTATAATTGGCTGAAATGGATCCTGCGTGATGCTGATGGCGATGATATGTCGCCATGGAAGATGGAGTATGATGCAACCCTGCATCTTATGGCCATGGAAGGAGAAACCGTAATCAGTGATCCGCAGTATGATACTTCAGCCGGACGCTTTGTTATCGTGGTCTGTACTCCGTTATGGGATAAGGGACTGAGAGATACTAAGATAGTGGGAACGGTAACAGCGGTTATAGATGGAGAGGAATTATGTGACATTATGTCGGATCTGGCAGTGGGTGAAGGAGGATATGCCTATATGCTGGATTCCAAAGGAAACATGGTTGCCCACACGAATAGTGAGGCGGTTCTTACCTCATCAAACAAAATCCAGGCGGCTGAGGCCAGTGGAAAATGGAGCAAGCACGCTCGTTATGAGCAGGATATGGTTAATCAGGGAAGTGGTTATGGCTCCTATAGGGATGCAGATACCGGTGAGTGGAGACTGATTGCCTACGTTCCGGTGGAGATGAATTCCTGGAGCATGGCCATATCCGTTCCTTATTCAGACTATAATAATACCCTGTTTTTGAGTATGTTTGTTACCCTTATTTTAATGGCACTTATGATGCTGCTGGCTACTGCAATAGCGAAAAAGATTGGGAATAAGATCACTAATCCCATCGAAATCTGTGCAAAACGGCTGCATCTGCTGGCAGAGGGTAATCTTAGTGCGCCTGTGGAGGAAATTGATACTGATGATGAGATACTCTGGTTGGCAGAGTCAACGAAATTAATCGTTAATCAGATGAATACGATTATCAGTGACATAGATTATCTCCTTATGGAAATGTCAAAGGGGGATTTCACGGTTCATACTAGGATTGGCGATGATGCTTATGTGGGAGACTTTAAGCAGCTTTTGCTGTCCATGCGCCAGCTTAACACCAGGCTTAAAGAAACACTTAGTGAGATTAATGAGGGTTCCCGTCAGGTGGAGGCAGGTGCACTGCAAATGGCAGAAAGTGCACAGAGCCTGGCGGAAGGAGCTACGGATCAGGCTGGAAGTGTGGAAGAGCTGTTGGCAAATATTACAGACGTATCCGGCCATGTGGAAAAGAATAATACCGCTACCAATCAGGTTTATGAACGTGCTTCCAAAGTAGTAGAGGAAGCCCGAATAGGGCAGCAGAAGATGGAAGAATTAAGCGCTGCCATGGAAAAAATAGAGGAATCCTCTAATCAAATCAGCCATATCATTGAGAATATTGAAGAGATAGCTTCCGAAACCAATTTGCTTTCGTTAAATGCGGCGATAGAAGCAGCCAGAGCCGGAGAGGCAGGGAAAGGCTTTTCGGTTGTGGCAGACCAGATAAGGAAGCTGGCGGAACAGAGCTCCAAATCGGCAGTGGATACCCGTGAGTTGATCGGAACCTCTATAGAGGTAGTAAACTCAGGTGGGGTAATTACGAAGGATACTGCTGCATACCTGAATAAGGTCATTGAAGGAATACAGGAAATCATGGACTCCATGGAGAATGTACAGGAATCCTCCAATAAGCAGGCGGCTGTTATCAATGATATTGAAATGAGTGTACAGCAGATTTCCCAAGTGGTGGAAAGCAATTCTGCTTCAGCACAGGAAGGCTCAGCTACCAGTGAGGAGCTGTCGGCACAGGCAGAGAGTCTGGGCTCATTGATTTCCAGATTCCGTCTGGAGTAAGAAAGGAATAAGAATCAAGTGTACTGACCACACTTGATCCAGACTGTAGAAAAAGTCCTGTGAAAAGCAGGACTTTTTTAATAGAGTTCACTCGCCTCGGTTTAAAAGGCTGAATACATCGGGATTGCAGTTTAAGACCAGCTCTGGCGGAAAATCACAGGCGTCAAGCAAAGGAAAAATATATTCCATATTGCCTACATTTGCTCTGCCGTGACTGTCGCTGGAAAGAAGCACCGGAAGCTGAATCTGTTTGCAAATTTCCAAAATCCGTAGACAATTGACGGATCCGCCTACCCGATAGGCATCGGGCGCTAAGGAGCCGTTATTAATTTCGGGATATATTCCTCTTTCTTTTGCCGCTCTTAACAGCCGATGGAAGTCTGAAGGGAAACGGGCGTCGTCAATATGACCTAAAAACCGCACCTTGGGATGATTCATGGCAGCAAGATAAGCATCGGTCAAATCTTTATGAGCCCAGGGGGTGAAAATGGGAGGGTGGATACTGATAATGGCATAATCGAGAGAAGACAGAAGCTCGTCTTTCAAATCTACAGCTCCCTGCTCATTCAAAATATTCAGTTCCACACCATACAGGAGTCTCACACCGAAGCGCTCTTTACCGGCAAAGGTCAGATTGCGGAAATAGGATTCATTTGCAGAACCGACAGTGGCAGGGCCGTGGTCAGATATACCAAGACCACTCAGTCCTCTTTGGGCTGCGGCTCTGGCCAAATCCGTTAAGGTATCCGTTGAACCATGACCGCTGCTGATGGTGTGTGTATGTAAATCAAAGTAAACAGGATAAATATTCATTAAATGCTCCTCAACTTCTGAGTATTAGCAGCTCTTTTTCTTAGTATAGCCCAATCAGGGAAAATAGCCAATAAGAAAATCTACAGAATAAACAACAAAACAAACAAAAACCAATAAAAACAAATATAATAAAACTAAAAACCACATTCAAATAAAAAATAAAGGATAAAACACGCATAAAATCAAATAAAAAGTGTTGTTTTGTGTTGACTTAAATTTAACAAAGGTTTATAATCAAGCTATCAAAAAGTCCACATACTTCTATCGGAATCAAAGAAGGCGAAGGACTTAGCCAGCAGAGGAAAGAAACGATGGAGAATAAGCAGAGAATTATACAGGAACTGGTTCCCGGAAGGCAGATCACTCTGGCTCACATAATTGCCAATCCGGATCCTGTTTTATATGAAAAGCTGGGACTTAATCTTCGGATGGAGTGCGCCGGGTCTGCCATAGGGATTCTTACGGTCAGTCCTGTGGAAACAGCCATTATCATGGCAGATATCGGAATTAAGTCGGCAGGTGTAGAGCTGGGCTTTGTAGATTGGTTCTCGGGCTCGGTCGTAGTGACCGGAACGGTATCACAGGTAGAAGCGTCTATGCAGGCCATTTTGCAGTATGTGGAGCAGACTCTTGGCTATACCGTTTGTTCCATCAGCAGAACTTAGTATTTCAGAACAGTCGGAAGTATTTACTGCTTTGGATGTATAAGTGTTAAGCGGCCAAGCCGCTTGTGTACAACATCACTGCTTATTATTCGATGTATCGTAGTAGCGAATCAGAGGTAACAATGGTCAGGGGGCAGGGTACTGATACTCATTTGGTATTGGCAGATGACTTCTGAACAGAAACATACATGAAAAGGAGAATGAAACATGGCACCAAACGAATATGAAATCAAAAAAATGATTTGTGACGTAGGGAAAAGAATCTACGATCGCAACATGGTAGCGGCCAACGATGGTAACATTTCCGTTAAGCTGAATGACAACGAATTTCTGTGCACTCCTACTGGAGTATCCAAAGGGTTTATGACACCTGAATTTATCTGTAAGGTAGATGCACAGGGCAATGTGATTCAGGCAAACAAGGGCTTCAAGCCTTCTTCAGAGATCAAAATGCACATGAGAGTATATGCGAAAAGACCTGATGTAGGTGCTGTTGTTCATGCACATCCCACCTTTGCTACCAGCTTTGCCATTGCCGGAATACCCTTGACCCAGCCTATTATGCCGGAAGCAGTCATTGCATTGGGCTGTGTGCCTATTGCTCCTTACGGAACTCCGTCTACTATGGAAATACCGGATGCGGTAGAGCCTTATCTGGAGCATTTTGATGCAGTCCTTTTGGAAAGTCATGGAGCGTTGACCTGGTCCACAGATTTGATGGCTGCATATATGAAAATGGAATCGGTAGAGTTCTATGCGGAATTGCTGTACAAGGCAAAAATGCTGGGCGGACCGAAAGAATTTGACAAAGAACAGATTGAGAAGCTGTATGAAATCAGAAGAAAGATGGGACTCCCGGGGCGGCACCCTGCAGATCTTTGCCAAAACAAGGGCAGAGAAAACTGCCATAACTGCGGAGGAAGCTGCGGTACCAGCCATAAATCCGAGGACAGCCAGGAACTGGTAGCAGCAATTACCAGGAAGGTTTTGGAGCAGTTGGGGAAATAAACATGAAAGAAAGCAGACTGGAAAAGCTGACGGAGGAACTGGTGGGGCGAGCAATTGTAAAAGAGGTGATGTCTCTGAGACTGGCTGTTAAGCTGATTGAAGCTGTTGAAGAGAAGGCAAGGGAGATGGGACTGGCAGTAGTGATTGCGGTTTCCGATGCTTCGGGAAGACCTGTAGCCGTTCACTGTATGGACAAAGCCTATCACGGCAGCTTTGATGTGGCAGTGAACAAGGCCTATACCGCCACAGCCTTTCAGATGGCTACAAGCCAATTATCCAGACTGTGTCAGCCCGGTGGAGAATTGTATGGGCTGCAATTTTCTAATAATGGAAAAGTGATGATATTAGGAGGCGGAGAGCCCCTGATGGTGGGAAAGACCATGATTGGTGCCCTTGCTGTTTCGGGAGGCAGTGCCGGTGAGGATACGGAACTGGCGGCCTATGGGAGCTCCGCATTAAAGGAGGTAATCAAGTGTCTGTAGATGAACGACTGGTTCAGACCATTGTACAAAAGGTCATGGCCAATATGCAGATTACCGGAGAGGTTACCGGTATGCATGGTGTGTTTAAAGACATGAACGATGCCATTGCTGCTTCTATTGAAGCGCAGAAGAAGGTACGCCTGATGACTTTAGACCAACGGGAAAAAATTATTTCTGTTATACGAGAAAAGGTACATCGGAATGCTGAGCTTTTAGCCAATATGGGGGTAAATGAAACCGGAATGGGAAATGTAGGAGATAAAATCCTCAAGCATCATCTCACCGCAGAAAAAACCCCGGGGACAGAGGATATCAGCACCATTGCCTGGTCCGGTGACAGAGGCTTAACCCTGGTGGAAATGGGTCCTTTTGGGGTAATCGGAGCAATTACACCGGCTACTAATCCATCCGAAACGGTTATCTGCAACTGTATCGGAATGCTGGCAGGAGGAAATACGGTGGTCTTTAATCCCCACCCCAATGCCAAAAAGACGACCATTTTCACGATCAACATGATTAACGAGGCATCTCTGGAAGCAGGAGGGCCGGATAATATAGCGGTAACAGTAGAGGAACCTACTCTGGACAGCAGTGCAGTGATGATGAAGCATCCTGCAATCCACCTTCTGGTGGCTACAGGAGGACCGGGAGTAGTAACTGCCGTACTTTCCTCAGGGAAAAGGGCTATTGGAGCAGGAGCAGGCAATCCGCCGGTTCTGGTAGATGAAACGGCAGATTTACGAAAGGCAGCTCAGGATATTATTAACGGCTGTACCTTTGATAATAACCTGCCCTGTATTGCTGAAAAAGAGATAGTTGCCGTAGACAGCATTGCAGATGAGCTGATGCATTATATCATTGCGGAGAACGGAGGGTATCTTGCAGATAAGGAAGTAATTCAAAGATTGGCAGATACCGTACTTACCCCTAAGGGTACATTGAACCGCCAATGTGTAGGCAGGAGTGCAAAAGACCTGCTGGCTATGGTTGGTGTAGAAGCAGGAGCAGATGTGCGCTGTATCGTTTTTGAAGGGGAAAAGGAACATCCCCTGATTTCCGAAGAATTAATGATGCCTATTCTGGGAATGGTTCGGGTAAAGGATTTTCATGAAGGAGTGGAAACGGCGCTCTGGCTGGAGCATGGCAATCGCCATTCGGCTCATATCCATTCCAAGAATGTGGATCATATAACAGAATATGCCAAGGCTCTGGACACCGCTATTTTGGTGAAAAACGGTCCCAGCTATGCGGCTTTGGGCTTCGGAGGAGAAGGCTATTGTACCTTCACCATTGCCTCTCGAACGGGGGAGGGCTTAACCAGTGCACAGACCTTTACCAAGAGAAGACGCTGTACCATGTCGGACAGCTTATGTATCAGGTAAGGAGTGAAGAAATGGAGGTAAAGATGAAAGAACAGGAGCTTGAGCAGATCGTACGACAGGTTCTGGAGCAGATGTCCACTGCGACAGCAGGATCATTAGCTGCATCAGGTACATATGAAGGGAAGATTCCTTCTACCGCTCATGTAGCGATGCTTACCGGACTGGAGAGATTTGAGGTAAAGGAATTTCCCATGCCGGAGGTAGGAGATGACGATATTCTGGTCAAAGTAGAGGGATGTGGTGTCTGCGGAACGGATGCCCA
Source organism: Lachnospiraceae bacterium (assembly GCA_004558185.1). Taxonomy (GTDB): domain Bacteria; phylum Bacillota; class Clostridia; order Lachnospirales; family Lachnospiraceae; genus SFDP01. The sequence continues at coordinate 14,462 of SFDP01000041.1, read as the reverse complement.
TGAGTTTAAGCGTGATCCCTTTGGCCTGATCCCCGTGGCTTTAGGGCATGAAGGTACGGGAGAAATCGTTAAAATGGGCAAAAATGTCAAAAAAGACAGTGCGGGTAAGGAACTTAAGGTGGGAGACAAGGTAGTTACCTGTATGATCTTCAAGGACAATTCGGATATTACCATGTATGACATGAATAAGCAGAATGTAGGTGATGCGGATGTATATGGGCTGCTTCCCGACGATGACATTCATTTGAATGGATGGTTTTCCGATTATATTTTAATCAGAAAAGGCTCCAGTGTGTTCAATGTCAGCGACCTGGATTTGGATTCCCGCATTTTGATTGAGCCTTCCGCAGTGCTGATTCATGCTGTAGAAAGAGCCAAGACTACCGGGATCCTGCGATTTAACAGCAGGGTTGTGGTACAGGGCTGCGGACCTATTGGTCTGATCTGCATCGCAGTGCTCAGAACCATGGGAATTGAGAATATCACAGCAGTGGATGGGAATCAGTCCAGACTGGATTTTGCAAAAAGGCTGGGGGCTTCCAAGACGGTCAGCTTCAATGAGCATAATGGAATTGAGGCCTTGACAAAAGCAGTGGAGGCTTCCTTTGATGGTCATTTGGCAGATTTCGGTTTTCAATGTACCGGAAATCCTATGGCACACAGCAATATCTATAAATTTATCCGTAATGGCGGGGGACTGTGCGAGTTAGGTTTCTTTGTCAATGGAGGAGAGGCATCTATTAATCCACATTTTGATTTGTGCGCAAAGGAAATCACGCTGGTAGGAAGCTGGGTCTACACTCTGCGAGATTATGCGACTACCTTTGATTTTCTGAAAAGAGCAAAAGGTATTGGACTGCCAATGGCAGAACTGATTACCCATAAATATCCTCTGGAGGAAATTAATGAGGCATTAAAGAAGAATCTGGAGATGACGGGACTCAAGATTGCTATTGTGAATCAGTAGAAAATCACAGGGCAGCAGGAGACCTTAGAAAGGATAGGATATGGATAATCGGATAACAGGTGGCAGTCAGGAAGCGGTAGGTCTGTTAGAAGTATTTGGCCTTGTTTGTGCATTTCTGGCAGCGGATGCAGGCTGCAAGGCAGGAAATGTAACGCTGGAGGTGTTTGATAAAAACAAACCGGCCAATGCAGATGCCTTACCAGTCCCTCTTCTGGTCACGGTGAAATTCAGAGGAAGCATTGCTGATGTGGAGGAAGCCATGAAAGCAGCAGAGGCGGTGGCGGCGGCACATACCGGAATCGTATCCAGGCACATTATTGCAAGACCAACAGGTGATACAGAAAAAATGCTGAAAATCAGCGCAAAACGTAGGCGTAGCGGGCTACGCTGAGGATTTTTGTCCTGTGCTATCGGGAAAATAGACAAGTGATATGGTGTAGTTAATTTAAAACCGTTGCACTAGTGGGATGGCAGAACCAGATTGAGTGTGGTACTGCAAAATGGAAAAATAAAAAATAACAGATTGTTAAGGAGGATTAACACATGGCACAGGAAGCATTAGGAATGGTGGAAACAAGAGGACTTACTGCAGCAATTGAGGCGGCAGATGCAATGACAAAGGCAGCAGAGGTTGTTTTAGTAGGAACAGAAAAAATCGGTTCCGGTCTGGTAACCGTAATGGTACGTGGAGATGTAGGAGCCGTTAAGGCAGCAGTGGAGGCGGGAACCAGTGCGGCAAGTAAGCTGGGAGAGCTGGTGGCTACCCATGTTATTCCCAGACCGCATAATGATGTTGAAAAGATTCTTCCCAAGATTTAAGCGGATGAAGGAGAACCGGCATGGGTAATGCGTATGGATTCATTGAAATCACAGGTGTGGTAGCGGCTATGGATGCCCTGGACATTATGGCTAAAGCAGCAGATGTGACCCTGGCCACCTGGGAAAGAAAGCTGGGCGGAAGGCTGGTTACTCTGGTAGTGGAAGGGGAAGTGGAGGCAGTAAAGCAGTCGGTTGAGGCGGCTTCGGCAAATGCCATTAAGAAGCCGGTATCTACCGGTATTCTTCCCAATCCCCATCCGGAAATCGTTCGGATGGTACAGTTGTCGGCCAGTCGTTTTAGAGGAAAAGAGGAGCCATCCTCAGAGAGCAAAATGTTGGGTGAGGATCCACCGGATTTTGTTCCCAAAGAAAAGTAGATTGTGTAAAAGTTTAGGTGAAGCCCTAAAGGCTTCAGAGTGGAGGTAATTATGGCATTAGAAGCATTAGGAATGGTGGAAACCAGAGGTTTAGTAGCAGCGATTGAGGCAGCAGACGCAATGTGTAAGGCGGCAAATGTTACCTTGGTGGGAACGGAGAAAATCGGTTCCGGTCTGGTAACCGTAATGGTACGCGGAGATGTAGGAGCCGTTAAATCTTCCGTAGAGGCCGGGGCTAACAGTGCGTCTTCTCTGGGCGAGCTGGTAGCTACTCATGTAATACCAAGACCGCATAATGATGTAGAAATGATTCTTCCGAAGGTAAAAGGCTAAGGAAAGGGCCGAAGGACAAATCTGTAGGCCTGAATTAGGAAGATGTTCTTCATCAGAAGTGGAGGTAGGACTTGAATACAGAGCAGAATATTGAAGTAATTACCAGGTTGGTGCTGGAGGCCATGGAAAGCAGTAAGGCAGACAAACCTTTGATGAAGGTTCCTGTAGGAATTTCAGCCAGACATATTCATCTGACTCAGGAGGATGTGGAAAGGCTTTTCGGTAAGGGCTACCAGTTGACGAAAAAGAATGAGCTGATGGGCGGTCAGTTTGCTTCCAATGAACAGTGCACCATCGTAGGGCTAAAGCTCAGAGCCATTGAAAATGTTCGTATTTTAGGCCCTGTAAGAAGTAAGTCCCAAGTGGAAATCTCTGCCACCGATGCCCGTACATTGGGAATAAAGGCACCTACCAGACAATCTGGAGATATTGCAGGAAGTGCACCTATTGCCCTGGTGGGTCCAAAGGGCGCTATCTATCTGCAGGAAGGCTGCATTGTTGCAGCCAGGCATATTCATATGCCGCCGACTGAGGCAAAGACTGTGGGCCTGAAAGATGGGGATATGGTCTGTGTGCGGATGGGTGATGAGAGAGGAGCACTTCTGGAGCAGGTAAAGATTCGTGTAGATGAATCCTTTACCCTGGAAATGCATATTGATACCGATGAGGCGAATGCCTGTCAGGTTAAACAGGGCGATTTAGCGCTTATCGTCTAGTGTAACGGTTTCTAAATAACTGGACCAATAACGCAGAATGATTCACAAAAATTTGTCTAGAAGGTTCAGAGCCCGTAAGGAGAAAGCTATGCTTGTAGGAAAAGTTGTAGGAAGTCTGTTTTCCACCAGAAAAAGTGAAAAATTAGTGGGTAATAAATTCATGGTGGTGGAGCCGGTGGAGAAGATGAACACAGGACAAAGCCGTCTGGTGGCCATTGATATTATCGGGGCAGGTATTGGTGAGTATGTGCTGGTAGCTCAGGGGAGTGCGGCAAGAATAGGCTGTGACATGAGTGATGCTCCTGTCGATGCAGCGATTGTAGGCATTGTAGATGAGGGGCAGGACTGGAACAAATAGGGCAGAGGATGTATATGCAGATCAATGAATTAAAAGCGATTGCAAGAGAATTTGGTATAGTGGGAGCCGGTGGAGCCGGTTTCCCGGCCTATGCCAAAATGACCGATCAGGCAGATACGGTCATCTTAAATTGTGTGGAATGTGAACCCTTGCTTAAGCTCCACCGACAGCTTTTGGCAGCGCACAGGGAAGAGATCCTTCAAATGCTGGAGGAAGTAAGAACTGTTCTTGGAGCTAAGGAAGCGGTTATTGGAATTAAAAGTGAATATACAACCACCATCCGGGCGGTAGAAGAGATACTGGGGGAATATCCGAATATTCGAATATGCTCCCTCAAGGCTTCTTACCCTATGGGAGATGAGGTGGTTTTGATTTATGAAGCCACAGGGCGGGTAATCAAGCCCGGAGGACTTCCTATAGATGAGCAGGTGGTAGTGTATAATGTGGAAACCATGTACAATCTGTATCGGGCAGTTCATGATAAAAAGCCGGTTACCGAAAAGCTGGTCTCCATTGTAGGTGAGGTTGAACAACCATTGACCATAAGAGTTCCTCTGGGAGCAACGGTGAAGCAGGCAGTTGCCCTGGCCGGTAAGCTGACAACAGCCAATCCGGTATACCTGATGGGAGGCCCCATGATGGGAAAGCTGGGGGGAGAGAATACTCTGATTACCAAGACCACTAATGCCATTATTGTCCTTCCGCAGGAACACTACTTAGCCAGAAGGATGGAAAAAAATCTGGAGATAGAGCGCAGAAGAGCATCCTCAGCCTGCTGTCAATGCAGAGCCTGTACGGATTTATGCTCCAGACATATGCTGGGACATCCCATTGAACCGCATTTGGTTATGCGGGCAGTGGGGCAGCAGGATTTATCAGACTTAAAGATTTATATGAATACAGCCTATTGCAGCGGCTGCGGAATCTGTGAAAATTATGCTTGTCCTCAGGGACTTTCCCCTCGTTCCATTATTCAGCAGTTTAAATCAGGATTAAGGGCAGCAGGAGTAAAAGTGGAAAAACGGGAGCCGGCTTTAGTGGAGTGGGATAGGGATCTGAAAAAGCTGCCTGTTCATCGACTGGCAAGACGGCTGGGATTGGCAGGTTATGATACAGCGGCTCCTTTTGAAGAGAATATAGCCCGTATTGACCGGGTGAGAATTCCCATGAGCCAGCATATTGGTGCGCCCGCCCTGCCAATCGTAGAAGAAGGCGAAAAAGTGACTAAAGGACAACTGATTGGTCAGCCGGCAGAAGGATTGAGTACAGGCATTCATGCTTCCATAGAGGGAGTGGTAGCCAAGGCAAGTGACAAAGAGATCGTAATTAAGGTGAGGTAAAGCAAATGGCAAGAGCTATTGGAATGGTAGAGTGCACCACGGTGGCCACCGGATTTAAGGCGGCAGATGATATGGCTAAGGCAGCGGATGTGGAGATTCTGCAGGCAGAGGTTACCTGTCCTGGAAAATTTGTAATTTTGATTACCGGAGAATTGAGTGCGGTAAGAGCTTCTGTGGAAGCGGTAGAGGGAAGGTATCAGGAAAGAATTATGGATACCTTCGTATTGGGAAATCCCCATGAGTCTATTTTTCCCGCAATTTATGGAACTACTCATCCGGAACATATAGATGCATTGGGGATTTTGGAGACCTATGACGTTTCAGCCCTGATTGTGGCGGCAGATCTGGCAGCTAAAACAGCTATTGTGGAGCTGATTGAATTAAGGCTGGCTAAAGGAATGTGTGGGAAGAGCTATATGACTCTGACAGGAAGCGTTGCGGCAGTAGAGGCGGCTATAGAAAAAGCAAAGGCAGAGGCCGGAGACAGGGGAATGTTTCTGGACAGCTCCGTTATTGCCCGTCCATCAGATAAGCTGGTGCCGTATATTTTTTAATATATTGAAACCGTTCAGAACCATGCAAATTTGCATTCAAATAGAATTGCAACTTTATCTGGCGAAGTAACCACATGAGCAAAAGGATTTAACCCCATTACACTAATGTACAGACCACTTGATGCTAAGATTAGTTGTGCAGAATAAAATTTTTCCTTCAAGGCGAAGGAAGGAGGAAGATATGCTTGCTGCTGAAAGACGAAAACGGATTCTGGAAAGAGTTCATGCCGAGAAGAAGGTTATTGTCAGTGAACTTAGTAAAGAATACAAGGTGTCTGAAGAAACCATACGTCGTGATTTGGAAAAGCTGGCAGAGGAAGGCCATGTAATCAAAAGCTACGGTGGGGCAGTAATCAACGAAATAGGCAACATTGATCTCCCCTTTAATGTCCGCTGGAAGGCGAACTCTCTGGGGAAGCAAAAGATTGCCGATTTGGTCAATCAGGAAATTCATGACGGAGAACACATTTTTCTGGATGCCTCTACAACGGCAGTATTCATTGCCAAAAATATAAAACAGAAAAAGCATTTGACGGTGATTACCAATTCCATCGAAAATTTATTGGAATTGTCGGATGTATCCGGCTGGGATATTATCGCAATAGGCGGTCTTTTAAAGCCCGGCTCCATGTCTCTTCTAGGAAAAAAGGCGGCAGACAGTATCGAGGCTTATAATGCAGACAAGATTTTTTTCTCCTGTAAGGGTCTGGATTTAGAGAAAGGCGTTACGGAAGGAAATGAAGAAACGGGAAGCATTAAGCAAAGTATGATTAAGGCCTCGGCTAAGGTTTATTTGGCTGTAGATTCCTCCAAATTTGATAAGGTGGCTTTTTCCAATATATGTAAGTTGTCCAGATTGAATGTGGTGATTACGGATAAAAAGCCGGAAGCAAGATGGCTTAGTGCCTTTGAGGAGCATGGGATTCAGTGTATCTATCCCAAGGAGGAAATGCCGGAATGATATAACCATACACCTTCTTATTTAGGCAGTACACCAGTGCAAAAGTATATTTTAAATCAGCCGGAAGCATTTACTCTTGAGGGCTTAGAGGCGTCAAGCGCTACGGTCCTTGTGTACATGATCGGTTAAACTCCCGTAGATACTGCCTTCATTCATGGCTGTATTAAAAAAGCATGGAAGTTTAGTTGGACAGAAATAAAAATAAGCGAAAGGAAAGCGAAATGATGATGTATAATCCTACCCCCATAGCAAAATCAGAACGGATTAAAAGAATGGTGGATCATTTATTTGCCAAAATGCCGGAAATCGAAGCTGCAAGAGCTCAACTGATTACTCAGTCTTATCAGGCTACAGAAGGGCAGCCAACAGTGATTCGTAAAGCCAAAGCCTTTGAGCATATATTGAAGCATCTGCCCATTATTATCCGGCCGGAAGAACTGATCGTGGGAAGTACAACGCTGGCACCAAGAGGCTGCCAGACCTACCCTGAGTTTTCCTATGAATGGCTGGAAGCAGAATTTGATACGGTGGCTACCAGAAGCGCAGATCCTTTTTACATAAGTGAAGACACCAAAAAGAAGCTGAAGGAAGCAAATGCTTACTGGAAGGGGAAAACCACCAGTGAACTGGCTACTTCCTATATGGCACCGGAAACCTTAAGAGCAATGGAGCATAATTTTTTTACTCCGGGAAACTATTTTTACAACGGAGTAGGTCATGTGACGGTACACTATGATCAGGTGCTTGAGCTGGGGCTTAAGGGAATTAAGGAAAAGGCCAGGAAAGAGATGGCAGACTGCTCCTTTGGAGATGCAAACTATGCTGCAAAAATGACCTTTCTGGAGGCGGTACTGATTTCCTGTGATGCGGTGATTACCTATGCAAAGCGGTATGCCATATTGGCAGCCTCCATGGCGGAGCGGGAAACTAATGTGACGAGAAAGAAGGAGCTTTTGGAAATTTCCCGGATCTGTGACAGGGTACCGGAGAATCCGGCTCAAAGCTTCCAGGAGGCCTGTCAGTCCTTCTGGTTTATTCAGCAGCTTTTACAGGTGGAGTCCAGCGGGCACTCCATTTCTCCGGGGCGCTTTGACCAGTATATGTATCCTTTCTATGAAAAGGATATTTTGTCGGGAAGGCTGACCCGTGAATATGCCCAGGAGTTAATCGATTGTATTTGGGTAAAGCTGAATGATTTGAATAAATGCCGTGATGCAGCGAGTGCAGAAGGCTTTGCCGGTTACTCCTTGTTCCAGAATCTGATCGTGGGGGGACAGACTGCAGAGGGAAGGGATGCCACGAATGATCTTTCTTTCATGTGCATTACTGCCTCTGAGCACGTATTTTTACCTCAGCCCTCCCTGTCTATCCGGGTATGGAACGGTTCCTCCAGAGAGCTGCTAATGCGGGCTGCTCAGTTAACCAGAACGGGTATCGGCCTGCCTGCTTATTATAACGATGAGGTGATCATTCCGGCGCTGGTGAATCGGGGAATCAGCATGGAGGATGCCAGAAATTATAATATTATCGGCTGTGTGGAGCCTCAGGTCAGCGGAAAAACGGATGGCTGGCATGATGCAGCTTTCTTTAATATGTGCCGGCCTCTGGAAATGGTATTTTCCAATGGTTACGACCGGGGAGAGCTTGCCAGCATTCAGACCGGCGATGTGGAAGGCTTCAGAACCTTTGAGGAGTTTTATGAAGCCTACCGGCAGCAGATGGAATATAATATTTCCCTGTTGGTGAATGCAGATAATGCTATTGATAAAGCCCATGCCACTTTATGCCCTCTGCCTTTTGAATCCTGTCTGGTGGAGGATTGTATGAAGCGGGGAATCAGTGCCCAGGAGGGTGGTGCCATTTATAATTTTACCGGACCACAGGGCTTTGGTATTGCCAATGTGGCGGACTCCTTATATACCGTAAAGAAGCTGGTATTTGAAGAAAAGAAAGTGACCATGAGAGAATTAAAGCGGGCGCTGGAAATGAACTATGGTAAGGGCTTCGATGCCATTACAGCAGGTGAAGTAGCCGTTCAGGTAGGAAAGAGCCTGAAAGCGGCAGGACAGGAGGTAACACCGGAAATCATTGCCCTGACCATTAAGCAGGTATTAAATATGGAATTACCCCAGGCAGAGAAAAAGCGTTATCAGGAAATTCTGGATATGATTGACGAACTGCCCAAGTTCGGAAATGACATTGATGAGGTAGATACTCTGGCCAGAGAAGCGGCTTATCTGTATACCAGACCTCTGGAAAAATACACCAATCCAAGAGGGGGAAGCTTCCAGGCGGGACTTTATCCCGTATCGGCCAATGTGCCTTTGGGTGCACAGACAGGTGCTACTCCTGATGGAAGGCTGGCGCATACTCCGGTGGCAGATGGAGTGTCTCCTACCTCGGGAAGAGATGTTAACGGGCCTACGGCAGCCTGCAACTCGGTGGCCAAGCTGGATCATGCTATTGCCAGCAACGGAACTTTATTCAACATGAAGATGCATCCTACTGCTATGTCCGGGCAAAAGGGACTGGAAAACTTCATTTCCCTGATTCGCGGATATTTTGACCAGAAGGGTATGCATATGCAATTTAATGTGGTGGATCGGCAGACTCTACTGGAGGCTCAAAAGCATCCGGAAAAATACAGTGGTCTGGTGGTTCGTGTAGCAGGCTATTCTGCCCTGTTTACTACCCTCTCTAAATCCCTGCAGGATGACATTATCCGCAGAACAGAGCAGGCGGTAAATAGATAGCAGGTATAAAGCTCAGGCTTAACAAAAACCCATAGAATGTTTTGATCTGTAGGGGATTTGACTGAGGTAAAATAGAGGCACATTGATTGAAGGAAAGGGAGTCTGGTGAGAAATAGGAAAGGAAGCCTTATCTGAAGATGAATGTGGGGATACTCCGAATGAAGCTGTCCCACCTCCAATAGTGAAGATAAGAGGAAGATGGAATGGAAGATGATAAAAAAATTTCCGGCAGAATATTTGATATACAGCGCTACTCCATTCATGACGGAGTGGGCATCCGAACCATCGTTTTTTTGAAGGGCTGCGCTCTTAGGTGTCGCTGGTGCTGTAATCCTGAATCTCAATCCTTTGATATAGAAACCATGGTCATCAATGGAAAGAAAAAGATTATGGGTAAAGACGTAACGGTGGAAGAGGTGATGGAAACCGTAAAGCGGGATATGCCTTATTACAGTCGTTCTGACGGAGGGCTTACCCTTTCCGGAGGAGAAAGCCTTTTACAGCCGGATTTTGCCAGGGGACTGCTTAAGGCAGCTAAGGAATTGGGGATTAATACAGCCATGGAGAGCATGGGCTTTGCCAAATACGAAACGATTGCAAGTATTCTGCCATATTTAGATGTATATCTGATGGACATAAAGCATATGAACCCGTCGAAGCATGCCGACTATACGCAAAAAAGCAATGAATTGATGCTGGAGAATGCAAGAAAGATTGCAGCCAGTGGACAGACAGAGCTCATCATTCGTGTTCCGGTAATCCCCGGCTTTAATGATACGGAGGAAGAAATTCTGGACATTGCCCGATTTGCAGATTCTCTTCCCGGAGTAAAACAGATTCATCTTCTTCCCTATCATAGCTTTGGGCGTGGCAAGTATGAGGGATTAGGCAGAGAATACCCCATGGGAGAAGCGGTGCCGCCTTCCAATGAAAAAATGCAGCAGTTTAAAGAAAGGGTAGAGCGAAATACTGCCCTCTATTGCCAAATTGGTGGTTGATTTTTAACAGGGTCGAGTATACTATAATAAGGTATGCCCGACCTGTTTTGTTTGGAAAAAGAGTATACCTTAGGGGGCAACACCACGATATACGAATATTTCACGGGATTGTGGGAGTACGAAGTACATAACAATCCAAAGGTATCATCATTAGGGGCTTTTGACCCTAAATTATTTGATTAATTTCAACTATTATTGAAAATACTCTCGATAGTTTGATGATAATGATAGAGGAGATAGAGAGAAGTAAGACAAATATTTAGTCATGGAGGTAGGAATGAATAAAGAGCTGGTAATCGTTTTAGATTTTGGTGGACAGTACAATCAGTTGGTGGCACGTCGTGTCAGAGAATGCAATGTGTATTGTGAAATTTATTCGTATAAAACCGATTTGGACAAGATTAAGGCCATGAATCCTAAGGGGATTATTCTTACTGGAGGACCCAATAGCTGCTACGAAGAGGAGGCTCCTACCTACTCCAAGGAGCTGTTTGAATTGGGGATTCCAGTTTTGGGTCTTTGCTATGGGGCTCAGTTGATGATGCACGTTTTGGGAGGAAAGGTGGAGAAGGCTCCGGTTCGTGAATATGGGAAAACCTTAGTCTATACGGATACCGGTTCTCCCCTGTTTGCCGATGTGGAAAAGGAAACTATCTGCTGGATGAGCCATTTTGACTATATTTCCCAGGTTGCTCCGGGATTTTCTATCGTAGCCCACACAGCAGATTGTCCGGTAGCGGCTGCTCAGAGTGATTCCAGTAAGCTGTATGCAATTCAGTTTCATCCGGAGGTTTTACATACCCAGGAAGGAACCAAGATGCTGTATAATTTTGTTCGCAATATTTGTGGCTGTTCAGGGGACTGGAGAATGGACTCCTTTGTGGAAAATTCCATTAGAGAAATTCGAAAAAAAGTGGGAAATGGGCGTGTCCTCTGTGGATTATCCGGAGGAGTGGATTCCTCTGTGGCAGCAGTTCTTTTGTCTAAGGCTGTGGGAAATCAGTTGACCTGTGTCTTCGTGGATCATGGGCTTTTGCGTAAGGATGAAGGGGATGAGGTGGAGGAAATCTTTGGCCCAAGAGGAAGCTATGAGCTTAATTTTATTCGGGTAAATGCTCAGGAGCGCTTTTATCAAAAGCTGGAAGGAAAAAGCGAGCCGGAAACTAAGCGAAAGATTATTGGTGAAGAATTTATTCGTGTATTTGAAGAAGAAGCAAAGAAAATCGGTACTGTAGATTTTCTTGTTCAGGGAACGATTTACCCCGATGTGGTGGAAAGTGGACTGGGAGGCGAATCGGTAGTTATCAAGTCCCATCATAATGTGGGTGGCCTTCCGGATTATGTAGATTTTAAAGAGATTATTGAACCTCTGCGCAGCCTGTTCAAGGATGAGGTGCGTAAGGTTGGGCTTGAATTAGGCATTCCGGAGAAGCTGGTGTATCGCCAGCCATTTCCGGGTCCGGGGCTGGGGGTTAGGATTATCGGTGAGGTTACGGCCGAGAAGGTACGGATCGTACAGGAGGCAGATGCCATTTACCGGGAGGAAATTGAAAAGGCGGGGCTGTCCAGAAGTATTGGCCAGTATTTTGCGGCACTTACCAATATGCGATCCGTTGGTGTTATGGGGGATGAACGAACCTACGACTATGCGGTGGCCTTGCGGGCAGTGAATACGGTTGACTTTATGACCGCAGAGGCTACGGAGATTCCCTTTGAGGTTCTGCAGACTGTGATGAGTAGGATAATTAATGAGGTGCGGGGGGTTAATCGGGTGCTGTATGATTTGACTAGTAAGCCGCCGGGGACGATTGAGTTTGAATAACCATTTGTGAAAATCGAGCCTTTATTTACACATATTCCAAACAAAAAGCGTTAAGTTTTGGCAACGATTTGGCAACATAATCTAACGCAAATGTGTTAAGTGAAATATTATATTAATTGCATTTAAATAAGACCTTACTGAAGTTCTTTTCCAAACTGGAAAGGAATTTCGAGAAGGTCTTTTTCTATTTATCTGATTTTTTCTTGTATGGTCTGTTGCCACTAGAAAATGGAATTAAAGCAGACCTCGTTTCTTCATTTCTTCTGACAATGTATCCTGGAGCTCGGCATCCAACTTGTCAGAGATGGCATTCTTTACATAGCCGGTGGTTGGTTCAATGTTAGGGTAGTTATATCTCCAATTGTCATATTCATCTTCGGAGAGTTCTCCCTGTTTAAGCTTGGAATATTGACTAAGCCAAGCAAAAAGCATAGGTGCTATCTGGTCATAAGCCTGATGATTTTCGTCGAGAGTTATACATGGACGTCCATCCTTATCGGTACTTATTTGGAATCCATACTCGTCCTCAAGGGCGAAGAAGGTATGCATCAATCCAAGATAGGAATCAATATTAGGTACTGTGATTGCTCTGGTTGTAACACCAAAGATATCAGCTAATTGTTTAATCAGGTCATCTTTTGGAGTACGAGCTTCGGTTTCGTATTGTGCGATACGAACATCTGAAGTTTTACCCATGAATCCTACCATTTCACCGAGTTCTTTTTGCTTTAATCCTTTTCTGCTTCGGAATAATCGTATTCTTTTTCCTAACATAGTTGCCTCCTTTTGTCCGTTAATGTTGCCATTAGCATTATAGTTAAATCAATTTGTTTAAGTGTAGTATAGCACCTGTAAATAATGTAATCAAGAAGAACTTTAACAAAAAAAGTTAATTATTTGTTAAAAAGGTCTTGACTTAACTGAAAAGAGTTAATATAATAACTACACATTAACTTAACGGATAAAAGTTAAGTGTAAAACTGAATGAGTGTACGAGACCGAACAAACCGCCAAGACCTTCATAATGAAGCGAGCGCCTGAGTACAAGGGAATAGAAGTACAAGGGATGGCACAGTACCGAGCAGGGTTGCCTGTCAGAACGGGGACGAGAATACAACGAACAAAATCTACAATGAAAGGAGGCGAAGGGAATATGGAAGAAAAGACATTTTTAACAGTGGATGAAATTGCAGAAATCTTAACAGTTTCAAAGTCAAAGGCTTATGAGATTGTAAGACAGCTGAATAAGGAATTGAAAGCAAAAGGACTTATTACTGTAGCTGCAAGAGTTAGTAAAGCATATTTTTATGAAAGAATGTGCTACAGCAAAGAGTAGTGGAAAGGAGTTGATTATATGTCGGTTTATAAAGACAATGCCACCGGCAAGTGGCGTGTGATATACCGGTATACGGATATCACAGGAAAACGAAAGCAGACACAAAAACGTGGCTTTGAAACAAAACGTGAAGCAGTTGCCTGGGAACATGAGATGATGCTAAAAGCTCAGGCGAAGCTAGATATGACCTTTGGTAGCTTCTATGAGATATACGAAGCAGACAAGGCATCAAGGTTAAAGCAGAGTACCTGGGAGACGAAAAGTCATATCATAAGAACAAAGATTTTGCCATATTTTGCAGATCGTAAGATAGATGAAATTGAAGTCAGAGATGTGATTGCATGGCAGAATGAGCTTCTGGCAGCCTTTAAGGACGAAGGAAAGGAAGAAAGATATTCTCAGGACTATTTAAGGACGATTCAAGCGCAGCTTACAGCAATATTTGCACATGCGATGAAATATTACAATCTTCCGAAGAATCCGTCCTCACTGGCAGGAACCATTGGAAAGGAGGTATCAAAGGAGATGCAATTTTGGACGAAAGAAGAGTATCTAAAATTTGCAGAGGTAATGATGGACAAGCCGCGTTCCTATTATGCTTTTGAGCTTTTATATTGGACGGGAATTCGTTCAGGAGAGTTGCTGGCACTTACGCCAAGCGATTTTGATTTTGAAAAGCAGACATTGCGAATTAATAAAACATTCCATCGCTCGAAGGGGGAGGATATTATTACGACACCTAAGACGGTAAAAAGTAATCGAATTATCACTTTGCCACCATTTTTGTGTGATGAGATTAAAGATTATCTTGGAATGTTTTATGAGATAGGTGAAAGTGAGAGGATGTTCAGTTTTACAAAATCATATCTTGGTCATGAGATGGAAAGAGGTTGTAAGGCATCGGGCGTGAAAAAAATCAGAATTCATGATTTACGTCATAGCCATGTTTCTCTTCTTATCAATATGGGATTTAGTGCATTAGCTATAGGGAAGCGTGTGGGGCATGAAACAGAGAAAATTACTTATCGCTATTATGGAAAGAAAAACCTTATGACAAGTTGCACTGACGGTTCTGCATATATACAGAGGTATCCGCCAGAACAACTTTCCATAATTAATGCTTCAGAC
>SFDP01000040.1 GCA_004558185.1 Lachnospiraceae bacterium | reverse complement strand
TACGCCCCACTTTTAAGCTCATATTTTGGCGGGTCTCAAGGACATTCACCCACATTTGAGCAAGCTCATGTGGGTTCAGACCTTTTGACCCTGGTATCACTATATTGTATTTTGTCTATTCAAAAGTATTCCACATACAAGTATCGCCGCACCCAATAAAAGGATTAGATACCATAGATTTTCAAGGCAAAAGCCATTATCTAACATCAATCGGTATCCCCAGGAAGCGGGAAAAATACGCCCAATGGCTTCAAGAAAATCGGGCAGCAAGTCGATAGGGAACATAATTCCCGAAAGCATAATCGAGGGCAAAAACACAAGCTGCGCTATCATTGTCAGCTTTGCCTGATTTTTTACAATCAGTCCCAATATACTTCCAATACTCAACGACACAATGATGTATATGGCAAGCGCAAGAAAGAAAAATGGAAGCCGTACTGGCAAAGCCGCCTCAAACAGTATCGGGGCAAGCAGTAATATAATGACACAGCTAATCATCAAATGCACAAATGCAGAAAGGAACATTGTAACAAGACCTAAATATAAAGGTACTCCATTTGCTTTATAAACCTTTTTTACATCACTTCCATAAGTTTCAATCAATATTGGCGGCAACCCAATAAATGCCCCCATTGAAACGCTCATTACAATCATGGACTGTATTAGCGTGCTTCTCATTTCAGGCATAACAGAAGTAAAAATACCACCCATAAGCAGAAAGAAAATAAGCGGAACGATATAGCAGGTTACTAACAAAGATTTACTGCGTATGTCCAATTTCCATTGTAATGCTACTCCACATAAAAAAACGTTCATTCTGCTTCCCTCCTTGCCATTTCGATAAAATGCTGTTCCAGCGTGCCACGATCAACTTTAATATCTAATACATGGATTTTTTTCTGTTTTAATTCGCCCAGTAAGGAAATCAAAGTGTCTTCGATATTGTCCGTTTCAAAAGTGTTGTCTCCTTGGTGCGTCTTGATATGGATAAAGTATTTTCTCCCAACCCGATTGGTCAGTTCCAAAGCTGTGCCGCAAAAGACAATATATCCGTTGTTCAAAATGGCAATGCGGTCACATAAGGTTTCTACTTCCGCCATATCGTGGCTTGCCAAAACGATTGTTTTTCCGTGTGATTTGAGATTTCGGATTTGCTTGTGGAGTGATAGTCTTCCTTCAACATCAAGTCCCGCAGTTGGCTCATCAAGAAAAATAACATCGGGATTGCTGATAAGCGCAAGGGCAAGATGTAATCGTCGTTTCTGCCCTGTGGATAATTGTATATACGGCTTCTTTTCAATTTCTTTGATGCCAAGACCATTAAGCATGGTATAATCAATTTTGGTTTTATTCCATTTTGCAAACAGCTTTACAGCCTCCATTGGCCTGATATGGGCTGGTAAAGAGGATGACTGAAGTTGAATACCCATTTTCCCGTTTACAGTAATCGCACCACTGTCATATTTTCTTAGACCTTCGATACATTCAAGTGCTGTCGTTTTTCCTGCTCCGTTTACGCCAAGCAGAGCAAAAATTTCTCCCTTTTTAATTTGAAAATCAAGTCCTCCCAGAACCATATGGTTGCCGTAACTTTTCTTTAATCCACGAACTTGTATTGCACTATTCATCATTCCACCCCCTCAAACGGATTTTCTCCAAGTCTTGAGAAATAGATTTGCAAAGCTGGCTCTAAATAATCGTTTACGATTTTTTGCCTTTCTTCCCAAGCATTTGTGGCGGTATCAATGTTACCGTACTCTATCAATTTCGTGAGTAGACGCATATCACCCTTTGTAAACTCCATAATCAGGCTCCAATATTCTTTTACAACCTGTTGGCATTTTTCGCTTTCAGGAGATACATTTTCCTTTTGAAGCTGTACGATTTCATCACTCAGGCGGTTAAATCTTTCCATAAAATCTAAGCCACTTTCCTTATCAAATTGACTGCGTATATGGTCGAGCGTATCATCATCGAAACGCTTAATAAGATAATAAGAGTCATTCTTCATTTGCAGATTGACAATAATATCCGCATACGTCTTAAAGTTGACCGTCTGCATTTGTAAAACTTCTGCTTTTAACTGTTCTATTGCTGACAAAGAAGCCTTAAGCTGTTCTATTTTTCTTCGTATATCATCTGCCTGCTCTGTAAGAGCATTTGCAACATCAGCCGGTGTTTCCAAAGAGACCAATCGTTGTTTTATATCGTCCAAAGAAAATCCCAGTGATTTCAAAGATATAATCTGATGAAGGATAACCAAATCTTTATCGGTATAAAGCCTGCGCCCACCCTCGCTTTCTGCTGATGGGGAGAGAAGCCCTTCTTTATCGTAGTATTGTAGAGTGCGGACAGTAACACCCGTTTTCCTTGCAGCTTCGCCAACTGTCATAAACCCCTGCGGAATTGCCCTGTATTTTGCCATACTTATCTACCTCCTGAGACATATTATAAATTATTACGCAACGTCACAAACAAGCCCTTTTTGAAAAATTTTCAGGCGGCAAAAGATTTTCTCTCTGCCGCCTTTCTGTATTAATATAAAAATTGTTCAACATAAGCAAGAATACCATATTTCTGCCCAAACACCTCATTTTGTTGGATCTCTAAAAAGGTTTATATCAGGCGGCAGATAGGTAAAGAGAAAAAAGCAGATTGCCATGATGCAGATAAGAAGTCCCAACAGGAAGCTGTATGGATTAATTCTGCAAGACAGAGTAAGCCTGTAAACAGTCCAAAATGCCAGAATTACACTGACGATAAAGGTGGCGATGTCAAGGGGCAGAAAGCTGCTTCCCAGAATGCCGGAATAGGTATAAAAAATTACCGGAATCAGAAATGCTCCCAGTAAGGTTCCCAAATAGGAGGCCGAAGCTATGCAGGGATATTCATTTTTCAGTTTTTTTTCATATATAACGAATAAATAAGCATGGGAAAAAAGCATAGCTTCATATGCTCCCAGGCAGATTCACTGACCGGAAAGAAAAAGCCCAATATGAAGCTCTTACCAGACCATTCATAGACAAAATGGGAAAGAGTACCGGCGATAATGACGAAGATTATTCCTGTGATGATATATCGGTTTAATTTATTCATAGAATATAGCATATGAAATAAGGAAGCAGTTATGCATCTAATTTGGGTAATTTACAGGCTGGCGGGAGTAAAGTCTTAAGCATCATCATCACATAAAGTCTGATGGGCAGGAATATTTTAACAGAGAGCCGGTGATTATTTTGAATGAGTTATGTTGTAACAATGATAATATGAGCTGAAGGTTATACCCCATTATTCAGAAAAGGGATATGGCAGGGTACAGAAGGCAAAAACTATATTTTATAAATTTTTAATATTCTGCAAACCCTGTAAAATCAAGGGGTTGGAAAAATATTCAGAATTATTAGCACTCACCTATTGACAGTGCTAATAAAATGAGTTATAAAATAATTATAACAACGCAAACAATTTTCTGGAGAGTTTATAGCTGAGAAGCAGCAATTCCATTCAGCCCTGTTGCAGGTTCTGCTTGTAATCGGTGAGGGGATATTTTGAAGAAATTCTACCAGACTATGTTTAGAGGGAGGTAAGTCTATGAACATTTCAAAATTTACGCAGAAATCCATGCAGGCAGTGGAAGGCTGTGAAAAGCTTGCCTATGAGTATGGAAATCAGGAGATTGAACAGGAGCATCTTCTTTACAGTCTTTTAACCCTGGAGGACAGCTTGATTCTGAAGCTGATCGAGAAGATGGAAATTCAGAAAGAGCATTTTGTAAGACGTGCTGAACAGGCAGTTGCAAAACGGGTCAAGGTTCAGGGGGGACAGGTCTACATCGGTAAGGATTTGAATAAGGTATTAATCAGCGCAGAGGATGAAGCCAAGCAGATGGGAGATGAATATGTATCGGTAGAGCATCTGTTTTTATCTATGCTCAAGCATCCGAACAGAGAGCTTAAGGCTCTGCTTCAGGAATACGGAATTACCCGGGAACGATTTTTGCAGGCCTTGTCTACGGTAAGAGGCAACCAGCGGGTAACCAGTGATAATCCGGAAGCTACCTATGATACACTGGAGAAATATGGACAGGATCTGGTAGAAAAGGCCAAAAACGAGAAGCTGGACCCTGTTATCGGTCGTGATCATGAGATTAGGAACCTGATTCGGATTCTGTCTCGAAAAACCAAGAATAACCCTGTTCTCATTGGTGAGCCGGGTGTAGGTAAGACGGCAGTGGTTGAGGGACTTGCTCAGCGAATCGTCAGAGGAGATGTGCCGGGCGGTCTTAAGGATAAGAAAATTTTTGCTCTGGACATGGGAGCGCTGGTAGCCGGTGCCAAATACCGTGGTGAATTTGAGGAGCGTTTGAAGGCGGTTCTGGAGGAGGTGAAGAGCAGCAATGGGCAGATCATTCTGTTCATTGATGAGCTGCATACCATCGTGGGTGCGGGGAAGACAGACGGAGCCCTGGATGCAGGAAATATGCTTAAGCCCATGCTGGCAAGAGGAGAGCTGCACTGCATCGGCGCCACTACTCTGGATGAATACCGCCAGTATATTGAAAAGGATGCGGCCTTGGAGCGAAGATTCCAGCCGGTTATGGTGGATGAGCCCACGGTAGAGGACACTATATCCATTCTCCGTGGCCTAAAAGAGAGGTATGAGGTTTACCATGGGGTAAAAATTCTGGACAATGCTCTGGTCAGTGCAGCAATACTTTCCAATCGCTACATTTCTGACCGCTTTCTGCCGGACAAGGCCATTGATCTGGTTGATGAGGCCTGTGCATTGATCAAAACGGAACTGGACTCTATGCCTACTGAGGTGGATGAGCTTCGCAGACGGGTCATGCAGATGGAAATTGAAGAAGCGGCTCTGAAGAAGGAGGAGGACCGACTAAGCCGGGAACGCCTGGAGAATCTGCAGAAGGAGCTGGCTGAACAGAAGGAAGAGTTAAACAACCGTATGGCTCAGTGGGAGAATGAGAAAGCCTCTGTGGAGAAGCTGTCACGCCTGCGGGAAGAGATCGAAAGCATGAATAGCGAGATCCAGATTGCCCAGAGAGAAGGGGATTATGAAAAGGCAGCAGAGCTTAGCTACGGCAGACTGCCGGAGCTGAAAAAACAGTTGGAAATTGAGGAAGAAAAGGTTAAATCTGAGGATTTAAGCCTGGTTCACGAAAGTGTATCGGAGGAGGAAATCGGAAAGATTGTTTCCCGGTGGACCGGTATACCGGTAGCCAAGCTGACTGAAAGTGAGAGGAATAAGACACTGCATCTGGATCAGGAGCTGCATAAACGGGTAATCGGACAGGAGGAAGGGGTTAGTCTGGTTACAGAAGCCATTATCCGTTCAAAAGCAGGAATCAAAGACCCTGCAAAGCCTATCGGCTCCTTCCTGTTTTTGGGGCCTACCGGTGTGGGAAAAACAGAACTGGCCAAGGCTTTGGCTGAGGCTCTGTTTGATGACGAGAGTAATATGGTTCGTATCGACATGAGCGAATATATGGAGAAACATTCTGTGGCAAGACTGATTGGAGCACCTCCCGGCTATATTGGCTATGAGGAAGGTGGCCAGTTGACCGAGGCGGTTCGGCGTAAGCCCTACGCAGTAGTGCTCTTTGATGAAATTGAAAAAGCTCATCCCGATGTATTCAATGTACTTTTGCAGGTGCTTGACGATGGCCGGATAACCGACTCTCAGGGAAGAACTGTGGATTTTAAGAATACTATTCTGATTATGACCTCGAACATTGGTGCTCACTACCTGCTTGAAGGTATTTGTGAGGATGGCAGCATTGAGGAGTTGGCAAGAGAGGCAGTAATGAATGAACTGAGGATACATTTCAGACCGGAATTCCTGAATCGTCTGGATGAAACGATTCTCTTTAAGCCGCTGACTCGTCAGGATATTGGTCATATTGTTCATCTGATTGTTGACCAGGTAAACGAACGACTGGCGGACAGAGAGGTATCTATTGAAATTACACCTGGGGCAGAGGCACTGATTGTGGAAGAAGGGTATGATCCGATTTACGGAGCAAGGCCATTGAAACGCTATGTGCAAAGAAATGTGGAAACCCTGGCCGCCAGATTGATACTGGAGGACAAGGTAGAAGCAAAGGATACCATTCGTATCGATGTGGATGAGAACAGCCACCAGCTTAAGGCAATGGCAGTGAAACAGTAGAAAAGGATATAAGGCAGTCTGTTTGTTGCACAGGCTGCCTTATGTTGATGCACGAAGTTAAATGCCGCCACTCACCAGCATTGTCATAATACAGCAGGACTTCAGGTTCTTTGTATTCCTTGTCAGTTTCCGTTAATATTTGTTAAGCTCAAGGAATCTATTTTTCTAAGAGCGATTTTATTTATAATCAGGGCAAAGATAACACATATTATTGCTGAGAGGAAACAGGCAAGCAAATTTGGTGTGGTTATGTAGCGTCTGGTTCCTGTTTCCATAATCATAACTTCAAGTTGAGCTAACGGTGTGCCGATTCCACATCCGACTATTAAGCCCAGAGCAATCAAAACAATATTATCCTTGCTTACAAAGGTTTTTGTTTCTTTCAGAGTATAGCCGTTAATCCTCATAACCGCCAACTCTTTAGATTTTCTGTTTATGTACATATTCATTTGATTTAACAAAACCAATACAGAGAGAATCCCGGAGAAGCAAAAACAGATTATGATTACCAAATTAATACTTGTGAATGGTATCATATATTCACTGTTATCTTTTAATGATAAAAAGCCATCTTCGCTTTTGACTTTATCATAGAGACCATCAATATTGCCTTTTAAAAGGAATATACATTTATCTGTTTCCTCTCCCATCAAACCCTCATAGTAGTCCACAGAGGTTATAATCTGGTGATAGGGAAGATAATGCTCTATTACGCCCGAAACCTTACATTCTCTGGGATTTCCATCAGAGTCCATGAGTTCAATTACCGAACCTGCCTCCAATTCAAAATTATCTGCACATTTTTTGGAAATTAATACTCCGTCGTCAGGAACCCTGACGGCTTCTCTTGTATTGACATCTTCCAAATAGATATAGTTTTTTAGTTGTTCATCGTCATCTACGGCAACTATATGAATATTTTCCCAGCTTCCGCCCCTGGGACGGAAGCTCTCTAGTTTGTCCTGTATTCGTATGAATGAGATGCCCTCCTGTTCTAATATTTCTTCATAATCCCCAACCGCACAGATTTTGCTGTTGACAGCCAGTCGGTTTTCAAAGAGGAAATACTTTTCAAATTGCATACCCGGCGCATTTGAAACGGCAAATTTTAAAGTAAATGTGATAATCAAAAGAGAAACACAGCCTACAACACCCATGATGGTGGTAAGCATACGTCCTCTGTCACTTAAAGCATTTTTAATCATTGTGCGGGAATAGAGACTTAGATGCTTGTAGCCCTTCCAAGACTCAAAGAAATATGCCTTTTGCTGCGTGGGCATTTCCCCACGAAGCAGAGAGATAGCAGATTGCTTTAATACCTTTCTGCATCCTGCGATTGTTGCCAGTACAAAAATGACAAGGCACAAAAGCGATACCATTATTGCATTGCCACCCACAAAAGAAAGCGGGATTTTTTCAAATAAAAACTCTCGTGCAAAGATATGAAGGACGAGGTTTTCTACAATCAATACACTGCAGATACAGCCGATAATGATTCCCAGGACAGCACATAAAACATTATAGGACAGATAATGTGCAAAAATCTCTTTTGTATGAAAGCCCAAAGCCTTCTGTGCTCCGATTAAAGTCCTTTGGTCATCGATCATTTTTACCACTGCGGCATAGCACACAACTACCGCTACTAAAAGGAAAATAAGTGCAAAGGAATAACTCAGAGTGAAAAGTCCATCTACGATGACCTTGACAGCACGGACGTCACCCATATCGTTTCTCCCGGATACAACCCAATCTTTATACTGAATCTTATCAGCATTTTTTTCGGCATCCGCCAACATCTGCCCGGCCTCTCTTATTTTATCTGCTGCTTCCTGTGAAAGAGAATTATAACGGATTTCGGCACGCTTTTCTCCGAAGTGTTTTAAATTGTCAAGGATGCCTGCTTCTTTGGCAGCATATTCTTCCGAATAGTAATAAATACCGCTTAGTGCCTTGTTTTCAACATAGGCGGTTGTATAACAGTCATTATAATATGCTGCATCAAATGCTTCCGGTGCCACTTCCATGTAATAGGAGGCAGAGCCGAAGCCCACTTCACTTTTTCCCCTTGAATCGTTAAGAATAGCACATGAGAAAGAGGGTTCATTAATGATTCCGGTTATAATGAAAGTACTGTTTCGCAATTCACCGTCATGCTCAATATGTATTTCATCCCCGACTTTTGCTCCTTGTTCCAGGACAAAGCTCTGTTCTATAGCCACTTCGTTATCTGTAGTGGGAAGCTTACCTTCCAAAACAGTCGGACGGTTCATTTCATGCAAAAGGGAACGAATTTGTACGGTGATTTTTTCTTTTGGCGTATCAATGAGAGCTGTGGTTCTGTAGCCGCCCTCAACGGTATCCACTTCGGCCTGCTTTGCCAGAGCATTGATATCTTCCTGAGTGATTCCGTTAGCACAGGTAATTTCCGATGTAGCCAGTCTGTTTTCTTCAAAGCAAAGACCGGCATATTGCAGAATTGCCCTGGCACCGGATTGGATTCCTAAGTAGATGGCAATACTGGTAGCGGCAATTAACGCGACTGCAAAAAATGAGACACCGTTCTTTTTTATTGTTTTAAATAAATAAAGTCTCTGGGTTTTCTTTACCATACTAACTCCTTTGCCACAGCCGGATGCGCATTTAACATCACTTCTGCCACTACGCCGCCTTTCATACGAATCACACGGTCTGCCATTTTCGCTATTTCTTCGTTGTGTGTAACCATCAAAACAGTGGTTCCGCCATGAATTACCTCTTCCAGAACAGAAAGAACTTCAATGCTGGTCTCATAGTCCAATGCCGCTGTGGGTTCATCTGCTAGAATGATGCGAGGGCATTTTATTAAAGCACGGGCAATGGATACTCGCTGCTGTTGACCTCCCGACATTTGTGCCGGATAGTTTTCCTTACGTTCGGATAATCCTACACGGGCAAGTGCCTTTTCTGCATCCATGGAATTTTCGCACAGCTCTCCGATGAATTCCAGGTTTTCTTTTGCTGTTAATGTAGGCATGAGATTATATGCCTGAAAAATAAATCCCACTGACTTTCTGCGAAACATCGTTAGAGTATTTTCATCTGCGTGGGAATAGTCCTTTCCGTCAAAGGCAAATGTTCCCGAAGTCAGCTGATCCATACCGCCTATGATATTAAGTAAGGTGGATTTTCCGCAGCCGGATTCACCTAATATAACCAGAAATTCTCCTTCTCTGATGTCGAGGTTAACACCTCGGAGTACTTGTACCTGAGTTTCTCCCTGTCCGTAAGTTTTTGTGACCTCTCGCAGAGAGATGATGATCGGCTTTTCTTCCGTAAAGCCCAGATTCAATCCACGGCTGTCCACGGCAATTGCGGTGAGCATGGCTAAATTTTCACAAATCTTGACATCCTCATTATCATAAAGTGAGCCGTCTTTTTTATTAATAATCTGAATACAGCCGATGACTTCATATTTATTCAAGAGCGGAACGCAGATCATGCTTTTAGTCACAAATCCGGTTTTCTCATCAAAACGGCCGGCCCATCTTGCGTCATTTTGACAATCTTTAACAACTGTAGTTTTGCCGCTTTCTACTACGGTGCCGGCAATTCCTTCTCCGAATTTTAGGCATAGACCTGTTAAATCTGCTCCCCCTATCCAAAATGACGGATAGATTTTGCCGTCACCTTTTGAATTATAAAACCAAATGGTTCCGGCTTCTGCGCCTACTGCTGTTACTACCTGCTTCAGGGCTGAACGGAGTGCATCCTCTAAAGATTCGGACTCCTGAAGCTGCCTGGTAATTTCCCATATCACTTGAGTATAATCGATTCTTTTGTCCATGGTGGAGCCTCTCTTTCAATTTTTCGACAAACCGTTTGTTTGAAAAAAATATAGTATATCTATATGGAAAAATCAATAGATTTGTACTACATCTGCTGTGAATCTTTTCGTTGGTGAAAATTGTCATGCAGAGGGATATTTTTGCTGTTTCTACACCGAAAGAAGATTGACGAAAAAAAAGAAAATATAGTATAACAATACTATAAGTGACCGCAGACATGTCTAGAGACATGGCCAAGGACTTTTTGAAAGGTGGTGACTTCTGTGAAAAGAAGCAAGTACCTAAATATGTTTCACTGTATGAGATGCGGGCGATGGTGCTAAGAGAGGCTGTTTCTCTGTTTCTGGAGCAGGGATATGCAAAAACAACCATAGCGCAGATTGCAGAGCGGCTGAATCGAACCAAGTCTGCGGTGCTCCGCGTCTATAAAGATAAGGAGGCGATTTTGTTTGCTTTAGTTACGCATATGTTTGGATCACAGTTTTCTAAGGCCATGGAGCTGATACAGGGGATATGAACAGGAGGTGACGGGATGCCGGACAGCAATAAAAGAAAGCGGAGCCATTGGATCGTCAGTGTGTTCCTGGCAATTATAGTGTTTGCAGTGTGCTATACACAGGTGCTTTACTCCGTAGATAAATTCCTGTCGGATCCTTTGTATTACACAGCTTCTGTGCCTGACAGCAGTATAAAAATCGTTGCCATTGACGAAGAAACCATACAGAAATACGGCGATATCAGGACATGGGACAGAAAAATCTGGGCAGAGCTTATAGAACTGCTAAACAGTGGGACTGCCGATCCGACAGTGATCGCTCTTGATATTATGTACATAGGTGCTGTAGAGGAAGCATCTGACACACGTTTTGCCGAAGTCTGTAAAAGCAGCGGCAATGTGATTACAGCAGTGAATGCAGTGTACGGCACACAGCTCAGTAAAGAAGGCAGAACGATATCAGCAGATACCGGTTATATAGAAATGGTGGAATACCCCTACGAAGAACTGAAAGCGGTTTCTTCCTACGGTTTTGCCAATACATTGCAGGACGCAGACGGATATATCCGGTACGCCAGAGAATACATTGATTACGATGGAGAGAGGATTGATTTCTTTCCCGTTGCGGTGTACAGGCTATATTGCGAAAAGTATGGAATGGAACCAAAGCTCCCAAAAACCTTTTACAGCAATCTGTTTTACTTTGATTATACGGGGAGGAGTGGTGCTTATGAGGTCATTTCCATGTGTGATGTGCTGGAGGGAACGGTGGATGTCCGGGTGTTTGCTGACAGCGTGGTGTTGGTGGGTGCATATGCGCCGGGAATGCAGGACTCATATAATGTGCCGATTCAAAAAGGCGGCCCGATGTATGGCGTCGAGGTTCACGCAAATATTCTGGAATCGCTTCTGGAGCAGAATACCAAAGTGGCGGCCGCACCCTGGCTTTATGCTTTAATCGTAGTGATAACGGTTTTGGGATACTATGTCCTTGTCAGCCGTGTGAAACTTCTTGCATCAACAATCATGTCTGTGGCTGTGATCGGTGCTGATTTGCTGATCGGTAAGCTCCTGTTTGGCGTTGGTTATGTGATCAATATCATCGAAGTGCCGATTTTTGTGCTGATTATTTACGTATATAGTCTGGCGCATAAATATATCGCGGAGGTTATTCACAGAAAAAAAGTGCTCTCTGCCTTCAAAAAATATGTTGCTCCCCAGGTGGTGGATGAGATGTCCAAACAAAAGGATTTTAAAATTATCCTTGGAGGAGAAAACAGAAATATAGCGGTTTTATTTGTGGATATCCGTGGATTTACGCCCATGTCCGAAAGTCTTGAGCCTGAACAGGTGGTAGGCATTCTGAACGAGTATCTGCAGCTTACAACGCAAGCTGTTTTCCATAACGGAGGGACGTTGGATAAATTCATCGGTGATGCCACTATGGCGATTTTTAATGCTCCCTTCGACCTGGAGGATTATATTTATAAGGCCGTTTGCACTGCCAGGGATATTGCCACCGGCAGCGCTGAACTGGAACAAAAGCTGATGGAACGGTTTGGCAGAAGCATAAGCTTCGGCATAGGGATCAACTGTGGAAATGCGGTGGTGGGTAATATCGGCTGCGAATACAGGATGGATTATACCGCTATTGGAGATACGGTCAATACAGCGGCAAGACTGGAGAGCAAAGCCGGACCGGGAGAAATCCTGGTCAGCGAAGCAGTATATGAGCATTTGCGGGGGCGCGTCCGTATGGAGTATGTGGAAAAGATGATGCTTAAGGGAAAAAAAGAGGGCGTCAACGTTTACCGGGTATCGGTCACTGATTCTGTCGAAAAGGCAAACCATGCTCGATGAAAAGCAGGAGGACAAGCCATGACAATCGTAAAATACATGCTTCCGAAACTGATAAAGAAGAACATAAAGATATTCCTGTCATTGATCTTGATTGCGGCGCTGGGAATGGGTCTTCCAATGGCATTGCTTAACTCGTATAAGGGGGTTCTGCATTCATTTGAGAAATACTTTGAGGAATATGGATTCCCTGATGTAACCGTAATGTCTGCAGCTCTGTTTGGAGAAAAAGAATTGAATGCGGCAGGTGAGCTGCCCGGTGTTGATGCTGTGCAGGGCAGGCTTTGCGTAGATATCGAAGCCACAAAGGGAGAAGATACTTTTATTTCTCTGCGGTGCTATTCCGTTGGAGAAATGGATTTCGTGAGATATTCTACAGTAGATCAGCTTTCAGAAGATGCGTATTTGACGACGCAAGGAGATGAAACGAAGCACCTTATCCCCATGGCAATGGAGGTATGTTTTGCGGAATATGCCGGTTTTGTGCTTGGAGATGTATTTACCTTAAGCTTTCCCCAGGGAGAATATGAATGTGTTCTATCGGGATTTATTTCTTCTCCGGAGTGGGAAATCACCTACCGTGATAAATATTTTAACTTCAGTACGGATGAATTTGGGTATGTCTTATTCTCGTATGAGGATCTGATAGAAATGGCAGGAGTCCCTGACGGAACCTACAATCAGGTTATGGTGCGGACACAGTCAGACATCGAAGCGGCGGATGTGGAACAAGGACTTTTGAGCAGTGGATTGTTTGGCGACAGAGCAGGCAGCTATACTTATGAAACATCTCCGCAAAAGGAGTTCGTGGATTCCTGTGTGAATCCGCTGAAGCCGTTGAGCTACTTCTTAGCGTTTTTCTTTTTTCTGATCTCTGCTCTGATGGTTTATCTGTTTCTATATCAGATTATTTGGGAGCAGAAGGAAGAATCGGGAATTTTTATGGCATTAGGTGTATCGAGAATCCGAATCGCCTGGGTGTATTTGGGATTTGGGATCGGCGTGTCTGTGATGGCAGGTCTGATTGGAAGTATAACGGGGTACTTCCTGATGCAGTTGATATCCGGGGTATATCAAGATGTCTTCATACTGCCGTCTATGGTGAAGATATTTTCACCAGGTCTTGCACTGGCTGCGTCTTTGATGATGACACTGGTAATGTTCTTTTCTTTTCTGCTGGCATCGATACAGATATTTCGCATGGATCCGGCGGATGCAATGAAGAATCAATTAGTCCAAAGCAGGGGAAAACCATCCTGGAAAATTTTTTCGATATTTGGATATGCTGCAAAGGTCTGCTTTTGCAGTGCACTTCGCAATAAACGGCGGCTGATTCTGTCCATGCTTTCTACGATTCTCTCGGTTACCATGATTAGCCTTTCGTTTCAGTATGTAGATGCAGGAAAATATGTAGTAAAGCATACGTTCGGTGAGCGGCTTTTATATGACTGCCAGATCTTTCTGAAGAATGTTTCTACAAAAGAAGAGGTAAAAGCTGAGCTGGAGAATATTGAAGAAATCCTTGAAAGTGAGGTTTTCTTCATAGCAGCTATAGACATCGAAGCCGCAGGGAAAGTGGTATCTGCAACCTTTTACGGAGTGGAACCATCCTCCAGGCTTCTTAGGAATCGTGGGCTAAAGGGAGAAATTCTGCAGCCGGAAGATGGTATCGTTTTGGCTCGATATACGGCAGATGAGCTGCAGGTTTTTGTTGGTGATCAGGTGGCAGTCGGAGGGAAAATGCTGACGGTCACTGGAATTCATGAAGAAAATATCATACTTGTTCAATATGTCGCACGTGAAGTGTTTTCAGAAATTACAGAGGATGGTGCCATAGGTGCTTTCTTAAAACTAAAGGAAGGCGTTACAAAGGCAGAAATCTACGCTGTTTTACAGGAAAAAGAAATATTCTCCTATCTGTCGATGAAAGATGCGCAGCAAATATCTGTGGAAAATCGTCTTAATAATACACAGGCTGGTGTATATGTCGTAATCGCTATGTCTTTTTTGATAGGTGCACTGATCATATATAATATGTCTCTTATCAACTTTAAGGAGAGAAAAAGGGTATACGCCACTATGCTCACCCTGGGAATGCAGGAAGCACAACTGGGCTGGGCCAGCTTTGCGGAACTTGCTGTGCAATATGTTATTTCCATGCTGGTGGGAGGCTTTGCCGGCAGCGGATTGGGAAAACTCCTGCTTAAGATGACTTCAACCGACAGTATCTATTATACAAAAGCATTTTCCTTATCCAGCATATTTCTAATCTCGTTCTGTGTTGGTGCATTCATGGTTTTGGGACACCTGCTGGCACTACGGCAAATGAAGAAAATAGATATTGTAGAAGAATTGAAATCGAAGGAGTGAGAGCATGACATTGAGTATATCTGTGGGAAACTCCGTATGGTGGATGGTCATTATACTGTGCTGCACAGTGACTGCTTTGCTGTATTTGCTGCTGCGCAGAAAAAACGAAGAACAGAAACGGAAAGCAATACTGATTATCGGCTATGCGATTATGGTTTTGTTCTATGTACATAGAATCCTTATTTTCCGTTATGATGCTTATGTTTCGCTATATGGCAACGGATGGAAACGTATATTGACTGACCTGCTGCCCTTTAATCTATGCTATTTAAGCATGGTAATAATGATAATCGGAGCACACTTGAATAACAAATATCTTATCGGTTTTTGTTTTTACATTTCGTCTATTGGGGCTGTGCTTGCATTGGTGTCACCAGTGGGGATATTTACGGATACGAACCTGCTGCAGCCCGCAGTTGGTATCTTTTATTTCCTGCACATTCTTGTGGCAGCCGCATATTGGAACACAGGTTTTCTCGGACTCGTGAAGCCGGGAAAAGCAATGGCAATCACTTCACTTTTTTTGTTAAATGTCATAGGCTTTCTGATACATATAGTGAATTGGCTGGGCAGAAGTGCAGGGATAGATTACATGAATTATTTTTTTACTTTTGATCCGGACGGGAGTTCGGTGCTTGAACAGTTTTGGGAATGGGTTCCTGTGCCGTATTTATATTTGCTGGTTCCGAGTAATGTGTTTTTTGCCGGGTGTACAGTGCTGCTGACACTGCTGTACCAATGTGGAGTGTTTTTACGAAAGGGGAAGGTGAGAACATTTGATTAAATATGATTTTGAGTGGCGTGTACTGGAACTGCTGAACAAAAGCAGGCACACGTCTGAAACGATAAGGATTTTTCTGGAGGAGCTTGCTGCCCAGTCCAGGGCAACAGCCGCTTCCGTATGGCTGCTGGATGAAAAAGACAATATCAGCCTGTATGCGGCCTGTGGAGAGAATTGCGGCGGACTGGAGCAGATTGTTCTGAAACGCGGTCAGGGACTGTGTGGAGCATGTATTGAACAAAACGATGTTGTTCTTGCAGAAGATGCTGCAAAGGATCGGCGATGGGAGAGCAAGGCGGACAAGGTGACGGGGTTTCATACGGAAAGTATTCTGTCAGTTCCAATTTCCGCATCGCAAACGGGAGCCTTTGGCTGCCTTCAGCTGCTGAACAAAAAGCAGGGATCCTTTGATGAAGAGGATATTTCACTGGCTCGTACAATGGCTGATTTGCTGGCGAAATGGTTCTATGAAAGCGGTATCCTTATTCCCTCTTTGAAAAAACGGGAGGTTCTGGTGGAGGGTGTGAATCTGACCAAGACTTACGGTGAGGGTGATGCTTGTGTGCACGCCCTGGATGATGTCAGCTTTCGCATCCATAAAGGAGAACTCACCGTAATTCTTGGCAGCAGCGGCAGCGGGAAAAGTACTCTTCTAAATGTAATCGGGGGTATGGCCAGACCGGACAGCGGAAAGGTGATTTTTGACGGTTTTGGTGATATCGCAGGCTTTCGGAAAAAGCAGCAGACAGTGTTTCGAAAAGATTCAGTGGGATTCGTTTTCCAGTTCTATAACCTGATACCCGAGCTGACGGTATGGGAGAATGTCGCTTTAGTTGCAGATATGGCAAAAGCACCGCGCCCGGTTGAGGAAGTGCTTGAGATGATGGGATTGTCCCATAGGAAGGATCACTATCCGTCACAGCTGTCAGGAGGAGAGCAGCAAAGAGTGTCTATTGCAAGAGCCCTCGTAAAAAACGCAGCCTTTCTGCTTTGCGATGAACCAACCGGAGCTCTGGACTACAATACAGGAAAGCAAATATTGATTGAATTGGAAAAGCTGGCGAGGGAGCAGGGACAGACGGTGGTAATCGTCACTCATACCACCTCCATCTCCACCATTGCTGACCGCATTTTAAAGATGCGAAGCGGTCGAATTGTGGAGGAAATAGTAAATCCGCATCCTGCTTCGGCAGCTGTGGTGGAATGGTAAGCAGGCAAGGGTGTACGGCGATGAACGAATTATACTTGATACCTGATTTTGACCGAATAGAAGACAGTGTAAGGCTGTCGCAGTTATACGGTTCACATTTTGAATATAATGATTTCTTCATTCCTTCTCTGCTCGATGACGAAGGATGGGTGAAGAAACGAATTGACTTTTACAAAAATCTTGACAGGGATAGAACCAGAGACATACTTCATGGAGCCTTTCTGGATGTCACCGTACACAGCGAGGATAAAAGGATTCGTGATGTTTCAGCCTTCCGGATACGGCAGTCGATGGACATTGCAGCAGAGCTTGGGATACGCGGTGTTGTTTTTCATACCAACCAGATTCCCAACTTCAAAACACCGGGATATATCCAGCATTGGGTTGACAGTAACAAGGCCTTCTGGATGATGCTTCTCTATGAATATCCCACACTTGAGATATTCATAGAGAATATGTTTGATGAAGACCCTGATATGCTGCGGCGTCTGGCCGTGGAGATGCAGGAACAGGAACGTTTTGGCATATGCTTTGATTATGCTCACGCCTCTGTATTTGGACAGAATATAGACCAGTGGGCAGACAGGCTGCTTCCTTTTACGAAGCATATCCATATCAACGATAATGATCTGAATGTGGATATGCACCTGAGTATTGGCAAAGGAGAAATCGACTGGCTGCAATTCAACAAATTGATAAAGCGAAGCCATACGGACAGCTCTGTACTGATTGAAGTGAACGGCCTGCAGAAACAGGAGGAATCCCTGCGATACATGAAGGAATATGGAATCTACCCTTTCCTTAGCAATTAATCAGAGAGAAGGTGAGTCTGTGGGTGAAAAGAGGAAAAGAATCATCATAATTACAGGTGGAATGGTTCTTCTTGCTACAATTATCTGTGCGTTTCTGTTTTTTATAAATAGAAATGATGAGTATCGAACGATTCAGATATATAAAATTGAAGGCTCTGCTATTGTTGACAGGGATGGTGTGGGCAGGCTAGACGCTTATAACGGCATGATGATGCAGTCAGGCGATACAGTATATACAGATAAAGAAAGCTGTCTGTATTTTAAGATGGATGAGGACAAGTTTGCTCTTCTGGAGCCGGAAAGCACTGTACGCATAGAAGCCTCCGGAACGGATTCTGACAGCAGAACGTTTTTTTACCTGGAATCCGGTGCTTTAGTCAGCAGGCTGGACAGTAAGCTCGGTCCTGATTCTGTTTATGAGGTGAATACGCCGAATTCCACCATGGCTGTGCGGGGCACAATCTTCCGCATAGAGGTTACATACGATGAAAGCGGTGTCTCTTATACAAATGTATATGTTTTTGACGGAACGGTGGAGTGTCAGCTTGTATTCAGGGATGGCGGTGTTGATGAAGAAGTAAAGCAGGCACAAAAAGGTGTGATGGTACGCATTCGCGGAGATAACACCATCTCGGAATATATTTTGGACAATGGCACAGTGGATTACGGGCAGCTGCCTGTCGAGGTGCTTAGATTCTTGAAAGTCGCTGTTGAGGAAGGGATTGAGCTGCCCCTTAGTAATGAAGAGCTGGAAGCAATCCTTGCTGAAATTGAACAAGGAGCACATGAGCATAGTGGTGGAACAGCCACCTGTATCTCACCTGCCGTCTGCTCTTATGATGATTGTGGTCAGGCCTATGGAGAGAAGGATGCCGCTAACCACACGGGCGGGACCGCGATCAGGAATAAAACGGATGCGACCTGCACGAAGCCCGGTTATACCGGGGATACCTACTGTCTTGGCTGTGGTGCAATGCTGTTGGCAGGAAGTGAGGTTAAAATAGATTCTGAAAACCACGCCGGAGGAACAGAGAACAGAGGGGCAACGGCTGGCACCTGTCGGACTTTCGGCTACTCCGGTGACACATATTGTCTTGGCTGCGGAGAGATGATACAGGCAGGCAGTGTGACCGAAAAAGATGCCGCTAACCATGCAGGTGGAACAAATATCCGAAACGGTGTCACTGCGGATTGCTGTACTGGGGGGTATTCTGGTGATACATATTGCCTTGGCTGTGGAGAGATGATACAGGCAGGCAGTGTGAGCGAAAAAAATGCCGCTAACCATGTAGGTGGAACGGAGATTCGAAACAGTGTCACTGCGGATTGCTGTACTGAGGGGGATTCTGGTGATACGTATTGCCTTGGCTGTGGAGGGATGATACAGGCAGGCAGTGTGAGCGAAAAGAATGCCGCTAACCATGCAGGTGGAACGGAAATCCGAAACAGTGTCACCGCAGATTGCTGTACTGCAGGGTATTCTGGCGACATATACTGCCTGGGGTGTGGCAGCATGATTGAAAAGGGAATCATGATCGCTGCTACTGGGAATCACCCCGCAGCAGCCTGTGGTATCAGCGGGCATCATCTCCATGACGGAAAAAAACACGCTGTTCCTTCCTGCGGTACTACAGGACACTGTATCTCGGATGGCCTCAATCATGACATCGCTTCCTGTCAGATTATCAGCCACCACAACTGCGATGGCGAAACCCATGGCAAAATCTGTCATGAAACCGACTCTGCCAATTTTGACATCGAGGTCATTGTGACGGATAACGGAAGCGAATGGAGCTTTACCTTCAACGGCACAGTGTACGAAAAGTATCAGGATCAACCCGATGACAACCAGTATTACTACTACTTCCGGGGTAATGCCAAAGAAACGGTCGTCATCACCAGAACAGGCATGACGGGAGATTTCTACGCCAGCTCAGAAATTGCAAACCTGTTTGCCGAGGGTGAGGTACTCACCTTCACCTTGAATGAGGGTGAGGAAGCATATCGCATCTCAATATTCATCTCATGAGTGTAAAATAATGTAATTTCTGTTCAAGACTAAAGAGTATTGGTTTATACATTAAAATGCCAAAATATAGTGCAATTTAATCGGATATATGTTATAATCTTGAAATAGTACGAACGATTCGAATTCAAGGGAGGGGGGATTAGGTGGCAAATTACACAGAAGAACAATGGAATGCCAGAAAAATCAATCTTATGGAAAAGTGCTATAACGGTTTTGCCGATTTAGGATTGCACGGCACCGGTATTCCCTATCAAAAGCTGACAGCATTGAGCTTCATTCTGATTCGAGCCTGCGTACATTACTCATTGTTCGAGGATGAATTTTATCTGAAAGCCCAGATAGAAGTGCTGAAGGAAAGCCTGGAGCTCTTTATGATGAAATATAACCCGAAAGCAAGGTCGGGTGCTATGCCAGAATAAGGGAAAGCATGGACATACATGGAAATTGCGAAAGCATATCTACGGAAATACCATATTTACAAAAGAGTAAGGGAGAATGGAGGTTATGATGAAATCGATCAAGGAGAAATTCAAGAAAGGAACAGCCATGCTGTTGGCATACACCATGACGGCAGGATTAATGACGGTAATGCCGCAAAGCGCCATCCCTGTCAAGGCAGCCGGCACTGCACCACGCGTGTCAGCCTATGCCACAAAGGAGCAGATGATGGATGGGACATTTGCTCCGGCTTCAGATGGAACTGCCACAAATATCGGCAAGCTGGTATTTGGTAAAAATAGTAGTGGTAATCCACAGGAATGGTATATCTTGGGAAAGGATGAGGGTGTATCAGGGGATAATACCATCATCTTTGCCACAAGCCCGATAGCAACAGGACAGGTGTTTGAGGATGATCAATCCAACAATAAGGCTTTTGAATCAGGTTTTGGAGTATATACAAGTAATCCAACAGATGTGTATCCAAACCACTACGGAGCAAGTGACCTTCGTGTGGCACTGCAGAACGTGGCTACGAATACATCCTACTTCACCACAGCCGAGCAGGGCTTGATGAATGACACCACAGTGATAACGAAGGATACGAATAATAGTAGTGTGACCTATACCACCACAGACAAGCTGTATGCACTGGCGGCAGACGGTTCTGGTCCTTCATATAATACCATAAAAGCAGGAAGCAGTGACAGTACAGTACTTGCCATGAGTAGTTACTGGAGCAGCGGAGACTGGTTCTGGCTGCGCTCGCCTTACGATAGTCGTAGTAACTATGCGTTGCTCGCTGTTCCGGGCAGTTTTGTCCACATCGCCTCTGTTATCAACGTAAGCGCAGTTCAGCCCGCTTCCAATCTGAATCTGTCATCTGTTCTCTTCGCATCTGCTGCGTCGTCACCATCATCTGTTGTGGTAGCGTCTGTAACGATTACATCCGGTAAGGCGATGGCCTTAAGACTGGATGGAAGCAGTATGAATATTGGTTCAGTTACCTATAACACCACAACAGGTGATATTAAGGCGGTGAGGGGCAGTACATCACAAACCGTGGCACTTGTCGTACAGGGTAATGACGGAACAAGAGACTGGTATTACAGTAAAAAGATTGATGCATCAGAGACGATAAATGCTGCGGATATCAAGTCAGCACTTAATTTATCATCAGATATAGATTTATCCGTATGTAAAATCTGGATGGAAACCACAGTGGATAATGTGGCCTATGCGGTCCAGGCAACTGAGAGAACAACTACCGATATTTCATCTGTAGAAATTACAGGGATTGATGCTCCGA
>SFDP01000039.1 GCA_004558185.1 Lachnospiraceae bacterium | reverse complement strand
CCCACTTTTAAGCTCATATTTTGGCGGGTCTCAAGGACATTCACCCACATTTGAGCAAGCTCATGTGGGTTCAGACCTTTTGACCCTGGTATCATAAAAAAGGTATACAGCATATGGATTTGCATTGATCCTCCTGATTATGCCAAAAATACAATTACCGAGTATAAAATGGAGCAGAAGAAGGTATTTGGTGAATTTTGCGGTAAAGCTCGCTATGACTTGCTGCGGATAGTTATGATTTGTCTGGACAAGAATGAGAATTTGGTGTATAGTAATAATGTTATCGGATTTCTGGAAATTCTGCTTTCCGACAGAATGACCGCTGAAGAGAAATATGAACTATTGGAAAAGACATATGGAATTGTAACGAGTGTAGACATAAAGGAGGTATTGGGAACAATGAACAGCTTAAGTGATTATATTGAGAAAAGGGCAACGGAAAGAGGTATGAAGAAAGGATTGGAAATGGGGATGGAAAAGGGTATGGAGATGGGAATGGAAAAGGGAATGGAAAAGGGAATGGAAAAGGGAATGGAAAAGGGAATGGAAAAGGGTATGGAAAAGGGAGTTATAATTATGGCAAGGAAATTTTTAAGCCATAGTATTTCTGAAGAAACCATTATAGCTGATCTGGAGGAGGTGCTGGGTATCAGCTATGAGGAGGCAAGGGGGCTTTTTAAACAGCACAGCCAGTGAGTGCACTTGAATGCACATAAAAAAATAGATAAAAATGATTCAACATAAAGCACGGGAAAGTGTTGATGCGATGGAAGGATCCCTTGTTCTCCTCTCCTATTATATAATCGATTTTCAGAAATATTGATTATGATATAGAGAAAAGGATTTCTCATAGGTAACATAAGGGAGTCCAAAGCAACATTTTCCGGTTGACAAAATTCGCCTAAATGAGTATGATAAGGACAATGTGATGTGAACCAAGGTGGTTTAGCATTATTGAACTGCTTTGGTTTTCCTTTTGCTTTACAAAAGAGTGCAATGGATCCCCCCCCCATTGGACTTTTTACGTTATAGAGACAATTTACTTTAGTAACGTATCAGCGTATCGATTGAAAGAAGGGGAAGATATTGAAAAGAAGATACCTGAAGGATTATATTCGTGATGAAAATGAGAACTTTCGTTACACGGGCAGATTCTATTACTCAGCAATCTCTGATGATGAAAGAAAAAAGCACAGCTTTACAGGGATAGTCGCAGGAGTAATGGGCATTTTGCTGATTCTGGCAGCCATATCTGTAAATTGCTTTGGGAATCGTACACTTTATGTGGTTCTTCCACTGGAATTTACCCTGTTATGCCACGGATATTATCTGGCTGGAATCGTTACCTTCTTTAAAGCCCCCAATCGAATGGAGCTTCGTATTTATGAGGGAGCGTATTTAAGAACGATTCAATCTCTGACCATAGCTATATTGCTACAGTTTTTCTCTCTGGTGGGAGAGCTATTCTTAATCGTTAGATATGAGGGGAATCCAGGAAAAGAAGAATTCTACTTATTGTTCTGGATTCTTCTTGCCCTGGGATTGAATGTTTTGCTTTGGATAAAACAGAAAAAGTTAATCGCTGCCGTAATTGAAGAATAATATATTACATTAGCTTTGGGTAAAGCGGACTTTGTGCAGACAAAGGAACCTTTATATAGAAAGATACTGGTAGACCGAATAGGCGGACTACACAACAAAACAGGAGGAAACTATGAAAAGAAGATTACTTTCTATTCTTCTGGCAGGTGCGATGACCATCGGTTTATTAGCCGGTTGCGGCAGCACCGCAGGAGGAAACAACGCACCTGCAGGAACGGGAACAGGTGAAGGCACAGAAGCAGCCGGTTCATCCGCATCTTCTGACACCCCATTGGTGGTGGGATATGACCATTTTAACAGTAAATTCTCCCCTTTCTTTAATGAATCAGAGTACGACAAAGATGCAGAGGAACTGACTCAGGTGATTTTACTTACAAATGACCGTCAGGGTGCCATTATTTATAATGGCATTGAAGGAGAGACACATAGTTACAATGGTACAGAATATACTTATAACGGACCTGCTAATATAGAAGTGACTGAGAATGCAGATGGAACTGCCTACTATGATATTCAGCTGAGGGAGGATATTACTTTCTCTGACGGGACACCTATGACTATAGATGACGTTATTTTTAGCATGTACGTTTATTGTGACCCGACTTATGATGGAAATGGGACTCTATTCTCACAGCCGATTGAAGGTATAGAAAGCTACCGTTCAGGTATGGAAACACGTTATAACCTGATTTTAAAGGCTGGAAGAGAAGGAGGCTATACAGAAACCGAGTTTTATACAGAAGAGCAGTATAATGCTTTCTGGACAGCTCTTGATGCAGCTGGTGAGGCTTTTGCTCAGGAAATAGTAGACTATTGTATTGCAGCCGGATATGGTACTGATGTTACAACCTCCGCAGCAGCGTGGGGCTATGAGGGGCTGGCAGAGGATGCTACTGCGGCAGACTTCTTTGCAGTTATTGTAGAAAAGTATGGATATGATCTATCCGATGAAGGGATTAATCTTGAAACAGCCGGAACATCTATCACTTCTTTCTTAACTGAAAGATTATCGGAAGTGGATTCTACTCTCATGGCTGGTGTTCAGACAGGAGAGTCGGCAGATAGTATTAGCGGAATTCAGAAGATTGATGAGTATAATGTACGTGTAGTATTTAGCGAAGTTTCAGCATCTGGTATCTATCAGTTTGGTTTTGCTATCGCACCTATGCATTATTATGGTGATGCTTCTCTTTATGATTATGAGAACAATATGTTCGGCTTCAACAAGGGTGACTTAAGTTCTGTTCGTGCAAAGACCACCCAGCCTATGGGAGCGGGCCCTTACAAATTTATCAAATTTGAAAATGGCGTAATCAGTTATGAGGCAAACGAAAATTATTATCTGGGTGCGCCTAAAACGAAGTATCTGAATCTGCTGGAAACAACGGAGGCCGATAAATTAAATGGTGTTATCACTGGCACCATAGATATTACAAACCCTAGCTTTAATAAGGATGTAGTAGCTGCCGTGCAAAAGGCTAATGGTGGAGAAATTAGTGGTCCTGTTATCGCTACAAGTTTGGTAGACAATTTGGGTTACGGTTACATCGGTATGAATGCAGAGGTAATGAGTGTAGGCGGTGTTAAAGATTCCGATGCTTCAAAGAACCTGCGTAAGGCTTTCGGTACAATCTTCTCCGTATATCGCGATGTTGCAATCGACTCCTACTATGGGGAACTGGCAACTGTAATTAACTACCCTATTTCCAATACCTCATGGGCTGCACCCCAGTCCACCGATGAAGGATATAAGGTGGCTTTTTCCACAGATGTAGAGGGTAAAGATATCTATACCTCCGGGATGAGCGAGGAAGAAAAATATGAGGCAGCAAAGAAAGCAGCTTTAGGCTATTTGGAGGCGGCAGGATATACTGTGGCTAACGGAAAAGTAACAGCAGCTCCGGAAGGGGCAAGTCTGGAATATGAATTATTGATTCCAGGAGGTGGTGCCGGAGATCACCCTTCCTTTATGATTTGTACTCTGGCCAAGGAAGCCCTGGCAGAAATTGGCATTAATCTTATTGTTACCGATTTGACTCAGTCGTCAGACTTGTGGACAGCCATTGAGGCAGGAACCTGCGCAATGTGGGTGGCTGCATGGGGAGCTACCATTGATCCAGATATGTTCCAGATTTACCATCCTGAAGGTGGTTCCAACTATATGTATGAAATCGATGATGACAATTTGGCTCAGCTGATTGTAGATGCTCGTTCTACTACCGATCAGAACTTTAGAAAGCTGATGTATAAGGAATGTCTGGATATCATCATTGACTGGGCAGTAGAAATTCCTGTATACCAGAGGCAGAATGCAATCATTTTCAGCAGTGAACGGGTGAATATGAAAACAGTGACTCCTGATATCAGTACCTTCTATGGCTGGATAAATGAAATTCATCAAATAGAATTAAACTAAGTCAGGATAAGCACTTTGGCTCTTAATAAGGGTGCCAGGTTGTCCCGCCCTCAGACGGGACAACCAACTGCGTACCCGGCAACGACTTCAACAAGCAGTGAAGCCGTTGCTTGATACGCAGTTATGCTTTTAGCAATATGAAAAGGAATGGAGGAAGAACAATTGCGTAAATATATTGTACAACGAATCCTGTTATCCATCGTAATCCTGTTTTTTGTTTCCCTGATTATTTATACCTTGATGCGTTGTCTGCCGACTTCGTATATTGAAACGGTAGCCCGTGAGAAATCCATGCAGCCGGGAAGTAAAAGCTATGAAGAATGGATGGAGCAGTTAACCGCCATGTATAACATGGATAAGGGCATCGTCCAGGGCTTTTTTGCCTGGATAGGCTCCATGTTCAGAGGGGAATTCGGTGACAGCTGGAAGTGGACCGTTCCTGTAGCGGACAAGTTTAGGGATACGGTATGGGTGTCTTTTACCATGGGTGCTATTGCCTTCGTTCTGGAAGTAATTATTGCTATTCCGTTGGGAGTGATTGCGGCAACTAAACAGTACAGTAAAGCGGATTATACTATTTCTGTAGTGGCACTGGCGGGAATTTCCCTGCCCACCTTCTTTTTTGCCTCTCTGCTTAAGCTGGTTTTTTCTGTCAGGCTGGGCTGGTTTGATCTCTATGGTCTGGTAGGACGTAACTATGAATATCTGGACTCTATGGGAAAGATTATGGATAAGGCCAACCATCTGGTGCTGCCGGTAATTACTCTGGTAGTGGTCAGCATGGGCTCCCTGATGCGTTATACCCGTACCAATATGCTGGAGGTATTGAATGCAGACTATATTCGTACAGCAAGAGCAAAGGGCTTAAGTGAGAAGAAGGTTATTTATCATCATGCCTTCCGTAATACCCTTATTCCTACAGTAACCATTCTGGGAGGTTCTTTACCTGCGCTGTTTTCCGGTGCATTAATTACGGAGACTCTTTTTGGTATTCCGGGAATAGGTTATGCCTCCTATTATTCCATGACTGCGGGAGATATTCCCTTCTCTATGTTTTATCTGGTATTTATTGCCATTACAACACTTTTGGGGAACCTGATTACGGATATTCTGTATGCGGTAGTGGATCCCCGCGTGCGTGTATCATAGGAGGGGAAAATGAGCGAAATGAATGAAAAAATGACCAAAAATAATTCTCAGGAAGAACAGTACTCTCTGAATGATGACCGCCGCGTTAAGGTGCTGTCTCCGGGTGCTATGGTTGCCAAGCGTTTCTTCCGTAACCGATTGGCGGTTACAGGGCTTATCATTCTGGTATTCATGTTCCTGTTTTCTTTTGTGGGAGGGATGATTTCGCCTTACAGAGAGGATCAGGTTTTCTATCGCACAGATTATCAGAAAAAGGAGTATGCAGGTGTAATTGAAAGTCAGGAACTGAGATTTGCCAGTGCAGAAGCAGAGATTCCTTTTGATGGGGTGATTCAGGCTCAGGCCATGCTGGCTATTCAGAAGAAAAATGAAACCTTTTCCTATAAGGATGTTGAGTATACTCTGGTACAGGATGGGGAAGATTTATATAGTGTATACAGCGGAGGTACTCTGATTGGAATTGCTTTTAAAAATGTAATCAGCTCTGCTGTAGAAGGAGAAAGAATTCCCTTTGCTTTGCAGTACGAACTGCTGAAGGCTTATGCTGATGGAAAGAGAAATTTTACGGCAGCAGGAGAAAGCTATCAACTGGATGAGGAAGGACTGGTGACCAGAAATGGGGAGGAGGTTGCCTATATCAGTCATTACATCATTCAGGCCGTCATGCCGGATGTTTTTCTGACCAGAGAGTTTAAGGAATTGGCGACAGAAGCCATTGAAAATGGCCAGGAGAGTTTCTTGTACACCGAAGCAGATGGAGTAGAGTATGAATATGCCATTTCCTATGATGCTGCGAAGCAGGCATGGTCAGTTTTACAGGAAAAGGAGACAAGGGTATTTGATACCTACTCTGCGCCCAGCAGGGAGCATCTGTTGGGAACCGATAAAAATGGTATGGATATGCTGACCCGTATCATGTATGGTGGGCGTGTATCTTTGATTATCGGCTTTATCGTTGTTTTTATCCAGACGATTATTGGCGTTACCCTGGGCGGGATTGCCGGTTACTTTGGTAAATGGGTGGACAATCTGATTATGCGTATTGTAGACATTTTCTATTGTATTCCCAATATGCCCATTATCATCATTTTAGGTGCAGTAATGGATGGGATGCGTGTGGATCCTCAGATTCGTATGCTGTTTTTGATGCTTTTGTTAGGTTTCCTTGGCTGGGCCTCCACCGCACGTCTGGTACGTGGCCAGATTTTATCTCTGCGGGAGCAGGAGTTTATGGTGGCAACGGAGGCCACAGGTGTGCGTACCATAAACCGGATTTTCAAGCATCTGATTCCTAACGTGATTCCGCAGCTTATCGTTACCTGTACCATGGGACTTGGTTCCACCATTATTACGGAATCCACCCTTTCTTTCCTGGGACTGGGAGTTAAATTCCCTTTTGCCTCTTGGGGAAATATCATTAATGACGTTAACGATACCTTCGTGTTAACCACCTATTGGTTTATCTGGATTCCCGCAGGTGTATGTCTGCTGCTGACCGTTTTAGCCTTCAATATTCTGGGAGATGGTCTTCGAGACGCTTTTGACCCCAGAATGAAGAGATAGAAAGGAGAGACAGGAATGTTTAAGAAAAAAGCAGAAGGTTATCTCTCCACAAAAGAGTCCCGCAGGATTTCCAGAGAGAACCGTAAAATCACGAATGAGCTGGAAAAAAAGAGAAAAAGAAGGAACGTGCCGGAGTCGGAGTATGTGACGAGGATGAAGGATGAACAAAACGTTCTGGAAATCGACAATCTGCATACCTATTTCTTTACCGATGCAGGCACCGTAAAAAGTGTTAATGGAGTAAGCTTCGATGTACCGGTAGGCAAAACGGTAGGTGTGGTAGGAGAATCCGGCTGCGGAAAATCGGTAACCAGCCTTTCAATTATGCAGTTGGTGCAGCGTCCCCAGGGACAGACGGTAGAAGGGGAAATTCGTCTGAATCTGGGAGAGGGGAAGGCAATTAATATTGTGAATACACCCAACGAGAAGATGCAGACTATTCGTGGAAATTATGTTTCCATGATTTTTCAGGAGCCTATGACTTCGTTAAATCCGGTATTTCGTATTGGTGCTCAGGTAGATGAGGTTATTGCCCTGCATCACCCTGAGATGAATAAGGAGGCGGTAAAGGCCAGAACCATCGAGATGCTTAAGCTGGTGGGTATTGCCAACAGCGAGGGAGTTTACCGGATGTACCCTCATGAATTATCCGGTGGTATGCGTCAGCGTGTGGTCATCGCCATGGGACTGGCATGTAATCCCAAGCTGATTATTGCGGATGAGCCTACGACTGCACTGGATGTTACTATTCAGGCACAGATTCTGGACTTGCTCAGGGAACTGAAGGATAAAATTAACAGCTCCATTATGCTGATTACTCACGATTTGGGGGTAATTGCCGAGATGGCAGACTATGTAGTGGTAATGTATGCGGGCAGAGTTGTGGAAAAGGGAACGGCCGAAGAGATTTTTAAAAATCCCTGCCATCCTTATACGATAGGTCTGATGAATTCTAAGCCTGTAGTGGGCAAAAAGATTGAACGTCTGTACAGTATTCCCGGAAAAGTGCCCAACCCTGTCGATATGCCTCAGTATTGTTATTTTAAGGATCGCTGTGAAATGTGTGTAGAGGCTTGCAAAGGAGCCTATCCGGGAGTGGTACAGCTTTCAGATACCCATTTTGTCAGCTGCTACCGTTATATGGATTCGAACAAAGAAGGAGGAAAGTAGGATGGATAATCAGGAAAAGAAAGAAGCCTTCGTCCATGATGAAGCAAATATCCTGGAAGTACGTAATTTGAAAAAATACTTTCCGGTAAAAGGTGCCCTGGGAGTACAAAAGGGGGCAGTTAAGGCAGTTGATGATGTAAGCTTTAATATAAAAAAGGGAACTACCATGGGACTGGTGGGAGAGTCCGGCTGCGGCAAATCTACTACCGGACGTACCATTTTACGTCTGCTGGAAAAGACCGATGGTGAAATTTACTTTGAAGGACAGGATGTAAGCAGCCTTTCGCATAAGGAATTACGGAAACTTCGGACAAAAATGCAGATTATTTTTCAGGACCCTTATTCTTCCTTATCCCCCAGACTTCCTGTTGGTGAAATCATTGGGGAAGGAGTAAGGGAACACAAGCTGGTACCCAAA
This sequence comes from Lachnospiraceae bacterium, assembly GCA_004558185.1. Taxonomy (GTDB): domain Bacteria; phylum Bacillota; class Clostridia; order Lachnospirales; family Lachnospiraceae; genus SFDP01. The sequence goes on along the minus strand of SFDP01000039.1, from coordinate 13,610 downwards.
AAAGAGCTGGATCAGTATATTACAGAGATTATGCATTCCTGCGGATTACAGCCCTTTCATAAGGATCGCTATCCTCATGAGTTTTCCGGTGGGCAGAGACAGCGCATCTGCATTGCCAGGGCGATTGCTTTAAATCCTGATTTTATTGTCTGTGATGAACCGGTTTCTGCCCTGGACGTATCCATACAGGCACAGGTAATCAATCTGCTGAAAGATTTGCAGAAGGAACGGAATCTGACGTATTTATTTATTTCTCATGATCTTTCAGTTGTGGAGCATATTTCGGATACCATTGGTGTAATGTATTTAGGCGGTCTGGTGGAAATGGGGGAAACGGACGATATTTTTAATAACCCTCTGCATCCCTATACGAAGGCTCTGTTCAGCGCCATTCCCATGCCTGATCCTCAGGTGAAATCGGAGCGTATTATTCTGGAAGGAAGCATTCCCTCACCGGCTAATCCTCCTTCCGGCTGTAAGTTCCATACCAGATGTTCGGAATGTATGGAAATCTGCAAGACGGAGGTTCCGGTAGGAAAGGATATGGGTAATGGACATATGGTAAGGTGTCATCTGTATGACTAGGAGAAGGAGAGGAATGTCTTTTTTTGACGGCAGAGATCAGTATGTGGATGAAATGCTGGAGGCTGGAAGAAGAGAACTGGAGGAGCAGCAGCTGGAGCCAGAGGAACGCAAGGCCAGGCTGGAAAGACAGGAAAGAATACAGAATAAACCGCAAATGTCTTTTGGTGAGCGTTTTCATGCCCTGTTGGGTGCGGTCATGGCAGGGCTGGTTATTGCAGGTATTTTTATTCTGGCCATGTTTCTTTTCCTTCTTTTTGCGACTAAAGTATGGCTGGTCTGAGGTCATTATTTAGGATGGAAAAATTGAGGAAGGTGGAAATGTACGCATTGGTACATTTTTCGCCTTTTTTACTTGGAAAAAATGAAAAATATTGATACAATGCTGATATCCGCTTATTCATTACGGAAAAGAGTATAAATAGATAGAAGGAAGAGGTATTTAACATGAAAACAGAATGGTCTTTGGAAGAAATATATAAGGGACTTGAGGATCCCGCTTATGAGGCTGATGTGAAAGCAGCCAGGAAGGCAGTGGAAGAGACGGCGGCTTTGATTGAGAAGCTGGAAAAGGAAGCAGAAGGGGAAAGAGCAGAGCGGCTACTGCTTCAACAGGAAAAAGTAGTCAGCCTGCTTAGAAAGCTGTTTCAGTATGTCAGCCTGCGTCAGTCTGTGGATACAGGAAATGGAGATTTAATGGCTCAGCTTAGCCGTTTACAGAAAATTGATGCTGATTATACAGCCCTCCAGACCGCAATAAACAGGCAGCTGGCAGGTATCCGGGATATTGACGGACTGGCTGAAAAAAGTGAGCTGGTAGCTGCCTATCGTTTTCTTTTGAAGGAAAATAAAGTAAAGGCGCAGTATCTGCTGTCTGGTGAAGTGGAGGAAATGATTGTATCCATGAATATGACAGGAGGAGCCGCATGGGAACAGCTACAGGGATATCTGACCTCTACCGTAAAAGTGGATTATGAGGGAAAGAATATTACCCTGTCTGAGGTGAGAAATCTGGCCAGCAGTCCAGATAAAGAGGTAAGAAAAAAGGCTTATGAAGCTGAACTGGCTGCCTACGGAAAGATTCAGGACAGTGTAGCATTTTCCCTGAATAATATAAAAAATCAAGTAACTCTGCTGGCGAAAAAAAGAGGATATATTTCGGTTTTGGATATGACTCTGCAGCAGTCCAGAATGAAAAAAGAAACTCTGGATGCCATGCTGAAATCCATTGAGGAGTACCTTCCTGTATTTCGGAAATACCTGAGAAAAAAAGCGGTTATGCTGGGGTATGGTAATGGGCTGCCCTGGTATGAGCTGTTTGCCCCTCTGGGAAAGGCAGACCGTAAGTTTACAGCTAAAGAAGCGGGAAGCTATCTGATTGACTGCTTCAGTGCTTTTTCCCCTGATATGTCAGGGATGATAAAAAGAGCCTTTGATGAGGCCTGGATTGATTTTTATCCCAGAGCAGGAAAAAGAGGAGGGGCCTTTTGCTCCGGCATAGCTTATCTTGGACAGAGCAGAATTATGACCAATTTTGATGGTTATTTTACCTCCATAGGCACTCTGGCACATGAATTGGGCCATGCCTTTCACAATATGCAGGTGGAAAAGGAGAGGATATTGAATCAGGAATATCCCATGCCGGTGGCAGAGACGGCCTCCACCTTCAATGAAGTGCATCTGGCGGAATATGCTTTGGATAAGGCAGTGGGGGATGAACGTTTAAATCTTATGGAAAATGACCTAAGGGAGCATACTCAGGTAATCATGGATATCTATTCCCGCTATCTGTTTGAAACAGCGGTGTTTGAGCAGAGCCAGAGCAGATTCCTTATGGCAGAGGATTTGAACCGACTGATGCTTAATGCCCAGAAGGAGGCGTACGGAGAGGGACTGGATGAGGCTTATCTTAATTATGGAATGTGGATTTGCAAGCCTCATTACTATAGCCCAGACTTAAGCTTTTATAATTTTCCCTATGCTTTTGGAAGTTTGTTTGCTCTGGGGCTGTATGGCAGGTTTAAACAGGAGGGAGAAGACTTTGTAGGAAAATATAAAAAGATGCTGAAAGCGACGGCTACCTGTACAGCTGAAGAGGCAGGAGCCATGATGGGAGTGGATTTGACCAGTCAGGATTTCTGGCGTGCCGGCCTTAAAGAACTGGAAAAAAGAGTGGAAAGATTTTGTGAGTTTTCTTAAGATGAATAGTAATATACATATTGGGGATAATGGAGTAAAGTAAAAAACATGGTATTTTCAGAAATCAACAGGAAACTAGAGGCAAAAAAGCATACAACCCTACATTATATAAAGCGTATCGCCTTCTCAGGCGTTTGGCTTACAGGAGTCCTTTTACTTATCCAGATATTTTTTCTTGTGGAGATTTTTGTCCGACTCGGACAGGATTCTCCCTATTTGCTGGAGCTTTTTGGATTGGTCAGCAGTGCGGTGATGATTTATATTATCAATGATGAATCCAATCCCGCATATAAAATAGCATGGATTATTCCGGTTATGCTCATGCCTCTCTTTGGCGGGGTGTTATATCTTTTTGTGAAGCTGAATTTTGGTGCAGTGGCACCCAAACGAATCCTTAACGGAATTATAAAGAAAACCAGAAAATATGCCAGGACCAACGGAGAGGTCAAGGTAAAGCTGCAGCAGGAGGATGGCTCTTTTGCCAAACTGGCAGACTATATCGAAAAAACAGGGGGATATCCGGCCTGGCAGAATACTTCAGTTGATTACTTCCCTTTAGGGGACGATACCGTGGAAACTCTCCTTGATGAATTAAGAAAGGCTGAAAAGTATATTTTTCTGGAATACTTTATTATTGAGGAGGGAATATTCTGGAATCAGATTCTGGCTGTATTAGAGGAGAAGGTGAAGAACGGGTTGGATGTAAGAGTGATGTATGACGACTTCGGGTGTCTGGCTCTTTTACCGAGAAAATATCATCTGTCATTAAAAAATAAAGGGATACAGTGCAGAAAATATGCACGTCTTACTCCTTTCCTCTCTACACATCTGAATAACAGGGATCATCGCAAAATGATTATTGTGGATGGAAAGACCGCTTTCAGTGGTGGAATTAACCTGGCAGACGAATATATTAATGCTTATGAAAAATATGGCCATTGGAAGGATAATGGCTTTCTCATCAAGGGAGATGCGGTTTATAATTATACGCTGATGTTTTTACAGATGTGGAACACCAATAGTAATTCGGGGGAGAAAGATTTTAAGAAATATCTTGAGCAGGAACCACAGCTCAAGAGCCAACCCTTGTCACAAGAGGCCAAGGGGAGGGGGTTCGTGATTCCTTATGGTGATGGTCCCCATCAGTTGGAGGATGTGGCAAAAAATATCTATATGGATATTTTGTCAGGTACAAAAAAATATGTATATATCATGACTCCCTATCTTATTCTGGATCATGAAATGCAGCAAGCCCTCGAGCACGCAGCAAAATGTGGTGTAGATGTAAGGATTATTATGCCCCATATCCCGGATAAAAAGGTAGTGTTTTATATTGGGAGAACCTATTATCCGCAGTTGATTCGATCAGGGGTGAAAATTTATGAATATACTCCGGGTTTCGTACATTCCAAAACCTTTTTGTCAGATGATGAGCTGGCAACGGTGGGAACCATAAATTTGGATTTCAGAAGCCTGTATCTGCATTATGAATGCGGAACCTTATTTTATAAAACAGAAGGATTGGAAAAAATTAAAAAAGACTTCATGGAAACCTTTGAGAAATGTCAGCCCATCGCACTTGAGGATTATTCCAGGCTGCCTTTAGGGCAGAGGATAGTAGGAAGAGTGATGCGAGTATTTGGTCCTTTGCTGTAAAAATAGTTTAATTTAGATTAAATATTGTTTTATCAATATTTTTTCCTTCATTATGTGCATACTAAAAAAGAAGTACTAAGGTTACGCAGGAATTAGTCATCCTGCTTTGAAATGGAGGAAGAAATGAAAAAAATTGCTTTATTTGATACCAAAGCCTATGATAAGGAATGGTTTGAGAAATGTAATAACGATCGTTACGATATTTCTTTTTTTGAAAGTAAGCTGAATCCCCAGACGGTAGAACTGGCCAGGGAGGCGGATGTAGTTTGTGCCTTTGTCAATGATGATTTGAACCGATTTGTGATTGAACGGCTGGCCCACATGGGAGTGCAGTTAATCGCCATGCGCTGTGCAGGATACAGTAATGTAGATTATCACTCAGGACAGGGAAAGTTAAAGTTTGTCAGAGTTCCGGCATATTCACCCTATGCAGTGGCTGAGTTTGCCATGGGCCTCCTTTTAAGCCTTAACCGCAAAATCCATAAGGCATATAATCGTACCAGAGATTTTAATTTTAATATCAATGGACTTACAGGTATGGATTTGCATGGAAAAACAGTAGGGGTAATTGGAACGGGGAAAATCGGGAAAATTTTTATAGACATTTGCAGAGGATTTGGAATGCGAATTTTAGCTTTTGATGTTTATCCTGATCCCAATGCAGATTTTGAGTATGTTCCTTTAGGGAAATTATTTTCGGAAAGTGATGTCATTTCCCTGCACTGCCCGCTGACGGAGCAGACGAAGCATATTATCAACAAGAAAGCAATAGAGCAAATGAAGAGCCATGTTATTATTTTGAATACTTCTCGGGGAGGCTTATGTGAAAGTCAGGCTCTTTTTGCTGCATTAAAGGAAAAGCGGATCGGAGGAGCGGGACTGGATGTTTATGAGGAAGAGGCAGAGTGGTTCTTTGAAGATCATTCTGCCCAGGGAATTCAGGATGATACACTGGCTCTCCTGACAGCTATGCCTAACGTTCTGGTGACCTCTCATCAGGCCTTTTTAACCGAGGAGGCTCTGCAGAATATTGCCGAGGTAACGTTGGACAATATCGATGCTTTTTTTGAGGGAAAAGAGCTGGTCAATGAGATAAAATAAATTGACAATCCCTTTTCCTGTAGCTATGATAGACAGCAGATGCAGTGTAACATGGGGAAACGGTATACTGGAAGATGAATGAGGTGTAAAATGGAGAAAAATTTGCAAATTTCGAAAGAGGTACTAAAGAAGATTAAGCTGGTCTGCAGTGATATCGATGGTACACTGGTGGAAGAAGGAAAGGGAAACCTGAACCCGGAATATTATACACAGATTCGTCGATTAAAGGAAAAAGGAATTCGATTTGCCGTTGTTTCAGGGCGCAATTATGAGAGTGCCAGACCTTTATTTGAGCCGGTCCTGGAGGATGTATTATTTATTAATGACAATGGGGCAGTAATCCGTTTTCAGGATAAGGTGCATCGCTACCATACCGTAGAGCCCGGGCTGGTACAGGAGATTGTAAAGGATATGGCAGCCAGACCGGGATGTTCTACCTACGTTTCTGCCATGGAGGGAAACTTTGCCTGGAAAGGAGATCCCCATTTTTGTGAACTTTTGCGCAGAGATTATCAGCTTAAGGTAAAAGAAATTGACCGAATGCCGGAGGGTATTCCCAGTGAGGCCGGAGTGATGAGCTTCGGTCTCTATTATCCGGGGGATGTGTTAGAGGCGGTAGGTGGAGCCTTTATGAGAAAATGGAACAGCCATCCCAAGGTAGAGGTAATGGCCGCAGGTGAAATGTGGTTAAACGTTTGCCAGCGGGGAATTCACAAGGGAAGTGCTCTGGCAGAAATTATGGAGGAGTATGGACTGAAAAGGGAGGAAGTGCTGGCCTTTGGGGACAACATGAATGATTATGGTATGCTGAGTTCCATTCCTAACAGCGTGGCGGTTGGCAATGCCCGAAAGGAAATTAAAGATATCAGCCGTTATGTTGCAGATACTAATGTGAATGATGGGGTGCTGCAGATATTGAGGCAGTTATAAACAATTTGGTTACAATAGGATATATGATCAGCTAAAGGAGAAATGGTAAGGTTTTATCAAGGAGGAAAAATGCGTTTTGTTATTCAGCGGGTAAGTAAGGCTTCGGTGAAGGTGGAAGAAAGACAGATAGGAGCCATTGAAAAAGGCTTCCTGGTTTTTATTGGAGTCTGCCAGGAGGATACGAAGGAAATTGCAGATAAGATGATCAAAAAGCTGATTGGACTCCGTATTTTCGAGGATGAGCAGCGAAAAACCAATCTGGCTTTATCCGATGTAGGAGGAAGCCTTCTGTTAATCAGCCAATTTACCCTTTATGCAGACTGCAGGAAAGGGAACCGACCAAGCTTTATTCAGGCGGGGGCACCGGATATGGCAAAAGCCCTATACGAATATATTATTGATGAGTGTAAAAAGCAGATAGAGACAGTGGAGCAAGGGGAGTTCGGAGCCGATATGAAGGTAGAGCTGCTCAATGATGGTCCCTTTACTATTCTGGTAGACAGTCAGGAGCTTTAGGAGAGTTGGGATGGAGAGTAAAATGGTAATCATGCTTGTTGAAGATGATGAGCTGCTGGCACGAGAGATTGGCACATTTTTAGCCAGGTGGGGATATGAGGTAGATACAGTTCAGGATTTTGAGGAGATTCTGGGAGCATTTATAAAGATCCAGCCTCAGCTTGTGCTGATGGATATTAACTTACCCTATTATGATGGAATCTATTGGTGCTCGCAGTTAAGAAGGGTGTCTCAGGTGCCTGTTATCTATATCAGCAGCCGCAGCGATGACAGGGACAAGATTATGGCAATATCACAGGGGGGAGATGATTATGTGGAAAAGCCCTTCCGACTGGAATTGCTGAAGGCAAAAATTGAAGCTGTTTTACGACGAACCTATCAATACAAGGTAGAAACCCAAGCATACATAACCAAAGAAATTGGTTTTGATCCACAAAGGGGGACAGTGCTTTTTGAGAACAAAGAAATTGACTTGACGAAGTCTGAGCAGAAGATTCTGGCAAAGCTGCATGAAGAAAAGTCGAAGATTGTTACCAGAGAGGAATTAATGATGGTATTGTGGAGTACAGATGAGTTTGTTTCTGATGGAACCTTGACTACGGTAATCAGCCGACTGAGAAGAAAGCTGAAAGAATTTTGTGGGCAGGAAGTGATTCTGACGAGAAAGGGGCAGGGGTATTTGCTGCCATGAGCTATCGCAAGAAAACATTTCGCTATTATCTGTTCATTATGGAAATCGTTCTTACCTTTAACCTCTATTTCTTATATCTGGTTCCAGGAATTGAAAAGGGATACCTGTATTATATAGATTTTCTCTTTGGAATCGGTTTTTTGGTCTTTTTTTTATTGGATTGCAGATGCTATTTAAAAAAGAAAAGACGAATAGGAGAACTTCTGGCCAGTGAAGATCTGATTGGCCAACAACTGAAGGAACTGGAGGAGCAGGAAGTTTATGATCACGATATGCTTGTGTTAAAGGTACAACTGCAGGAAAAATTTGATGAAAGCTGTGAATTGCAGGACTATGTGGCAAAATGGTGCCATGAGATGAAGATCCCTCTGGCCACGGGAATGCTGCTGAATGAAAGTATAAATGAACCGGAGCTAAAAGGAGAGCTGAAGGAGCAGCTTGAGCGAATGAACCGCAGCCTGAATGTCCTGTTGCTTGGCTGTAAGCTGCAAAGCCCTCTGTTTGATCTTCAAATCAGACAAACCTGGCTTAAGGAATGTATACAAACCTCTATCAAAAATAATCAGTTTTTTCTGATACAGAAAAAATTTGAGATAGAAATGAAGGAGGAGGACTATCTGGTTTACACTGATCCCACTTGGATCGTTTATGTACTGGATCAGCTAATCAGCAATGCAGTAAAGTATGCCGCAAATTCTCCTAAATTACAGATATGGATGGAGAATGATGCAGAGGGTACATATCTGTTTATCAAGGATTTTGGTGAAGGAATACAGGCCAGTGACATTGGGCGTATTTTTGAAAAGGGATATACTGGAAAAAACTATCATAATGGGAAATATAAATCTACAGGAATGGGCCTTTATCTGGCTATGGAGGCTATAAAGCGACTGGGCCACGATATTGCCGTGGACAGCAGGTTCGGAAAATATACTCAATTTGTTATTTCATTTCCCAAATAGATTAATCCCCCAATCTGACAGAATTGTAAGGTTGCAGGGGATTTTGTCATGTAGCAGTAAGGATTTTCAATCCATATTGGACTATGATCAGATAGAAGGATAGGCTTGCAGCAGAACGGGAGAGGAAACGTTTTGTGACTGAGTTAGAGAGGACTCTGTCTGGCAGGCCTTCCTTCGACACAATACGTTGAAATGGAGGAAAAAATGAGTCGAAAAAAGGTATTGGAAATCAAAAATCTGGTTAAAAGCTACGGAACGAAGGAGATACAGGCCAAGGTACTTAAGGGAATTGATCTGACCATATATGAAAAGGACTTTATTGCTATTATGGGGCCTTCCGGCTCAGGTAAAACCACACTTTTAAACATCCTATCTACCATTGATCGGCCAACTCAGGGCACAGTAATCCTGGACGGTCAGGATATCCTGAAGGTATCTAATAAGGAGCTTTCCAAAATACGGAGGGATAAGATCGGTTTTGTATTTCAGGATTACAATTTACTGGATACGATGACATTACAGGATAATATTGCCTTACCCTTATCGTTAAATGAAGTAAAGGGTGAGATCTGTATAAAAAAGACGAAGGAATTGGCAGAGATCTTTGGATTATCCGACCACCTGAAGAAGTATCCCTACCAATTGTCGGGAGGACAGAAGCAAAGAGGCACGGTATGCCGGGCGCTGATCACTGAACCGGAAATTATTTTTGCGGATGAGCCTACGGGAGCCCTGGATTCCAGAACGGGACGGGAACTGCTGGAATGTTTAAGCAGGGTTAATGAAGATTCGGGAGCCACGATTCTTATGGTAACCCATGATTCCTATTGTGCTTCCTATGCAAAAGAGGTATATCTTCTTAAAGATGGTATGGTGCAGTGCAAGATCAATAAAGGGAACAGTAGAAAAGAATTCTATGACCGGATTATTGATTTACAGGCCGCTATGGGAGGTGATCTGTTATGCGAATGACAGGGCTTGCTTACAAGAATTTTAAAAGCAGCCTGAGAAGCTATCTGGCATTGATTTTTTCTCAGGCCTTTACGATTATGATTTTTTATCATTTTCAAAATATCATCTATTCCGATGCCTTTTCTGTATTAAAAGGCTTTAATGCACGGAACATTAAGAGCATCGTAGAGGTGTTTTCCCTTGTTTTGGGCTGTTTTATGCTCTTTTTTATCGGATATTCTACAAATGTATTTTTAACGAGGCAAAAAAAAGAAATAGGTATCTATGTCTTTATGGGACTGAGCAATCAGAAAATAGGAGGATTGTATATGCTCGAGACAGCATTTACCGGCATGGCATCATTCCTCCTGGGCATTGTTCTGGGAATTCTGACGACAGCCTTATTTCAGATGATTCTTCTGGCCATGACCGAAATTGCGGTGTCCATACGATTCTGGCCTTCTCTTGAGCCTGTTATCAATACGGCGATAGTCTATTTTCTGATCTATCTGCTGTTTGCTTTCAAAGGCTATGTGAATATCGTAAGAAGCAGTGTGCTGAATCTGGTGATGGCAGCAAAAAAGAATGAGTATGTCGGACAAAAAAAGTGGATATTGTTATTGAAGGCTGTCATGGGGGTGGGAGCATTAGGATTTGGCTATTATCTTGCCGTCAAGGAAGGCGGACAGGAGGTTATGGCGTATGTTTTTGCAGCAGTCGTTTTCGTGACTGTGGGAGTGTATCTTCTGTTTGGAGGATTGCTTCCTGTGATTTTTCAAGGATTGGCAGCAAACAAAGTCTTTCTCTATGAAAAGCAGAGGAACCTATGGATAAACAATGTGGTGTTTCGTATCAGAAAAAATTATCGTACATATGCCATGGTGTGTGTTCTGATTTTGTGTGCAGCTACGGCACTGGCCACTGGTTTTGCCATGAAATATCGCTATGAAAACATAGTCAATTCCCACGATATCTATACCTTTCAGTTTTTAACCGTTGATCAAAAGCTGGAGGAAAGGGCAAGAGAAACGATACAGAAAATTGACCCCATTGCCTATCACTCTCAAATTCAGGTAGTATTTTTTGAAGACAGTCCTTATGGAGTATTAGCCTATGGACAGGTGGAGAGGCTGGCACATGAGATTGGCATTGAGTTTTCTCTCCCGGAGCCTGCCGATCAGGAGACTATTCTGCTGACGTTTATGAATCTGATGTCTTTGCTTAACATACAGGAGAGGATTTTAGTCAAGGTTCATGACCGGGAATATGAACAGATTGCGGAAACAAGATTACCTTTTCTGGGAGGTGCACTGCAGGAGAAGATAAGTTTTTATCTGGTTAGTGACAGAGAATATGAACGGCTCAGCTCTCTGGGACAGGAATTCTATCTTTACAGCTATAAGCTGGAAGATTTGGAGAATTTTGCCCGAGTAGAGGAAGCAACCAGAGAGTTAAGCAGCATAGAAGAAGAAAGCTATACCGGAAGGATTTCCACGGATCCCCAAAAAATAAGAGAAGAAATTGAATGGGTAAAGATACTGTATGCGCTGTCCATCTTTATGTTCATGGTATTCGTTGTAGCAGGAGGCTGTATTATGTTTATGAGAGTATATAATGATGCCTATGAGGATACTGAACGTTATCGGGTATTACAGAAGTTGGGGTATGACAGCGGCGTGCTGAAAAAATCAATTATCTGTGAGTTAGGAGTCTCCTATGTCCTGCCGTTTCTGATTATGGCGATGTCTTCCCGTTTTTCGGTACACGCATTAGAGAAAATGATGTATGCCGATCTGCTGCAGATCAATGTAGCCAGCGTGATCATTGTACTGATTGTTTTTCTTGTATTCTATGGACTATCGGTAATGTCTTACTGTAAAAATGTAAGGCTAGTGTAACGGTTTCTAAATAACTGCACTATTCACGCAGTATATTTTTCTGAGAGTGCAGGGCAAAAAACGTAGGCGTAGCAGGCTACGCTGAGGATTTTTGTCCTGTGCTATCGGGAAAATAGACAAGTGATATGGTGTAGTTAATTTAAAACCGTTGCACTAAGAGAGAAGTAGGATAATAAGATGCAGACAAAAGGCTGACTATATCCTGTAAAACCTTCCCCAGACCTAAAAATCAGGTGAGTTTTAGAGCTGGGGAAGCTATTTTTGTATGTACCTGCACCATGATCAGGAGTCAGTGCATATAACAGGATCAGAGATGAAACCGCCAAGTCAATGCCATGTGCCTATTATCTCTTAATCCTCTGCCTTAATCACCATCTTTACCACGATGACAACTGCACCAAACAATACTCCTGCAACGGGCCATACTAACCAGGTAAGCTGCCATTTCATGCTGGAAAAGGACCATGCCAGATAGATGGCAACGGTAAGAAGCCAATAGATGCTGGCTATCCGGTCTATTATAGGAGCTGATTTTTTCTTTCCGGGAGTATAATCCCCCTCTTGAAGTAATTTTTCATAACCGGAGTTAATTATCCCTACGCTGACGAACCGATTTACGGCAAAAGAAACAATAAGCAAAAGTAAACCTACCATAGCAGTAAGGATATATCCCTTCTCAGTAAGAAAGCTGCTGATCAGCAAGGGGACAGAGCACAGGATGCAAAGCATTATACCAATGGAAATATTTAGAGTGAATTTCCTTGAAAAGGCCTCTTTCTTCTCTCTGGCCATACCTTCAACACCATATGCAGTATCAATCTCCGTGGTATCTAAAAATTCGTATTTTTTTGTTTCTGTACTACATTTAACGAAAATAAGAACTCCTATGGCAACCATAATCAGCAAAATCGTCACGCCCAGTCCTGCGGAAAGATTTTCCGAAATACCAAACAGCCCGCTCTCGGCCAGACCGCTCAATACAATCAGAAGGATAGGAGAGGCTATACATAAGGATACACCCATGGCAATAAAGGGAGCATTTTTTTCCTGAAGCCTGAGAAAATCAGATGCCTCTTCCATACTCACATGGCGCAATCCTTTCACCGTTTCTATGGATTCGGAAAGTGGTGCAGGTTCCGTTTCTTTTTTGGCATCTTCTTTCAATAAGTAGTCTGTGGATACATTAAACAGTTCTGCCAGTTGAAGGATACGATTAAGATCAGGGATGGACTGTGCCCCTTCCCATTTAGATACTGACTGTCGGGATACACCCAGCTTCTCTGCAAGCTCATCCATGGCATTCCTCAGATTCATAAGGTCATTTCTGTATACAGGACTCTGTGCAGCCATAGTCCGTGCCTGCTCACTGCCAAGTACGACATTTAGAAGCTTCATGCGCCTGATAATAAGCCTGACAAGGTTCCCATACTCGTAATACTCATATGATGACGAGAATAACGGACTCACATCTGCCCCTGCCTGAATCAGAACATTCAGTTTCTCCATGTCTCTGTCCGGATGCTCTTTGGGATGACCGTTGGGATACACTACAATATGCCGCATTGATTCGGTAAAAAAGTGTTCTACAAGCGGCGAGCCTTTCCACGTTCCGTTAATATCCGCTCCGCCTGCAACAGCCAGAATAAAATCCTCCGTTTTTTCAATGCTTCCCAGTTTTCTCATATAATCACCTCCATTCTGCACCCGAAGCTTTCAGGCATTGCCCAAATTGTATGTTTCGGCTCAAATTCAGGGAACTCAAGATACCCGTCTGTCAGAATCACTATGCAGTCAAAATCCTCTTTGCAAGCCTGCTCATATGCCGGTATCACATCAGTCCCTCCGGTCATAGTTCGCTCATATTTACTTAGGGGCACTGCGTTAAGCTCAGTGCCACCTGCAAATCCGGAAACATATATTTCCGCAAACCGTGACATTCTTAAAAGTTCTCCTAAAAACTGCTCGTACAGTTCGTCGCTTATACTGCCGCTTTCATCCGCCAGCACGCAAATCCTGCACCGCGGTTTTGCTGATAGAATGTCTTCACAGATGCCAAATTCGTCAAACTCGTAAGTAAGGTAATCCATCTCATCGCCCGCCACGCTTCTGACAAGGCTTCTTAAA
>SFDP01000038.1 GCA_004558185.1 Lachnospiraceae bacterium | reverse complement strand
ACCGATTTGCCAACGGATTGATAAAACAAAAGCTTCCATGCTGCTCTTTGATACCTCCGGCATTGAGGCATGGGTGACAGAGAATAATCCGAAATACGCAAATCGTATCATTAAACAACTGAAAGCATTCAAAAAGGCAAACGGTTTGAATGATTCCTTTGACCCTTATAAAGCCGCCTACGGCTCCATGCCTTCCCATGCCGCCGCCAATCCAGCCATCCAGCAGATGTACATCAATGGGCATTTCTGTTATGCCTATAAATTCGGCATTGTTACAAACGGGCTGGGTATCGTCAGGCATATTTCCTTTTATAACAAAGATTTTCTCCAATCACACCCTGAAATCATTGTTGAAAAGAAATCGGACTCCCCGGACGAAGACAAGAGCCTTGCAGATTCCAAAGCGCTGATCCCGACTCTGAAAGATTTCTTTCAGAAGCATCCCCTTATCAATCCCAAAACATTTTTGGGCGATGCGGCGTTCGATTCCATTGAAATATATAAATACCTACTGAAGGAAACGTCCTTTGAAAAAGCATATATTCCATTGAAAAACAAGCTGAAAATCGAAGGAACCGATTTCACCATCAATGATAACGGCGTTCCCTGCTGTCCCCATGACGCTTCCCTTCCAATGAAGCGTGAGGGCAGCAAATCCCATTTGCGCTGTGGGCTTCCGACCATGAAATTCGTATGCCCCAAAATGAAATGGGAATGGGACAGCGCCACAAAGAACTCTAAACGTATATGCCATTGTGATAATCCATGTACAGCTTCTTCCTGTGGAAGAATGATCTACATCTATCCGGAACAGAACCTTCGTGCCTATCCTGGAACTGTCCGCGGCACAGAAGAATGGGATTCCACCTATAAAATACGCATAAATGTGGAAAAATCCATCAACCACTTTAAGGACAGCTTTTGTGTTGCCGGGCGTAAAACGCAGAATGAGAAAACACTTCATGCGGATTTACTCCTTGCCGGAATTGCCCAGCTGATTACTGTGATAGTGGCTGATAAAATCCATAAACACCAGTATATCCGCAGCTTAAAGCCTTTGGTTGCATAAGTACTCGTGATTCATACTCTTTTACCAGCAGATACCCCTATCTGTTTTGTTTTTGTGCCATGAAATCCTGTTTTCTACATACACCTCCTGAAAATCAAGCTATACCTGATTTTTGCCTTGTTGGAATTGAGATTGGATACTTGTTTCGCAATTACCTAATCCAAGACTTCTTTTCCGGCGATGGCAGCCATTAAAGCAGTAACTCTTTGCTGACCATCAATCAACACTTTCTTTCCGTTTGCTTTGCCGCCATCCTTTATCTTAACACCAGGGTTTTTCCATGTGATAATATATCCGGTTGGATAACCATTGTACAATGAATCAATCAAATCTCTGACCTGACTACGCTTCCATACAAAAGGTCGCTGAATTTCAGGAATAACAAAATCCTCTGCATCAATCAAACCAAGGATTGCACCAACTGAGTATTGCATTAATGTAAACTTTTCACCTGTCATTTGGTTACCTTCCTTCTTCTATATCAACTTGTATTCCTTTTTTTCCAATCCCAGAAAATATGTATCATTCTTCTCAAATTTAACAACATAAATATGCTGCTTAACCTCTTCAACATCTGCTTCCATTACATTTTTATGTAAGGATTTGGTACCACCACATGAAACCTATATACTCCTGCTACCCACCTGAACGCATTGTGCTCACTTCTGTTCCACAAAATCATTGTAGAAATTCATCCATCAACGCTACCGTGCGGATATATGTTTTTCCTTTGCAAGATTCTTTATAATCGCTTTTAACTGCATTGCATTTTTCATAACAACACCTCCAGATATGCTCTGAGTTTTTTCTCTACCTTCAAGGTTTTTGCATACTCTGACAAAAGCGGAATATTTTTATCCGTTCTGGTCGCATAACGCTTAAACGCCTCCGTCACCACCTGAATATCCACATGACTATGTGGGCGTAAAATATCACAGAGCGTGCGCTCCACACTATAAGCCTTTACTGTATTTCCTCCTGGCGTAAGCACTTCTGCCACTCCTAAATCATACAGAGCTTCCTTGCATTGCACACAGCGAATGTTTTCTTCTTTAGGTTTTGTCAAATTATAATTCGCCGGAAACGTCATGTGATACCTGTTCGGTGTTCTGTCGGTTAAATCCCAAAGAAACAATGCTGTTTCATGAGAATAGATTCCTCGTTTAAATCGACTCTGCAAATTAAAAATCTCATCATCCCAAACCTCCGGCAAAGTATAAACACCTCTTGCTGACTTTTCAATTATTCCCTTGTCGACAAGGTATTTGATATTACCACGAGAAATACCTGCTGCAACCACCATTGCAGTAGTAACCGTACCATTATTCTCTTTTGCCATCTTGATAATTTCATCAGTTGCTCCCACAATAGTTCCCTTTCTTTTTATTGACTTCTATGCTTATGATTGTATTTAAGTATGGCATAAAAGTCAATACAAGTACTTCTTTTTGTCTGTCTTTATTACTTAAATTATATGTAACTATTCAGAGCCATGCAAATTTACAATTCTGTTTGAATGCAAGCATTCACAGAATGTAAATTTGCATGCCTTTCCTCATGGCATAACAAATTCCCCCTATATTCTGTAAGTTTCCGGCTATTTTTGCGAATATGACATAATAATTGAAAACTCTGCTTTAAAAGTTATGCCATACTCCAAATGCCCCAACGGCACTGCCGGTGGGCGTTTCACGGGTTATGCCGCCTCTTGGTGGCATAACTCCTTTAACCTGCACCATTTTCGACCCTGTTTTCTGTGGCTGCTTTCAGTTTGAAACCGCCCTTGTTTTTCCACGATTTTTGCCATTGCTATTTCTATCAAAATTCTTCCTGCTTGCTATCGGCTCATCAATTTTCCACCTTCAATTTCGCCCAAATTTGCGTTTTAGATTCTTATTGCCCAACTCTCCCTCTTTCTCCTTACAACGCCACAAATCGCCACATACACGCCCACCGGGGCAATTCAACAACCAGCAGTCACATTTCAATAAGTGTTGCAATTCCAGAAAAGAAAAAGATACTACTGATTTCCCTCAATTTGACGCCACTTTATACGATTCTCTGTGATAGAGTGTTTTCTTCGTTTTCGTCGCATATCGTGGCAAAAATCCCGTCTTTAGGATTTAGCACTATATTTTCAGAGTTAACTTTATATTGATTTATTGTAAACTTATCTTCAGATTTATGAGAGTTTTTATGACCCTGAACGCAAAGTAGGGGAACATCGTTCTTATAAAGCACCGGATATGTTCACGAACTTCAGGCTCAGGTGATTGAAGATTTCTGAAGATTCTCCGGAAAACTGATCGGCTACTTTCCTATGAAAAATATTAACGATAAGCTTTCTGTAAAAAATATATTGATTTGATGCAAACCGCTACCGATTTTCGTTTCCATGTTTTACTGCATAATTATTCTCCAGTTCTGTATTAATTCTTCTAATGAGTATCGGCAATTTAGAGGGCTGGTGGATTGAAGAATCGTAATTTCTTTCCTCGTTTTAGGTTGAACCAGCTTTCGATAATACTTCCCTGCCGCTCCTCCATTGGCATAAATCTGCGTGATTGAGGTTTTCTGTAAAAGTCCCTGGATATCTGCTGCTACAGGGTTCTTAATGGTACTGTCACTGGAGCCGATAATGTCACAGCTATCCAGTACGTCCCATATGGCAATACCGTTTTCTAATAACATTTCCTTCTTTTCTTCAATGGTAATGGGTATCTTCCAATTTAAAAGCCCGGATAAGACCAACCAGAATCGATTCTTCGGATGTCCATAATAAAAACCCTGCTCTCTGGATTTCACCGAGGGCAGGCTGCCCAAAATCAAAATTTTTGATTTCTCATCATATACTGGAGCAAATGTGTGCTTCACGTGTAGATATTCTGCCATTATTCCTTCCCTAAATCATATTAATATTACAGCTCTTTTTTCATCAAGCAATTCAGCCTGCTCATAAAATCGCTTTTTACTGTCTTACATATCCTCTCATCAGTATAATTCTCATACGCTGTAAGTTTTTTATTATTTGAAATCAAGTCCGAAGATACTGTTAAGTTTTCTTTAACCAACTCGAGCCAATTATCTATTCTTTCGTAAATATCATCTGTACTTCTTCCCCAGAATTTAATCTGCTCATCTTCTGTCATTTCCACAATTCTATGCTTAATGCTTATAACATTCTGTAATGTTCGATACATAATCGCAGACACATACATATGTATATCTTCTACATACTTATTTCCACCCGCCGAAAAAATATCTCTTACATTACCGCACCACACAAAGCAGCTATATACTAACCAAGGTGTAAATTTACGATAATCCCCTCTAAAAACTTCTGGAAACAGAGCAATTCCTTCGTTGAGATATACACCCTTTTCCTCTTGAGGTAAATCAGCAAACGAAACTGTTTTACCTTCACTCCACCATGTAGACTTTTGTGTTCGAAGTAATTGTCTTATCTTTTTATTCAGTTCATCGCCAGACAATTCTAACAAATCTTTTGCGTCATTTCTGGTTAAAAAATCCTCTCCCTCTTTAAGGTCTAAGTTTAAGTAAAAACGAGGACTATGTGTAACCTTCAAGCCATCAATACACTCTTCGTATTTTCTCAAACGAACCTCTGGCTTATCGCCTCCTAGTTTTGCCATTAAGACATATGTATCTTCTATATCGTTCTTAAGGCTTTCATAAATACTTCCGCCAATGACTTCCCATTTAGCAGAATCCGTTTTCTTGACTTCGACCCCCATCTTGTCTCCATCTTCCAAATCTTCCAAAACGAAATCAGGGAATTTTTGAGAATTATGCGTAATTTCTTCTTCTTTAAATCCAGCTTCAAGTAAACTATCATAAACTACATCTTCAAAGGCGGTACCTGACATTTTCTTGACAGTTTTATCTCCTATTTTTTCATCCTGTAACTTATCCTCAATGTTTTTTGTCATATCGCATAATCTATTTAAATACGCTAACATTCTTTCCTGTGACATATCAATCTCCTTTCTGCCACCTTCGGCTGGTAGCACAAATAGTAATGAAAGTTCCTCTTTCTTTCACACTACTAACCTCCAAAATATCTTTGCCAATTATTTTCTATCCTTTTAGCTATATGATAAGCTAGCAATGGGGGAACTGCATTACCAATAATCTTATACGCCTCAGATGCAGACACAGATACATTTCCTTCTTTCTTCGTAATGATGAATTCATAATCGTCCGGAAACGTCTGTATCCTTGCACACTCTCGTACAGTAAGTCGTCTTTCTTTCATTCCTTTTGCAAGTTCCTGATGATACTCTCCCCCATGATCTTCCGCTAACCTTCTGAACTCAATATTACCATGATGTTCTGAACGAATGGTGGGACCTACACCTTTCAGTTTTACCTCCTGCTGTCCTTGGCAATGCTTTCCCATAAATTTGGCTTTAGAATATTTTTGCTGACAAACATCATTTGAAAATTCCGGTTCTACCAAATCTATAAAAGCCTGTTCAACTGTTACAAATGGTCGAAGAGTATTGTTTTCACCCTTCTCACTATTATAATGTGTAACAACCGGATATGGATCATATTCGTTAGAAATATCATCTTTGCTCAATTCTTCCAACGCTTTTTCCATTAACGCTTCCTTCTTAAAGCCAAAAAAGATTACTCTCTCTCTTCCCTGTGGCACACCATATTCAGCAGCATTTAACACTCTTGCAGGCACTACCAAATATCCACCATCACATATTGATGAAAAATCCTTTTCAATTATTTCTTTTGCATCCTGCAAATTAGTTAATCCTTTTACATTCTCCGCTATAAATATTTTAGGCTTTGTAATACTTATGACCTCTCTCATCCACATATACAAATGCCCTCTATTTTCCGCCGTAGGTAAATCAGAATCCACTTTCCTTCCATTATGAGCCTTATCAGAATCAAATCCTTTTCTCTTTCCAGCTATGGAAAAATCTTGACACGGAAATCCTCCTGTTACAATATCTACATTCACAGGGAAAATGTTGACCTTATTTTCCTTCTGCAATTTTACCAGATCAACAATACTATCTAAATAATATGAAGTATCATCAATCCCTCTTTTCTTAAAATAATTACACCATGCAGCCTTTGCCTCTGGTTTTATGTCATTTGCAAAAACAGTATGAAATCTGGTATCTGGTAACTTGATCCATGCTTTTCCACACTTTTTTGCTATCCACTCGGGATGAACAGTCTCATTTATGGATTCTTTCAATACATAGAATCCACCTTCAAATCCTAAATCCATGCCTCCACATCCAGAAAATAAAGATAACACATTAAGCTTAATCTCTTTTTCGACCTTCACACCTGGTTTTATTCTATCAGGCTTTTTAGCACCGTATGGTATTAGCCATACTCCACTTTGCTTTATTGCACCTTTAATTCTATTTTCGCTACATAATATTTGAATTCTACGTTGTGAAACATTCCAACGTTTCGCTGTTTCAGCTACAGAAATATATTTTTCCATATCAAGGTCTCCTTCACAAATACATTCTATTCGTTTTAGCGAACTTATTCAAGTTATTTTTCTCTTAACTCCCTGACTCTTTCTCACTCAAGCTCCTGTTTTGAGCACTATTCGTAATCAGCCTATGGAAGCTGTACGGCTGATCAGCTATGAAGGCACGGACTTGGCTTTGAATCGATTGACACTGAATAATTGAATACGCCTACTGCCGTGTATTATACGAAAAGCCCCCAGAGCTGTTTCCGGGGGCTTTACTTTTTGTGTACTATGTGTCAGATTTCATATATTTTCACAGATATTTAATTCCGAAAAATACTTATTTTACGGCATTTGTTAGAATTTACCAGCCTTAGCTGCTTCTTCGATACTAACTGCAACAGCCACCGTCATACCCACCATAGGGTTATTTCCGGCACCGATAAGTCCCATCATCTCAACGTGAGCAGGTACGGAAGAAGAACCCGCAAACTGCGCATCAGAGTGCATACGACCCATCGTATCGGTCATACCGTAGGAAGCGGGACCTGCAGCCATATTATCCGGATGAAGGGTACGGCCTGTACCGCCACCGGAAGCTACGGAGAAGTACTTCTTGCCCTGTTCAAGACATTCCTTCTTATAGGTACCTGCAACAGGATGCTGGAATCTGGTAGGGTTGGTGGAGTTACCGGTAATGGAAACGTCTACCCCCTCCTTGTGCATAATAGCAACGCCTTCACAAACATCGTTTGCACCATAGCAGTTTACCTTTGCACGCAGACCTTCGGAGTAGGATTTACGGAATACCTCCTTCACTGTATTGGTATAAGGATCATATTCGGTTTCTACAAAGGTAAAGCCATTGATACGGGAAATGATCTGTGCCGCATCTTTTCCAAGACCATTCAAAATAACTCTTAAAGGTTTCTGACGAACCTTGTTTGCCTTTTCTGCGATACCGATAGCACCCTCAGCAGCAGCGAAGGATTCATGGCCTGCCAGGAAGGCAAAGCATTCGGTTTCTTCTTCCAGCAGCATTTTTCCCAGATTGCCATGGCCAAGACCTACCTGACGGGTATCTGCAACAGAACCGGGAATACAGAAGGACTGAAGACCTTCACCGATAGCCGCTGCTGCATCAGCCGCTTTTCTGCAATCCTTCTTAATAGCAATTGCTGCACCCACTATGTAAGCCCAGCAAGCATTTTCAAAACAAATAGGCTGAATTCCTTTTACCATATCATAAACTTCCAAGCCTGCATCTTTTGTGATTTTCTCTGCTTCCTCAAGAGAAGCGATTCCATAACTGTTTAATACCGCATTGATTTTGTCAATACGTCTTTCATAAGATTCAAATAAAGCCATTATAGTTTCCTCCTCTTTTCTTAGATCTCTTTGTCGGTTCTGGGGTCAATAATCTTAACAGCATCTGCCACACGGCCATACTGTCCGCAGGCTTTCTCATAAGCAGTGTTTGGATCATCACCCTTTTTGATGAAGTCGGTCATTTTTCCAAGGCTTACGAATTTATAGCCGATAATTTCATTGTCTGCATCTAAAGCAATACCGGTTACATAGCCTTCAGCCATTTCCAGATAACGGGGTCCCTTTGCCAGGGTACCGTACATCGTACCAACCTGAGAACGGAGACCTTTTCCCAAATCTTCCAGACCTGCACCGATAGGCAGTCCATCTTCAGAGAAAGCGCTCTGTGTACGTCCGTAAACAATCTGTAAGAATAATTCTCTCATGGCAGTATTGATGGCATCGCAAACCAGGTCGGTATTCAATGCTTCCAGAATGGTTCTGCCGGGTAAGATTTCCGCTGCCATAGCTGCAGAATGGGTCATACCGGAGCAGCCGATGGTTTCTACCAATGCCTCCTGAATGATACCTTCCTTAACGTTTAAGGTCAGTTTGCACGCACCCTGCTGAGGTGCACACCAGCCTACACCATGTGTTAAACCAGAAATATCCTGTACATTTTTTGCTTTTACCCATTTTGCTTCTTCTGGGATTGGAGCACAACCGTGGCTCACGCCCTGTGCTACTGGACACATTTCTTCCACTTCTCTTGAATAAATCATGTGAAATTCTCCTTTCAGGGTTAAAATAATGATACCGCTAACGGTTGGTAAACCGCTTCACGCACTTGTTAATATTTTCTCATAAACAGACAAAAAAAGCTAGTATTTTTTTGAAATTTCCAAGGAGCTTTTGTAAATGGATTCCTCCGGCACCACTCCCCGAACACAGGAAACAGGATAGATGCTGGAATTTCTCCCGATCACAGTGCCCGGGTTAAGAACACTGTTGCAGCCTACCTCTACTCCATCTCCCAGCATAGCGCCAAATTTTTTCAGTCCGGTTTCGATTTCCAAATCCCCGTGAACCTTTACCGGAGTTTTATCACTTTTTACATTAGAGGTGATACTGCCTGCCCCCATGTGAGCCTTAAAACCGAGAATACTGTCTCCCACATAATTATAATGGGGTACCTGTACCTGGTTAAAAAGAATGACGTTCTTTAGCTCCGTAGAATTTCCTACTACAGCCTTCTTCCCCACAATGGCATTCCCACGAATAAAGGCACAATGGCGGATTTCTGCCTCCTCATCAATAATACAGGGACCATTGATATAGGCGGTAGGGGCAATTTTTGCTGATTTGGCAATCCATACATCTTCCCCTTTTTTTCCAAATTTTTCTTCCGGTAAAGTCGGCCCAATCAACAGAATATAATCTTTGATTTTAGGCAGAAGCTCCCAAGGATAGGTGCACCCCTCAAAAGCCGGTGCAGCCAGAGTTTCCTCCAGATTATACAAATCCTTTATCATAACCTTTTTCATATCATCCTCCATGTGTTCCATATGTGTATCGCAGGTTTGATGGGCGATTATTAAATCAGTCTTTTTCCTGTTTTGCGGCAGTTTTCTTTTTTCCGGCATCACTTTTTTTAGCGGTCTTGCTTTCCCGCTTCTCATTTGATGAATAAAATTGAGCTACATAGGCATATCGGCCAAGCAGATCATCCTGTCTAAGCTGCTTGACGCTTAAGGTTCTTCTTCCCACAAAATCATTCAGCTTTTTCATGTATTCGTCTGGCGTAATTTCTCCTTCGGCCACGAGAGTAAGCCCTTTTTCCCAGCTTGCAGTCAGCTCCGGGTTTAAAAGCGGCCTGATGGAATGGCCTACGGCTTCATAAATCATTTCTCCTACCTGGGTAGGAGTAAGAATCTGGGTCTTTTTATTCAGAGCCAGATATTGGTTAGCCACCAGCTTTTTAAGAATTTCTGCTCTGGTGGCAGAAGTGCCGATTCCACTCCCCTTTATCTGTGAGCGAAGCTCCTCATCCTCAATGAGCTGTCCGGCATTCTCCATTGCCAGGATAATACTGCCGGAATTATAACGCTTGGGCGGTGTGGTTTCTCCCGTTTTAATTTCCAATCCATTGATTTCCACCTGCTGCCCTTTTTTCAGTGTCTTTATGGCCTCCAGAAAAGAGGCATCCATTCTTTCCTCCGGTAAACTTTCCTTTTTCTTTTCCACCGGTGGCTTAAGAATGGCCAGGTATCCCTCTTCTACCGGAATTTTTAGAGCAGAGAAGAATTTTTCTCCTTCTAAAGCCGTTACCATAGTAATCTTCTGGTACACTGCGGCAGGATAAAAGATACTTAAGAAACGGCGGACAATCAGCTCATATACCTTTCCTGCCTGGCTGGATAAGCCTGCCATACTGCCTAAGCCCTGGCCGGTGGGAATGATCGCATAATGATCTGTGATCTGCTTGTCATTCACATAACGGCTGCGGAGCAGACTGCCGGCTTTTTTCTCAAGGAGAATTTGTTCCACCGCTGAGGCAATTTGGGGAATGCCCCTTAGGCCGAACAGATTCTTTGTAATCTCCTTTGCCACCGCTGAGGATAATACTCTGGCATCCGTTCTGGGATAAGTGGTCAGCTTCTTTTCATATAATTCCTGCGCAATCCTCAACGTTTCATCAGGACTTAGCTTAAAAAAACGGGAACAATCATTCTGCAGTTCTGCCAAATTGTATAATAAAGGGGGATTTTTGGTTTCTTTTTTCTTTTCCAGCGAATCCAGCGTTCCTGTAAGAGGAAAATCCCTTCCTTTCTTCAGGTCTTCCATCAGCTTGAGAACAGATTCTTCCTTCAAAAAACCGTTTTCCTTATACAGGAGAGGAGACTGGTCATAGGCACTTCCCGGAACGCTTCTCCACTCTCCTTCCACTGCCCTGTCCTTCACCCTTATATCTGCCACAAGACGGTAAAACAGGGTTTTTGTAAATTCCCGAATTTCCCGTTCCCTCTTTACTACCATACCCAGAACACAGGTCATTACCCTTCCTACGGAAATTACCATTTTATCTTTATGCAGAAATTCCTTCATTCCATACCCATATTTTAAAGTCAGGACTCTGGAAAAGTTAATCCCCATAAGATAATCTTCCTTAGCCCGCAGATAAGCTGAATTCCCCAGATTGTCATAGGCACTGCTATCCTTTGCTTCCCGAATGCCTCTTAGGATTTCCTCCTCTGTTTGAGAGTCTATCCATATCCGTTTCAGACGAGCCTTGCCATTGTAGCCTGCCATCTGCAAAACCAGCCTTTGGATATACTCTCCCTCACGCCCGGAGTCGCCTGCGTTATAGATTACTTCCACATCCTCCCGGTGAAAAAGCCCCTTCACGATGGCAAATTGTTTTTTTACCTGATCAATAACTTCATATTTATATTCTTTAGGAATAAAGGGCAGCGTATCCATGGACCAGCGTTTCAGACTTTCATCATAGGCGTCCGGGTAGCTCATGGTCACCAGATGGCCAACACACCAGGTAATAATGTAATCCTGGGACTCCATGTAGCCGTCCCTGGACTTCATCTCCTGCTTTAATGCCCTGGCAAATTCTCTAGCCACACTGGGCTTTTCCGTGATAATCAATTTTTTACCCATAACAGCTCCCATCACGATTAATTATTGTTTAGCTGCTCCAGCGTCAGAAGCAGCAGACAGGGATTCTTTTTCGCTTCTATCTGTATTGCCTGGTCAAATCGGACTCTGGAGAAGAGCGCTACATAGTCTGCATGAATCCTTGCCTGTTTCTGGCAGAATAAGAATCTTTCATAATCCTCATAGGTCAGCATATCCTTATCCCAACAGCAGATGCCTGCCAACAGACTACCCTCAGCATCCTCAAGAAGAAAATCAATATTTCCTGTCTTCCCTATCCATTGTCCCATTCTCACGTATTCAGCAGGCAGGTGCTTTGCCCGGTTCTCTCTCTCCAGAAATTCCCTGCAAACCTTAATAAAATACTCTGCGGTATACTGCCTGAAGGTAGGCTCTATATACTGTTCATAAAATTCATCTGCTTCCATTATGGATAATTTGTTTTGGAAGGGAAACAGATAGCGATAATAAAAATGAACATACGGATGGCTGATTCGATACATCCCTTTTTGTACATTTTCCCGGCCCTTAGTATTCATTGAAGGGACCTTTTCCACCACCTCAAGCTGAATCAGATTTTTTAGATAGACACTGATTTTGGCTCTGGGAAATCCGGTATGGCGATAAAGCTCATTGAGCTTGTTTCTTTCCCCGGCAAGGGTGCTGAGAATAGTGTTATACACGGCTGTTTCCCGAAGCTGTTCTTCTATATACTGCTGTCCATAGTCAAAAAGCTTTTCATTAGATTGCAAAATAAAGCTCTCTATATTTTCCCGCAGAGTGAATTCATCGTTAAAATACTGCCATAGTCCCGGTATACCTCCAAGAATCCCATAGGCTCCTATACTATCCTCCTGCGTAAAGCCGGGAAAATTACCGGCAAACTCACGATAACCCAGGCTCTTGACTTTATAACAGCCGCTGATCAGCTCCTGTAATGGTCCCAGCTTTCCCAGCATTGTATTTTCTACCCAGCCAATAGATGAGCTGCACAGAATAACAAAAAGACTGCCATGCTCCTTTTGAACAGTCAGAAAATGACAAAGGGCTTCAAAAAATAAGGTATCGGTTTTGCAGAAATTTTGAACTTCATCAATAACCAACACCTGTTTTTTTACGCTATGTGTTGAAAACAGGGCGAAAATTTCCTCAAAAGAGGGATATTCAGACATGGGTAATCCCATGCCCTTTAAGTGCTGACCCAGATAAAACAGTTGCTGTCTGGTAGAGCAGCAAACAGCTTCATAATAGAGATAGCTCTTGCCTTCCAGAAACTGCTCGATCAGAGTAGTCTTGCCTACACCTTTGGGGCCATAAAGCACAATAATCTGACTGCCCACACGGTCATAATAACCCTTTAGATAGTTCAGCTCAGCTTCCCTTCCTGTAAACATTGGAGATTTCCTTCCTGCTTCTTCTTCCTTTTCCCCGGAATCTATTTTTTTGTAATATAGCCTTGTGCCTTCAGCAGCTCTGCACATAATACTGCTCCGCCGGCAGCCCCTCTGACGGTATTGTGAGAAAGTCCAACAAATTTGAAATCATATACCTTATCCTCACGAATACGTCCAACGCTTACCCCCATTCCATTTTCATAATCCACATCCAGCTTTACCTGAGGGCGATTGTCTTCTTCCAGATACTGAATAAACTGCTTTGGTGCACTGGGCAGCTCCAGCTCCTGAGGGACTCCCTTAAAGCTCCTTACCTTTTCGATAAGCTGCTCCTTTGTTGGTTTTTTGTTGAACTTTACAAACACTGCTGCTGTATGACCATTAAGCACAGGCACACGGATGCACTGGCAGGTAATCACAGGTCCCTCTGCCGGCTTAATCACTCCATCCTCTATTTTCCCCCAAATGCGTAAAGGCTCCAGTTCTGACTTCTCTTCTTCTCCGCCGATATAGGGGATAATATTCTCCACCATTTCCGGCCAGTCTGCGAAGGTCTTTCCGGCACCACTGATAGCCTGATAGGTGGTAGCCACAACCTCTACCGGCTCAAACTCTGCCCATGCAGTTAATACCGGAGCATAGCTTTGAATGGAGCAATTGGGCTTAACCGCAACAAAGCCTCTGGTCGTTCCCAGTCTCTTTTTCTGGAAATCAATCACCTTCATATGATCCGGATTGATCTCCGGCACCACCATGGGTACATCAGGAGTCCAACGGTGGGCGCTGTTATTGGATACCACAGGGGTCTCTGTTTTGGCGTAGGCTTCTTCAATAGCTTTGATCTCTTCCTTCGTCATATCTACCGCACTGAATACAAAATCCACCTTGGCTGCAACCTGCTCCACCTCATTTACATTCATTACCACCAGTTTTTTTACTGCTTCCGGCATAGGAGCAGTCATCTTCCATCTGCCTCCTACCGCTTCTTCATAGGTCTTTCCTGCACTTCTTTCACTGGCCGCAATCGTAGTTACCTCAAACCAGGGATGGTTTTCCAAAAGAGAAATAAATCTTTGTCCTACCATGCCGGTACCACCTAAAATTCCTACCTTTAACTTGTCACTCATGCTTCCAATCTCCTTCTTTTAAATATTTGGCATTGGCTTCCACCTGCTTTTTCATAATTTGTGCACTGGGTCCTCCATGGGTCAGCCTTTTTTCCACGCAGGTTTCCAGGCTGATTTCTCCGTACACATCCTCCTCAAAAACAGCGCTGATCTGTTTTAATTCCTCTATTGTTAAAGCATCTATGGAAGTTTCTTTATCTAAACAATACAGCACCAGACGCCCGATAATGCTGTGCGCATCTCTGAAAGGAACTCCCTTTTTTACCAGATAATCCGCAGCATCTGTAGCATTGGTAAAGCCCAGCATGGCACTGCTCTTCATCCTTTCCGTTCGAAAGGTCATTGACTCCATCATTCCCGTAAACAGCAGCAGACAGCCCTTCACCGTATCTATGGCATCAAAGGTCAGCTCCTTATCCTCCTGCATATCCTTATTGTAGGCTAAAGGAATTCCCTTCATCGTAGTTAAAATTGCCGTCAGTGCACCATATACTCTGCCGGTTTTTCCTCTGATCAGTTCTGCAATGTCAGGATTCTTTTTTTGAGGCATAATGCTGCTTCCCGTGGAATAGGTGTCATCAATCTCCACAAAACCATACTCATTACAGTTCCAGATAATAATTTCTTCACTAAAACGACTCAGATGCATCATAATAGTAGACAGAGCACTCAGCAGTTCAATTAAATAATCTCTGTCCGACACGCTGTCCATACTGTTATCGGTAGGTCCTTCAAAGCCCAGTAATGAGGCGGTATAAAAACGATCCAAAGGATAGGTGGTTCCTGCCAATGCTCCACTGCCAAGGGGAGAAAAATTCATTCGACTGTAAATATCCTTCATCCTTCCTCTGTCTCGCTTAAACATCTCAAAATAGGCCCCCATATGATGGGCCAGAGTAATGGGCTGAGCCTTTTGCAGGTGGGTGAAGCCAGGCATATAGGTATGCAGGTGCTCCTCCATGATCCGGTTTAATGTACAAAGAAGATTCTTCAGTTCCTCATCAATTTCCACTATCTGATTGCGGATATACAGCTTCATATCCAGCGCTACCTGATCATTTCGGCTTCTTCCCGTATGCAGCTTCTTTCCGGCCTCTCCGATACGCTCAATGAGGTTGGCTTCCACAAAGCTGTGAATATCCTCATATTCCTCCGTAATCATCAGCTTCCCATTTTCTACATCCTCACGAATACCTGTGAGTCCCTTCACGATGGAATCCTTCTCTTTTGGAGTAAGTATCCCCTGTTTTTCCAGCATAACCACATGGGCAATGCTTCCCTCTATGTCCTCTTTGAAAAATCTCTGATCAAAGGAAATGGAAGCATTAAACTGATAGACTAATTTATCCGTTTCCTTGGTGAATCGTCCACCCCATAACTGTGCCATTTATCTCTCCTCCAACTAGTGCCGCGGTTTTAAATTAACTGCATATATCACTGGTCTATTTCCCCGACAGTGCAGGATAAAAATCCTCAGCATAGTCCGCTGCGCCTACGCTTTACCCTGCCTCTCAGGAAAATATACTGTGTGAATCATACAGTTAATCAGAAACCGTTACACTGGAAATTTAATCTGCATTAGATAATAGCATAACTTTTCCTGTTAAGCAAGAATGTTTTCAAGAAAAAATCATATGTCCTTATGTTGCGGACATATGGATTGCAAAATTCACCTTTTTTCTAATTTTTCATACCATAAATCAGATTTTGTTTTAGGAGGTATTTATGGATTATTTTACTTGTCCCGAAAAAAAGCCCGTATTATCTTTGGAAAATGTATCCTACTCCTACCATACGCTTTCCGGTGAAACTAAAGCGTTAGATCACCTTTCCTTTCAGATATATCCCGGAGAATTTGTTGCTATTGTAGGACCCAGTGGCTGTGGAAAATCAACCCTGTTAAACCTTTTGGCCGGCTTATTGAAAAATCAGTCAGGCGAACTTCTCTTTCACCATGAGGATTTATATAAGACCGTACATCAGGCAAAAATTCCAAGAATCGGGTATATGCTGCAGCATGATCATCTGTTTGGCTGGCGTACAATCTGGGAAAATGTCACTCTGGGTTTGGAGCTCAATGATATGATGACTCCGGCCAATCTGGAAAATGTCTCTGCTCTTTTGGAGAAATACGGACTTGATGAATTTCGGAATAAAAAGCCTTCTCAGCTTTCCGGTGGTATGCGTCAGCGAGCCGCTCTTATTCGAACATTATCCTTAAATCCCGAGGTACTGCTTTTGGATGAGCCCTTCAGCGCCCTGGATTACCAGACCCGTCTTCTGGTTTCCAGTGATATTGGAAAAATAATTCGGGAAAATAAGATAACGGCACTTTTAGTTACCCATAATCTGTCAGAAGCAATCAGCCTTGCAGATCGAATTCTGGTTCTCACCCGCCGGCCGGCCAGCCTGAAGAGTCAGATGGAGATTTCCCTGACCATTACAGATGCTTCTCCTTTAGGATACCGAAGCGCACCGGAATTTAGTGAGTATTTTAATGAATTATGGGAGGATTTGTGGGATGAAAAAGGAATTGGTTAATCAGGAATTCCCTCTTTCTTTAGGGCAGAAAAACTATCTCAAAACCTATAAGATTCACAGACTGATGGTGATGCTCAGCAGGCTCGTTATTTTGGTCGCCTTTCTGGCTTTATGGGAAGGAAGTGTAGCTATGGGCTGGATAGACAGCTTCTTTTTCAGCAGTCCCAGTCGTATCCTGTCTCTTTTTTTGAACATGACTGAGGACTTCGTTATCTGGAAGCATATTGGAATTACTCTATGGGAAACTATGCTCAGTTTTCTTCTTGTAATATTTGTATCCATTTTTCTGGCCATTGGCTTGATCCTCTTTCCCAAGGCTGCAGAGGTTCTGGAGCCC
Source organism: Lachnospiraceae bacterium (assembly GCA_004558185.1). Classification (GTDB taxonomy): domain Bacteria; phylum Bacillota; class Clostridia; order Lachnospirales; family Lachnospiraceae; genus SFDP01. Next base: position 6,940 of record SFDP01000038.1, on the reverse strand, counting down.
GTTCTTGTGGTGCTGAATGCTCTTCCTAAATCAGCCCTTGCTCCCTTAATCATTGTATGGCTGGGCACAGGGATGAAGACCATAATTATTGCAGGGATGTCGGTTGCACTGTTTGGCTCTATCATCAATATGTATACCGGATTTTCACAAGTGGAGGAGGAAAAAATCAAGCTGATCTATACTCTCGGGGGAACAAAAAAAGACACCCTGACTAAAGTAATCCTTCCCTACTCTGTTCCTGTCATTATCAGTAATATGAAGGTAAATATCGGACTTTGTCTGGTTGGGGTAATCATTGGAGAATTTCTTGCCGCCAAAGAAGGGCTGGGCTACCTGATTATCTATGGAAGTCAGGTGTTTCAGTTGGATTTGCTTATTCTTTCCATTATTATACTCTGTATAATCGCTATTGCACTCTATCAATTGATTCATCTGCTGGAAAAGAATTGAGGGTATCTAATCCTTCTAAGATGTATAGATACTGACAGCTCCCGAGGGGACTCGAACCCCTGACCCACGCATTACGAATGCGTTGCTCTACCAACTGAGCCACGGAAGCATCTTGAGTGGGTGTCCTCTGACACCCACGGATTACATTATATAAGGAAAATATGATTTTGGCAAGTCTATTTTTGCAAATGTACATCCAACTGCGGAAACGGTATCTGAATCCCATTCTCATCCAGAGTATACTTGATATTTTCCGTAAGACGCCATTTACCCTCCCAGAAATCCCCGTTCAAAAACCAGCAGCGAATGCCCAGGATTACCGCACTGTCAGAAAGCGTATCCACAAACACCTGTTTCTCCTTGTCCTGTAAGACTTTATCATCTTTTTCCAGAAGAGCCAAAAGCGCCTCCTTAGCCTTTCGAATATCGCTGTCATAGGAAATCCCTACCTTGATCTCGGCCCTTCGGTTTGGAGTATCTGTAACATTGGTCAGACTGGAATTAGCCAGTGCCCCATTGGGAAGTACGATGATACGATTATCCGGGGTGGCCAGCTTAGTATAAAAAATCTGGATTTCTGTAACTGTTCCTTCATTCTTATTACTGTCCTCAATGATATAATCTCCTACCCGAAAGGGCTTTAGCAGCAAGATCAATACGCCTCCCGCCAGGTTAGACAGGCTTCCCTGTACCGCCAGGCCAATGGCAACTCCGGCCGAGCCAAGAACAGCGATAATACTTGCTGTATCAACGCCGAAGCCGGTAAGAATGAACATAATCAGAACCACATACAATCCAATTTTAATAAAAGAATCCAGAAACTGGATCACCCCTACATCTGCGTGTGCTCTGTCCAGGGATTTTTTCACCACTTTACGGACAAATTTTATCACTTGTACACCAATAAAGAAAACCACAAGGGCCAGTATTACACGAAGAGCCAGATGAAAGGTTTTCTCAGGCAACTGTTGGAAAAAACGTTCAATAATTCCAATATCGATCTCTTCCATTTCTACTCCATTCTGCTGATTGGACAGCTTTTGTTATGATTTAGTCCGACTTCGAATATTTATCCTGAGTAAATTACTGCTTACCTGCTTTTCTTTTCCTTTGCTTTGACTCCAGTCTGCGCTTGCCTTCACTGCCCTGTGATATGGCTTCCTGACATTTTTCCACCTGAAGGGCAAGGGTATCCTTCAGACTGCTTTCTTTCAGTTGACTGGCCTTATCTCTGGCCTCCTGCTCCAGCTTAAAGCGAATAGCCTCAGCTTTTTTTCTGGCAATTTCATAAATTTCTTCCTCAGTATATGGCACCAGGACATAGGCTCTTAGAGAAAGTGGCTCCAAATCCAGGGTGATGGACTGGTTCCAGCCGTCCCATTCCTGTTCTTCACTGTATATGGGTGTCTGCTCAAGCTCTGCTTCCCCGCCGTAGGCTCTGCTCTCCGTATGGAAGAACAGCTTATATTTACCCTCGTAGGGAACCCCAACCGTAAAATTTTCCTTAGGTGCATTGGCAAAATTGGCTGCCACCAGAACGATACCATTGCCATCCTGAGTCTGCCGGAAGAAGCTGATGGTACAATCGTTATGCTGGAAGCAGTTTATCCAGTGGAAATTTTCCTGTCGTAAATCTTCCTGCTCCAACGGTGTCAGAGTATGATTCCAGGTCCGGCTTTCCTTGACCATCTGGGTAAAGGCTTTCCGGTAAGCAGTAGGAACCGTAAAAGAAGAAAGGACTTTTCCCGGTAAAAATACCGGATAGGCCAGTGCCAGCTTCATGGTTTTAAATCTGGCTTCATCCTCTCCCGGAATCCTCTCCCATAAATTACTGCAGGAAGTCTGATCAAAGGACATAACAAAGCGCTCTCTGTAGGCATAAAGCATACGGCCGGTAATCCGCTCATGAATCCCGGAGCGAAAATATGGGTCACTTTCCAAATAGGAAAGATAATCCCTGGTAAAATCCGTATCATAGCGGTAATCGAAGCCCAAGCCTCCCTGTTCCAATGCTTCTGTCACATCAGGCCAAATGGCATCCAAATTGGCTATGATCAGAATTCCGGCACATTTCTTTCGTAAAATACTGACCATGTGCTTCATCCATTCTACTGCGTCAAGATTCTCATTTCCTCCGTAGATATTCGGCCTCCACTGCCCCGCTGTTTTTCCATAATCCAGGTATAACAGAGAGGCCATCTGGGAAAATACCACTCCGTCAAGATGATATTGATTAACGATATACAGAACATTGGCCAGATAAAAATTACTGTATTCCTTCTGTGCCGTATCATGGATTCCACTGATATTCCATTGCAGTAAAACCCTTATCTCACATCGATGAAGCCGGTTGACCAGCTCCCTGAGCTGATATTTCCTGCCAAAGCCCAGGGAAAATTCATAAAAATGCTTTCCGCCCGCAGTTTCGGGCAGAACCAGATGGGTATAGCCTTCATTAACCAGCTTATCTGCCAGCTTCTCAGGCTCCAGCAGTTCCTCCTCCCCGGCTTCATAGAAAAAGAGGCTATCCATCTTCTTTTCTCTTTCTGCCATGAATGCACTGTCCTGCCAGGAAAAGTCACCCTCCTGATAGCAATAGGAACAGGCTTTTTCCCCCACCTGAACCGGAGCCGCAAAGTAATCCTCCTGTAAAAGGATTCTGTCCCCCGGAAATTTCACCTCATATTGATATGGAGTCATCCCGGTAAGTCCTGGGATAAACAGAGTAAAAATATCTGAATTCCCCATTCGGCTCATGGGGTATACCCTTCCGTCCCAATGGTTAAATTCACCTACAACGCTTACCCTTACTGCCTGTGGTACCCAAACCACCAGGCGAAGGCCTGATACCCCATTGATGGTGGTTATGTAGCTGCCCAACAGCTCCTGCAGCTCATAGTGGATTCCGCATTGAAACTTCTTCAGAGCCTCCTCCTTAATTTCTACCGGAAATGCATAGGGATCCTTAAGCTCCTTTATATTGCCATCCTTATCCACAATTTCATAGTGATAAGGAGTGATCGTTTTTCCGGCAGCCGATGCGGCAAAGAAGCCTGCTTCATCTGCCTCCTCCATGGCTATTCTGCGCCTTTTTTCTTCTAAAACCAGAGTTACCTTTTGGGCAAAGGGAAAAAACACCTGGTAGAGAATACTGTTTCCTACCACATGGGGTCCTAAAATCTCTTCAGGATGATTTTCCTCCGAATAAATGATGCCCTCTATTTTGGGCCAGTTCATTAGCTGATACAGCTTTTCTTTCATCCCACAACCTCCTATATTTTATGCAGGAACAGACCGCTTCTTAACTTAGGCTCAAACCAGGTGGATTTAGGCGGCATCAGAAGGCCCTGATCGGCTACTGCAAACAGCTCCTCCATAGAGGTTGCCTTTAAGGAAAAGGCTACCTTACAGTCCTTATGTACTCTTCTTTCCAGCTCCTCAATTCCCCGGATTCCCCCGATAAAATCTATTCGTTTATCCGTTTTGGGATTCTCAATCCCCAGGATGGGAGCCAGACAGTAGTCCTGTAGAATAGACACGTCAAGGGTGTGCACCGCATCCTGTAAAACGGCTGTCTCTTCCTTTAGGGTAAGCAGATACCAGCTTTCCCCCAGGTACATTCCCCATTGCCCCTTTTTGCCGGGACTTATCCTGTCTTCCTGTTTTTCGATCTGAAAGCTTTGGGAGAGCTTATCCAGAAATTGTTCCTCGGTCAATCCGTTTAAATCCTTCACTACCCGATTGTAATCCAGAATTTCCAACTGGCTTTGGGGAAATAACACGGACAGGAAGTAATTATACTCCTCCTCTCCTGTATAGGCCGGATTTGCTGCCCTCCTATCCATACATACCTTTACTGCTGAAGCACATCGGTGATGCCCGTCTGCAATGTAGATCTGATCAATGGATTGAAAGGCATCTCCTATGCTTTTTATCTCCTCCTCACTGTCCATCACAAAAACACGGTGACGAACTCCATCCTCTTTCGTAAAATCATAGAGGGCTTCTCTCTGCTTAGCTTTTTCCACCAGAGAATTCAATAACTGATTATCCCGATAGGCGAGAAAAATCGGCCCGGTCTGCATCCCGCAGCCATCAATATGACGGATGCGGTCCAGCTCCTTATCACTTCTGGTATTCTCATGCTTTTTGATGATCTGATTGTTATAGTCATCCACTGAAGCAACGGCGACTATTCCCGTCTGTACTCGGTTCTTCATGGTTAACTCATAGAGATAATAAATCTTTTTTTCTTCCTGCAGCAGGTAGCCTTCCTTCATCCAGTCCTGCAAAATACTTCCTGCTTTTTCATATACGCAGGGAGCATAGATATCCTGCCCCGGAGGAAAATTGGTTTCCGCACGATCTACCTTTAAAAAGGACAGCGGCTCCTTACTTACCATCTCCCTGGCCTCCTCACTGCTGTACACATCGTAGGGAAGGGCCGCAATCTGCTGAGCATATTCAATTTGTGGGCGAATTCCCCTGAAAGGGCGAATAATTGCCATAGCTTTTAACTCTCCTTCTGTTTTGATGGATTCGTAATTTTTTCATACTAATGTCAAGATAGCTTAATACAGCATTATTTTTCTTATCATACCATTTTGACAATAGGGTAAGCAAGTGCTATATTGGAATATAGTCATATAAGCCGTGATTTTCCTCAGAAAATCCACGAATTATTTGTGCTGGTAATATTTAGAATACTGAATAGTTACAAAATTTTTTCAATGGAGAGAACAGAATGACAAATAAGGACAGAGACTTTTTAAATCAGATTAACGCTTTCATCGAAGAGAATATGGCTGATATAGACCCGGAAAGGGTTCCTATTTCTGAACAGTTGGATATGCTCCGCCCTGTTTTACAAAAGCTGGCCATGGTTCATGCCATGCCCATAGAGGAGGTCTTCATCAAATATATGGATCTGGCAACGGAGGCCGCTCTTTTGCGGGAAGCCAAATTTAAGGAGGATTATCGAGAACTTTTGGACTAAACTTCCATGCTTTTTCATTGCGGTACTGAAAAAGCATGGAAGTTTAGTGACAAAAAGCTGCTGCACCATGGATTTTGCCCTATGTGCAGCAGCTTTGTTTTTTCTCATCAGCAATTTGCCCTTATTTTACCACTCTCACTCTGAATACGCCGTCAATTGCTTTCAGCAAATTCACAATTTCCTCCGTCAGCGGAGCTTCTACGTCAAACATGGAGTAGGCAACCTCTCCCCTGGATTTATTGATCATATCGGTAATATTAATCTCGTTATCACCCAAAATAGTAGAGAATTTACCGATCATATTCTTAATATTCTTGTGAAAAATCGCCACTCTTCCGGCTTGTGTACAGACACCCATATCACAGTTTGGATAGTTTACACTGTTAATAATATTGCCATTCTCCAGATAATTCTTCAGTTCTTTTACGGCCATAACCGCACAGTTATCCTCCGATTCCTCAGTGGATGCCCCCAGATGAGGGATAACGATACAGCCTTCCTTTCCTGCTGTTGTAGGATTGGGAAAATCAGTGACATATTTGCGAATCTTTCCTTCGGAAATTCCTTTAAGAATCGCCTCCTCATCTACCAGCAAATCCCGGGCAAAGTTCAAAATCACCACTCCCTCTTTCATCTTGGAAATGGCTTCTTCATTAATCATTTTCCGAGTAGTATCCAAAAGCGGCACATGAATCGTAATATAGTCACAGTTTTCGTAAATGGCATCCACGTTCAGTACGTGCTTCACATCACGGCTTAGATTCCATGCAGCATCTACGGATACATAGGGATCATAGCCATAGACCTCCATTCCCATGTGCTTTGCTACATTGGCCACCTTAACACCAATGGCACCCAAGCCGATGATACCCAGCTTCTTATCCTCTATCTCCGTTCCTGCAAAGCTTTTCTTTTCTTTTTCTGCCGCCTTGGCAATATCCGGATCTCCCTGATTAGCCTGTACCCAGTTGATACCACCTACCACATCACGGGCTGCCAGCAGCATTCCGGCAATTACCAGCTCCTTAACCCCATTGGCATTGGCACCGGGAGTATTAAAGACCACGATTCCCTTTTTCGCACATTCCTCCAAGGGGATATTATTCACTCCTGCACCGGCTCTGGCTACTGCCAGAAGACTGGCAGGAAGCTCCATGTCATGCATGGATGCACTGCGTACCAAAATTCCATCTGCTTCTTCTGCCTTATCCGTCTGTGTATACTTTTCATCGAAACGATTCGTTCCTACCTTTGCGATAGGATTCAGACAATGATATTTAAACATAAACTCCTCCGTTCCAGTGTAATGATTTAGAAACCGTTATACTAGTACAGCGAATATTAAGTAATTGGCAGTTTGACTTGCCTATTTTCCTGATAGCACTATTCCCCAAACCTCGACGTAGCCACCGCTACGCCTGCGTTTGGGAAGCATCACTCTCAGAAAAATATTCTGCGTCAAACTATCCAAAACTTAATTTTCGCTGTACTAGT
>SFDP01000037.1 GCA_004558185.1 Lachnospiraceae bacterium | reverse complement strand
GTTACGTACTTCGTACTCCCACAATCCTGCAAAATATTCGCATATCGTGGTGCTTACGCCCCACTTTTAAGCTCATATTTTGGCGGGTCTCAAGGACATACACCCACATTTGAGCAAGCTCATGTGGGTTCAGACCTTTTGACCCTGGTATCATGATATAGAGGGGGTGAAGAATTGCTGAAATTGGAACACGTGCAGAAGTCCTTTGGAGGTAATCAGGTATTGAAGGATGTAAGCATGAAAGTAAATAAAGGAGAGGTAGTAGCTATTCTTGGGCCAAGTGGTTCGGGAAAAACAACATTACTTCGATGTATGAATTTCCTGGAGCGGGCAGACAGCGGAAGGCTGGTATTTGATGATATAGATATTTCATTTAAGAGCGCTTCAAAGAAGGAAATTCAGCAAATACGGAAAAAAACAGGCTTTGTCTTTCAGAACTATAATTTATTCAGTAATAAGACGGCAATTCAGAATGTGGCAGAGGGGCTGATTACAGGCAGAAAAATAGCTAGGGCAGAGGCATATGATATAGCAAGAAGAGCATTGGATCATGTGGGACTGTCAGAACGTTATGATTATTATCCGGTACAGCTTTCAGGGGGACAGCAGCAGCGAGTAGGTATTGCAAGAGCCATTGCACTGAACCCCGAGGTAGTCCTTTTTGACGAACCAACCTCGGCTTTGGACCCGGAGTTGATTTCGGGGATTTTGTCAGTGATGAAGACGCTGGCAGAGGAAAAAACCACAATGGTGGTGGTTACCCATGAGATGCTCTTTGCCAGAGAGGTGGCGGACTGGGTAATTTTTATGGATAAGGGCATTATTGTAGAAGAAGGAACGCCGGAAAAAATTTTTACTTCCCCCAGTGAAGAGAGAACCTGGCAGTTTTTGAGAAGAATTACCGGTGAAATGGATTATGTGATTTGAGCATTATCACAGATGACTTAGTATGTATTTATACTTGCAACAATAATTACTTAATAGACAGATAAAAAATAAAATGATGGAGGAAAACACAATGAGAAAAGAAATATTAACAGGAATTGCAGTATTTACATTAGCATTCACGGTATTGACCGGCTGTGGAAATAAGCAGGAAGTAGAAAGTGCTTCCTCAAAGGCAGAAACAGAAGCCTTGCAGACACAAAGTGAAGAGACAGGGACAGCAGAGGCAAGTCTTCTGGAGACAGTCAGGGAAACAGGTGTGCTGAAAATTGGAACAGAAGGAACCTATGCCCCCTTTACTTTCCATGATGAAAATAATAAGCTGGTTGGATTTGATGTGGAGGTGGCTGAAAAGGTTGCAGAAAAGCTGGGGGTAAAGGCAGAATTTGTAGAAACAAAATGGGACAGTATTATTGCCGGACTTGATGCAGAGCGATTTGATGTTGTTATCAATCAGGTGAGTATTACGGAAGAAAGATTAGAAAAATATGATTTTTCCATCCCCTATAGCTATACCCATGGTGCGCTGATTGTCAAGGGGAGTAATGAAGAAATTACCGACTTTGATCAGATAGCAGGAAAGAAAGCGGCACAGTCACTAACCAGTAACTGGGGAAAGCTGGCAGAGGAAAAGGGAGCTGAGCTTGTCAGTACAGATGGCTTTAATCAGTCAGTAGAGCTGGTGTTGGCAGGAAGGGCAGATTTAACACTGAATGATGATTTGACCTACTATGATTACCTGAATCAAAAGCCGGATGCAGATTTGAAGATCGTTGCTTTATCCGATGATACAAGTGCCAGTGCAGTAATGATTCGCAAGGGAAATGAGGATTTGGTCCAGGAAATCGATAAAGCGCTTAAGGAACTGGCAGATGAGGGAGTATTATCAGAAATTTCTGAAAAGTATTTTGGAACAGACGTGACTAAGGAATAAGAGGATTTAAAGGAAAAAGGGCATGGAGCATGAGTGAACGAGTAATAGAAATATTGTTGGATTCTTTTTGGCATATTTTACTTCCCGGGCTGACCTATACGATTCCGCTTGCCCTGATTTCCTTTCTTTTGGGGCTGATACTGGCTCTGCTGATGGCACTGGTTCGGATTGCAGAAATTAAATTCTTAAAGACGATAGCAAGATTGTATATCTGGATTTTCAGAGGGACACCGTTGCTGGTGCAGATATTTATTATCTTCTACGGGCTTCCTAATGTGGGAATTATTTTGGACCCATTACCGGCGGCGATCATCGCCTTTTCGTTGAATGTTGGCGCATATGCTTCGGAAACCTTGCGGGCAGCTATTCTGTCAATTCCCAGGGGACAATTGGAAGCAGGCTATTGCGTGGGCATGAGCTATGTACAGACCATGAGAAGAATCATTTTACCACAGGCATTTAAGGTGGCATTTCCACCTCTGTTCAACTCCTTTATCGGACTGCTGAAGGATACCTCTCTGGCCGCCAATATTACGGTGACAGAAATGTTTATGGTTACACAGAGGATTGCAGCAAAAACCTATGAGCCATTGGCACTCTATTGTGAGGTGGCACTGATTTATCTGCTGTTTTGTACAATTCTCACGATGCTTCAATCATGGGGAGAGAAAAAGCTAAAGGCAGGGCAGGGAGAAAAATAGATGGACTGTTGACAAAGAATTGTTTTTTCAGTATACTGACAAAGTGTCTATAAAGAAATTGGATAAAATCCTGTGTAGGATGGAGCTTATATAGCCGCCCCCGGTAAGTGGCGATGAAGTTTGGGTCTTGCGCAATAGGAATCTACGAATCTGGTCAGGGCAGGAATGCAGCAGCCATAAGAAGAACCTCCTATGTGCCGCAAGGGTGCCTGGCGGAGTTAACTGCCAGGGTAACGTATATAAGTTCCCTCCTATGCAGGATTTTTATGTCGATAGTTAAAAATATAGTAACGACTCAGAACCCCATTTGCAAATTGCTGTTACACAGCTTTTCTTTTGTTCATGTGGTTACTTCACCATATAAATATTCAAGGATATGTCCATTCCTGCAATCAGGATGTTCATTTCATTGAACATTTGTATGGCTCTGAATAGACAAAATATTCTGAAATAAAATATCGCAGGTAAATCCTGCGATATACATAGAGGTTAAATTAATCCTCGCTATCCGATTCAACTGCTGCGATAGCAGAGGTAACCGATGAAACCACTGCCACAATAACGGCAAAAAGAATGATCAAAAGTCCGCCGCCCAGAAGTAAAAACATTCCATCCATAAACAATACCCTCTTTCTTTGCTGAATTTGTCAGTTAGGACAAGTTTAGGTTATTTTGCCCGGGATGTCAAGAGGCTATGCCCATCGGTTCTAATACTTTCCGATTTATCTGTTTCATGAAAATCATGTTTAACAATACGGCGATCAGCTCTGCAATAGGAAAAGCCATCCAGACATAATTAACATTCCCCAAAAAAGACAAAAGATAAGCGACAGGCAAAAGAATAACAAGCTGGCGGCAGATAGAAGTAACCATGCTGTATATTCCGTTGCCAAGAGCCTGGAAAAAGGCGCTGGAAACGATGGAATAAGCGGCCAGTATAAAATGAAGGCTGATAATCCGCAAAGCAGGAACCCCCATTGCAAGCATAGGCTCAGAAGCATCAAAAAGGAGAAAGAGCTTTTCGGAAAAAAGATGAAAGATCAAAGTACCTGCTGCCATAATGCCAATAGCATAACGAATAGCAAGCGAACGTGTCCCCAGGATGCGTTCTTTGTTTTTAGCACCATAATTATAAGCGATGATCGGGATCATTCCATTGTTCAATCCGAAGATTGGCATAAAGACAAAGCTCTGCAATTTGAAATAAACCCCAAACACGGCTGCCGCAGTTGAAGAAAAGGCCATAAGAATCAGATTCATACCATAAACCATTACAGAGCCGATAGACTGCATGATAATGGAAGGAATACCTACAATATAAATCTGTTTAATGATTTCCAGGGAGGGTCGAAATTCCTTAAAGGAAAGCCGAATCTCATGATTTACCTTTAGATTCAAAAGCAGACCGACAAAACCGGCCACAATCTGCCCAGTGACGGTAGCGATGGCAGCACCGGCTACTTCCATACGGGGAAAACCGAAGAGTCCGAAAATCAATATAGGATCCAAAATAATGTTGATGACTGCACCAATAAGCTGAATAACCATAGCATAAACGGTTTTACCGGTAGACTGAAGAAGCCGCTCAAAGGTAAACTGGCTATAGGTTCCGATGGATAAGCAGCAGACAATAGTTAAGTAGCTTACTCCATGGCTTATAATTTCCCTATCGGTTGTCTGACTGAGAAAAAAGGGATTAACGAGAGTAAGTCCGATCAATAGAAAAATGAGATAATTGATTACTCCCAGAAAGACGGCGTGCATGGCTGTCTGATTAACCCTATTGTTATTCTTTTCACCAAGACTTCGAGAAAGCAGAGCATTTGTGCCTACACCGGTACCTACTCCCAGCGCAATAATCAAAACCTGAATAGGAAATGCAAGTGATACAGCAGTAAGAGCGCTTTCACTTACCCTGGAAACAAAGATGCTGTCCACAACATTATAAAGAGCCTGTACCAGCATGGAGGCCATCATTGGAAGGGACAAAGACAGCAATAGCCGGTTGATGGGCATAGTTCCCATGATGTTTTCCTGCGTGGTTTGCGTTTTCACTTGTAGTTCAGACATTTTTCTTGAGTTCCTTTCGTGAAGTAAATTACCATTCCAGTTTTCTTCTGACCTCCTCCCAGTTATCTTGAAAGACAACAGCCTTCATTCCCATACTTATGGCACCCTCAACATTTTCCGGCCGATCATCAATAAAAAGGCATTCCTCCGGGGTGAGGCCATAGGCCTGGCAGATGTGTCGATAGACAGCAGGATCAGGTTTAATCATTTTCACATCAGAAGAAACCACAACACCATCAAAGAGCTTATCAGGAAAGTATCTGGGAAAAAAATGGTGGAACCGATTGCAGGCATTGGACAGAACGTATATTCCGTAGCCCTTCTCCTTTGCTTGCTGACAAAAGGCATACGCACCCGGGACAGGAGCCAGGCACATATCCCAGCCCTCTATACAGCGCTTTAATGCCAAATGCAGTCGCCCGGGAATACGGGGACAAATCAGATCATAACGCTGCTCGTTAGTAATTCTTCCTTCATCACCCATAATCCATTCAGGACCCATAAACAGCTCTCGGTTAATAAGCTCTCTGTCTTCAGCAGTGTCAAAGAACTCTTCCAGGGCGATCCAGGGTCGAAACTGCAGTAATACATTTCCCATATCAAAAATAATATTTTTAATCATATTTACCTCTGATGCTTAGCCTTCTTCCTGTTGTCCGGCTAATAGATTGATACTTTATTATTTGGAATATTTTGCAGAACCATCATAGCAGAAACATAAAAAGAAGACAAGCACTGTTTGATCCCTGCTGGTTAGGACGGAGAAACACAAACGGCTCTTAAATGCCCTCTAACAGTATATCTATTTGCAGTCTGTGGCAAAAAAAGAGTATCCTTGCTTCGGATGCTTATTGCAGAATGTTTCCATGAGATTTCTCCACTTCCTTCAAGAATAATCAATGCCTGTAAGTCTTTTCCCGATAATTCAACCGATTCTTCAATGTCATAAAGGATAGCCTTAAAATAAAGACATTCAGTCAACAGAGTTTTGCTATAGCCTTCCTTACGGCTTTGGCAGCCCATGGGTTCATGGCCAAAGCAGGGAGGGAGATAATGACTCACCTGAAGAGCCTTTTCGATGTGAAGGGAGCGAGGCTGATCATCCCTGTCTTTTCGGTCATAGTCATAAATGCGATAGGTTATATGAGAGTTTTGCTGTATTTCAAGCAGTCGGATACCGGGGCCGATGGCGTGGATAATTCCGGCAGGCAGATAGAATACCTCTCCCCTTCTTACGGGTACCTTCCTGCAGATCTCCAAAATGGTACGGTTTTCAATTCTTTTGGTCAGTTCCTCCAAGCTGACCCTGTGCTTCAATCCATAATACAAAAAGGCATCAGAAGGACAGTCCAGAATATACCACATTTCTGTTTTGCCTGGGCTGCCTTCCATCAGTCTTGCAAAAGCATCGTCAGGATGAACCTGAAGAGAAAGGGCCTGCCTGGAGAGAATCTCTTTAATTAAAAAAGGAACTGAGGGGAGCTCCTGATGAAGAGAAGAAAAAAGCCACTTCTCCGTTCCCCAAATATAGTCCTTTTGGATGGGATTCAGTAGAAGGATATTGTTTTCCATTAGTTTATTTCCTGCTTAATCAAATACAGAGACTATTTTCTATATTCCGGCTGCTCACAGAACCATTTGTAGGTCTTAAGAATTCCTTCTTCCAGGCTTATCCGGGGCTTCCAGCCAAGTTTCGTTATTCGGGAAATATCCGTTAGCTTCCTGGGAGTTCCGTCAGGCTTTGTGGGATCAAAGACAAGGTCCCCTTTATAGCCTACAGTATTTTTCACCAGCTCAGCCAATTCCCTAATGCTAAGTTCTTTTCCGCAGCCTACATTGAAGAAATCATTTCCCTGATAGTGATCCAGTAAAAACAAGCAGGCCTGTACCAGATCATCCACATACAAAAATTCCCGCATAGGCTTGCCGCTTCCCCACACCGTAACCTGTGGAAGCCCTTCCTCCTTTGCCTGGTGGAATCTGCGGATAAGTGCCGGAAGGACATGAGAATTTTCCAGAGAAAAATTATCCTCCGGCCCATAAAGATTGCAGGGCATAACGCTGATGTAATTGGTGTTGTACTGTCTGTTATAATAGCTGCACATTTTTAAGCCGGCAATTTTCGCAAGAGCATAGGCCTCGTTAGTTTCTTCCAGATAATCACTAAGCAGATACTCCTCTCTGATGGGTTGGGGGCAGTTCCTTGGATAAATGCAGGAACTGCCTAAGAACAGCAGCTTTTTTACCTGACAGCGATAGGCGCTGTCAATGACGTTGCATTGAATCTGCAGATTTTCCCGTATAAAATCTGCCGGATAGGTATTGTTGGCATGGATTCCTCCTACTTTAGCGGCTGCCAGAATCACATAGTCCGGCTTTTCCTGCTGAAAGAATTCTTCCACCTCCTGCTGTCTGGTTAAATCCAGTTGGGTATGGGTTCTGGTGATGATCCGCTCAAAGCCCTCCTGCTTAAGGCCTCTGATAAAGGCTGAGCCAACCAGTCCCCGATGTCCTGCCACATAGATTTTTTTCTTTCGATCTAATCGTTCCATTCTTCCTTCTCCTTCTTCAGATCTAACAGCATTCACCCTGATATTCCTCTCCCGGAACACGCTTAATATCTGCCTGTACCATGAGCCTTACCAGCTCCTGAAAGGAGGTCTTGCGAGGGTTCCAGCCTAAGAGATTTTTGGCCTTGGAAGGGTCGCCTAAGAGCAAATCCACTTCGGCAGGTCGGAAAAATTCTTCGGCCACCTCTACCAATACCCTGCCGCTGGCTTTGTCAATACCTTTTTCCTGTAAGCCCTCTCCCTGCCATATAAGCTGAATATTGGCTTCTGCAAAGGCAGCTTCCGTAAACTCTCTTACGGTACGGGTTTCTCCGGTAGCAATCACAAAATCCTCAGGGGTGGAATGCTGCAGCATAAGCCACATACACTCTACATAATCTTTGGCATAGCCCCAATCTCTTTTGGCGTCAAGATTACCCAGATAGAGCTTTTCCTGTTTTCCGGCAAGAATATTGGCTACAGCCAGAGTAATCTTTCGGGTAACGAAGGTCTCTCCCCTGCGTTCTGATTCATGATTAAACAGGATACCATTTACGGCATACATTCCATAGGCTTCCCGATAGTGGCGGGTGATCCAGTAGCCATACAGCTTTGCCACCGCATAGGGAGAACGGGGATGAAAGGGAGTGGTTTCCTTTTGAGGAACTTCCTCTACTTTTCCGTATAACTCGGAGGTAGAGGCCTGATAAATTCTGGTAGTTTCAGTTAAGCCCGCAATCCGTACCGCCTCCAGTATGCGCAGAACACCCAAGCCATCGGCATTGCCGGTATATTCCGGTTCCTCAAAGGATACTGCCACATGGGATTGTGCTGCCAGGTTATAAATTTCATCAGGTCTGGTTTCGGTAAGAAGCCGAACCAGATTGAGGGAATCACACATATCCCCATAGACCAGCTCAAGCTTCCTCTGCTGCGGCAGGGCAGCAGTCAGCAGGTGCCGTATTCTTTCGCAGGTATCAGTAGAGCCTCTTCTGAGAAGCCCATAGACCTGATAACCCTTCTCCAGTAAAAATTCCGCCAGATAGGAGCCGTCCTGTCCGGTAATTCCTGTAATTAATGCTGTTTTCATATTTTCCTCTCATTCTTCTGCTGTAGCAGCATTTTAAGCTCAGGGATTCTGTGCAGCGGCATAAATCCCCGGTGGCCTTTCTCTTTAACTATAAAATCTGACTTAAGCTAATTTCATCCCACTTAAAGGTAATGCGATGAATATCCTCATTTCCTCCGCTGCTGCCCACATGGGTTTCAATGTATTCAAACTCTTCCAAAGCCTTTACGGCATGACGCTGTCCCCTACGGATACAGATTACCTTTCCGGGAAGGAGACGAATCCTGTTTCCCTCCAGGATCAAATCGGCCTGTCCTCGTAAAACGGTCCACAGCTCATCCCGATTTTCATGGTGATGATAGCTGGAATTCATTCCGTCATAAATTTTAATTTTCCGGGTCAGAACCCTATGCTCTCCTTCGCTGCTGTCATCCAGAGTTTGCAGAGTTCCCCATCGTCTTTCTTCAAAACGTGGATTAGAATGAAAATCCTGTACAAGCTGCTTAATGCCTTCGGTATGGTTTTTGTCAGCTACTAAAATACCATCCTGAGAGGCCGCCACGACCAGGTTTTTTCCTCCGGCAACGACTATCGGGCAGTCCAGCTCATTAATGACCTGAGTATTTAGGCAATGCTCATCCATAAGTACGTTCCCCTGTGTATTGGTACTCATTTGCTCCGCCATGGCACTCCAGGTACCTAAATCCTTCCAATAACCATTATATTCCAGAGCAATCAGCTTGTCTGCCTTTTCCAAAACCTGATAATCAAAGCTGATGGCAGGCAGTCTATGATAGTTTTTACGGATATCCTCGTAGCTTTCGGTCAAATGAAATTCTGATGCCATAGACAGGATGTCACCGATCTGTACGCAGAATACTCCGCAATTCCATAAAGCGCCCTGCCTGATCAGCCGTTCAGCCTCAGCCTCATCGGGCTTCTCTACAAACCGGGAAATGAGCTTGACCTTCTGTTTTTGCTCCAAAGGAACCATATATCCGTATTTGGAGGCTGCGTAGTGTGGTTTTGCACCTATCAATCCAATCTGTGCATTAAAGGAACGAACTGCCTCCTTAAGATGGGGCAGAAGGACAAAAAAGCTCTCCTGAGTGTAAGCGTCTACGGGCAGAATGACCGCATACTCCTCCTTATGGGCACCCAGTATACTATGAAGATAGGCACAGGAAAGAAGAACGGCAGGAAAGGTGTCCCTTGCTTCAGGCTCAAGAGCAATTTTGGCGTCTTTTATCTGGCTTCGAATTAACTCCTCCTGGCTGCAGCCCGCAGTAATAATGGTGTGTTTTTCCAGATCGGCTTCCTGCATCTGTTTCCACACCCTTTGTACCATAGAACAACGTTCCATGGAATTGCTTTCCGGGTTGACCAGCTTCAAATATTGCTTTGGCCGGACTTCGTTGGAGAGCGGCCAAAGTCGTTTTCCGCTGCCGCCGGATAATAAAACATAGTACATTCTTGTTCTCCTATTATTTACACTCTGCTAATAAATTCAAGTTGCTTTTGCCAGTATAATGGGATATAGTCTTATTAACAAGTGAAAGAATTGCTTAAAACAGGTATTATATTGCTTTAGTTATATTTTTGATGGATTTTCTATAGTTACAGGATTTCCCACCTTGGAGGTTCTATGCAGTCTTCTTTTGATCGTTTGCCTGATGCCTATTACGAAAGCTCACGAAGAATTATTCAGACACCCAGTGATTTTGCCCGAAAGGCTCTTTATTATATTCAGGAAACAGGATATTTAAAATTGAAAAAAAGCCATCGTGCCAGCAGAAAAAATCTGTCCTCTTATCTGCTGGTTTTGGTGCTTTCCGGCAGCGGTACCCTGGTGATTGACAACCGGGAGTATTTTCTAAAAGCCGGCTCCTGCTTTTTCATCGATTGTATGTATTCCTATTATCATCAGACCAGTGCCACAGACCCTTGGGAGCTTCGCTGGGTACATTTCTATGGTTCTGCCTCCAAGGAATATTATGAGGCTTTTTCCATGTACAGTGAACCGGCCTTTTTTCCCGACTGTTTTACAGAAGTGAAGAATAGGCTGGAGGAATTATTTTTGGTTAATGAAGCCTCAGACCTATGGGCAGAAATAGAATCTTCCCGGTTAATCGTTGAGCTTCTGTCCCTGCTTCTTTTAGAAGTAACTAAGAAAAAGGAAGGGGAAAATCAGGGGCAGCAAAAGCAAAGGGAAATTAAGGCTTACCTGGATGAGCATTACCTGGAAAAATTTTCTCTGGAGGAGTTATCTGCCCGGTTTTTTCTCAGTAAATACCACCTTTCCCGGCAGTTTAAGCAATACTATGGCAGCAGCCCCAATCGATATGTGATTGGCAAGAGAATTACCTATGCAAAAAAGCTGCTTCGTTTTTCCGAATATAGTCTGGAGGAGGTGGCCAGGGAAAGCGGGTTTTATGATGCCAGCTATTTTAATAAGCAGTTTATTAAAGCAGAGGGAATCAGTGCTTCGGAATACCGCAGGAAATGGATGAATTAGGGAAATTATTTTGGAGAATGAATGGGGATTAAGATGTTAAATATAGCAGTATGTGACGATGAAAATGCGATGATAAATGATATTGAAAATATGCTTTTAGACATATGTAAAAAACAAAACATACGGGCTGATATTGATGTATTTTGTTCTGGAGAAACCTTGGGAAAAGAAGTAATGATGGGAATAAAATATGATATGATTTTCCTGGATATTGAAATGGAAAAGGTTAATGGGATAGAATCAGCAAAAGCTATTCGAAAAATGGATCAAAATGTTATTTTTATTTATGTTTCTGCACATGACAGATACGCTCTGGAACTGTTTTGCCTGGATGTATTTGCATTTATTAAAAAGCCAATAGATAAAGAAGAATTTAGAAAAACTTTTCTGGGAGCATACCAAAGGGTGTGTAATAAAGTATTTTATTTTACTTTTAATTATAAAAACGAAGAATATAAAATTCCATGTAAGGATATTTTGTATTTTGAAAGCAGGGGCAGGAAAATAAATGTATACCATTTAAACGGCAGAGTAGATGAGTTCTATGGCAAGTTATCAGAGGTAGAAACAAAAATAGCCAAGGGTAAAATACCCTTTCTGAGGATACATCAGTCATATCTGGTTAATTTTTTATTAATTCGAGCAAGAACCAAGGCAGAAGTATTTTTGGTTAATGGGGAAAAGCTCATAATTAGCGAAGACAGACAAAAAAAGTTTGCTAAAGAGTACAGTGACTTATTGGGAGGAGAAATAGGATGTCTACAGATATAGGACAACTTATTTTAAGTGTAACTATAACTATTTTAACAGTATGGCTGGTACATAGATTTTGGGAAGGGTTTTTTGAAAAAAGAAGGCCTGCTTTTTTTACACTTTTGATTATTTATGCTATAGGGGCTTTAATTGAGAGCTATGTTTCGCTTGGCACAGTCTCAACTAAGACTGAAAGTTTTGCTGTTATTGGAATAGTCATATCAAAGCTGCTGTTGGTTGCCTGCGTATATTTACTGAGCTTTTTTTGGAGCAGACGGAAGGCGGCTGCAATACCGGACACATATTGTTTCCTTCTGTTTTTCATTCCTTTTGGAAGTGTCTGTATAACAATAAATGAATTCTATTCTAAAGAATATTCAATTTTCTCCGTTGCGACAATTTGTATACTTTTATTATTTAATATAGGAATTTATGAATTATATGTAAAAATAAATAAAACTCTTATATCCGAAAAGGAGAGAACGGCTTATGTCCAACAAGTTGAAATGATTTCGCAAAGTCTGATGGCACAAAAAAAGATGATGGAAGAATTTCATGAAGAGAAACATAATCTCATTAATAAAATCATCATTTTAAAAAATGCCCTGGAGAGCGATGATAAGGAGGCTATTGTAAAAAAATTTAATCAGATTATTACAGCGAGTAAAACCCCAGATGCCATTTCCGACTCGGGAAATAGTACAGTGGATGCAATAATTAATTTTAAGTATGCTATTGCCAAAGAGTATCTTGTTGATTTTCAGTTAAATTTATTCATTCCCGAGGTATTACCAATAGAAGACTGTGACCTGGGTGTCGTGATGGGAAATGCCATTGATAATGCCATTGATGCTACAAAAGGATGTAGGATAAGAGAAAAAGTCATAGAAATTTCCATAGGAGTAAAAAAAGGCTCGTTGGTGATGAGAATAAAGAACCCGTATGAGCATGAACTAAAACGGGATAAAGCAGGTAATTATTTATCTACTAAAGAAGAAAAGTTTTCACATGGATTTGGATTAAATTCTATAGAAAAGATTGTTAATCAATATGAGGGAGAATGTCTGATAAAGACCGAAAATGGATTTTTTATTTTAACGATTCTGATGAATCTGGGGGAATTTTGACGGCAAATCCCGTAATTATGACATAAAAGAAAATATAGCCATAAAAAATGGTATTCTTTCTTTGGATAAGTATATTTACAGGTAAATCATGAGCTTAATGCGAGGAGGGGATTCCGATGGTGTTTGGAAGTCTATAATGATAAAATATGCTACAAAACTTATACATTTGTAAATGGATATAGGCAATTAACTCCTATCATTACGGGTTTGCCTGATGATATGGCAGGCCCATCTTCAGGAGCATTTAGATATCATTATGTCCAGTTAAGATATGAATTTTATTAGCAGAAGAGGTGTAAAGTGATAAACTTCGAATTCTATAAAGATTTATTGGCTGTGACCTTATCCACTATTGTATTCTCGGGTGTACAGGTTTATTTAGCCAAACATAGGCCATGGTATATGGGATTATTTCTTCCGGTAATCTACTGGATATTTGCTGCTCCCTATATAAGAAATTGCATAATTACAGGAGAAAATCAATTACGAACCGATTATTATTCAGCGGCAACATTCTTTTTTCCTGGAATATGGTTATTTTTGTTGTACTATATTGTATTCTTTTATTGGAAATGGAGGACTAAATATGGGGATAATCATTAAAGTCTGGCTGCTGCTCACCTTTATTGCCTGTTTTGTCGAATTATACCTGGGTAAGAAAAGAAGATCATACTGGATAGGAGGAATTATTCCCTTATTTTTTCTACTATTTGGGATATATGCATGGGTGGATCTATGGCACGTTGGTGTCTGGCTTTCAGCGCTTCTTGCTTTCTTTATTCCTCCAGTTCTGCTCTTTTGCCTTTACGAGATAGCTTATTGGTATAGTAAATGGCAGGAGATAAAATAAAATAGATGACACAGGGCGGGAATCTGATTATCGGATTCCCGCCCTGTACATTTAAGAAAAAAATTTCCTCCTGCTGCGGATTTAATAGGTTCTGCGAATTTCTCCACAGGCAATAGGATTACCGGAATTACCCGAGGGTTGGGTGGTAAAGTCATCGGCATGGGCATGAATGACAACGCTTTTGCCGATAATTTCCTCTATGGTAAAGCGGCGGTCAAAAAAGGCAGTCCAGGCATAGCCCTGATTGGACAAAAGGGGTGGAAGATCCCCTGCATGGAAGGGATGGGACATTCCTCCCGGATTGAAATGCCCTATCATGTTGTTATTACCCGGGGAGGAGGGAGTGCTGCTGGTAGGCGGCATCATATTACTGCCGGCAGAGGGCATCATATTATTTCCGGTAGAGGGCATCATATTACTGCCGGTAGAAGGCATCATATTATTTCCGGTAGAGGGCATCATATTACTACCGGTAGAAGGCATCATATTATTTCCAGTGGAAGGCATGGAGTTATTACTGGTAGAGGTCATGATATTGCTGCAGTTTTCTGCATTGTGAATATGCAGGGCAAAAAAGCCTGAGGTAATGCCGGGGCGGGGCTCCGGCAGTCCAAAGACCTCCGCTTCTACAAGAACACCACCGTTAGAGGGCTGATAAAATTTTACCAGACCACTGGTTTTCGGATTATTTCGATTGTCTACTACCCAGGCCATAGCCTTGGGTCTATCGTTGGCAAGAGCTTCTACAAAGAATACCCTGGGGGTAAGCTGATAGGGAGGCATAACATTTCTCCTTTATTCTTATTTTATGGTTTAATTTATGCATTCGACAAAATTTAGTGCCAAAGACACTTGAAATATACCCACAGGGGGTATATAATGTGAGCATGAATTGAAGAAATATGGATTAAAGAGGAAGGGTTAATGGATTTAGGCAGCAGTGCAAATAGAATTTGCCATATGAATGGAGGTCAGGCATGGAAGAGATTAAGGAAACTCAATGTTGCAGATATAAGCTAAGGAATGAAAAAGAATATAAGGAGTTGATACATCGGCTTAACAGAGTGGAAGGGCAGATTCGGGGGATTAAAAGAATGGTGGAGGAAAATGCCTACTGTCCGGATATTTTGATTCAGGTATCGGCAGCCAAAGCGGCACTGGATGGATTCAGCAAGCTGCTCTTGGGAAATCATATCCGGGACTGTGTAAAAGAGGACATACAGGCAGGAAAAGAGGAAACGATTGAGGAGCTGGTAAGTCTTCTGGGAAAGCTGATGAAGTAAAGAAAAGAGTATATTTCTTTTTCATGCGGTAACATGATTCTAAAATGGTCGTAGCTATGAGGGTGCTGAATAGCTACGTTAATGCTTAAATATGGAGGTAGGAATGAGAAAATATGAAGTAACGGGAATGAGCTGTGCGGCCTGCAGCGCCCGAGTGGAGAAGGCAGTGGGGGCACTGGAGGGAGTTACCTCCTGCTCAGTCAGCCTTCTGACCAACACCATGAGTATAGAGGGGAATGCTGACGAAGACAGGATTATCCAGGCAGTTAAGGCGGCGGGCTATGGAGTGGCACTGCCCACCCGGGAGAAGGAGAAAGCAGATACTTCTTCATCTCAGGAAGCGCTGGAGGATAGGGAAACTCCCCGGTTAAAGAAAAGATTATGGAGTTCTATTGGCTTTCTTGTGGTATTAATGTATATTTCCATGGGAGCACTGATGTGGAGCTGGCCCCTGCCGGACAGGCTTTTGACCAATCCTATGGCTATAGGACTTGTACAGCTTGGTTTGACTACAGTGATTATGGTTATTAACCAGAAATTTTTTATCAGTGGCTTTCGAGGGCTATTGCACAAGGCACCTAACATGGATACTCTGGTAGCTTTGGGAGCAGGAGCAGCCTATGGCTATAGCCTGTATGCATTATTTGCCATGAGTGAGGCTCTGGTTCAGGGGCATTTGGAGCATGCAGCCCATTATCTTCATGAGCTTTATTTTGAATCCGCAGCCATGATTCTTACTCTGATTACGGTAGGAAAAATGTTAGAGGCCAGGGCCAAGGGAAAGACCACAGACGCCTTAAAAGGGTTAATGAAGTTGGCTCCCAAAACAGCAGTGATCCTGGTAAGGCCCAAAGATAATGTTAAGGCTTGGGAGTCTGCAGAGGATAGCTTTGCACACTGGCAGGAGCAGGAAATCCCTGTGGAACAGGTAAGCTTAGGTGATATTTTTGTGGTTCGACCGGGGGAGAGTATTCCTGTAGACGGAAAAGTTCTGGAGGGACACAGTGCAGTTAATGAGGCAGCCCTCACCGGTGAAAGTATTCCTGTAGATAAGGAGCCGGGAAGTCCGGTTTATTCAGCTACGCTGAATCAATCCGGCTTTATCCGCTGTGAGGCAACCAGAGTAGGCGAGGATACAACACTATCTCAGATTATCGGGCTGATGAGTGATGTGGCTGCCACAAAGGCCCCTATTGCCAAAATTGCGGATCGAGTATCAGGAGTTTTTGTTCCTATCGTCATTCTGATTGCTCTGATTACTATAGGAATCTGGCTTTTTGTAGGAGAGAGCTTTGGCTTTGCTTTAGCCAGGGGGATATCCGTACTGGTCATTAGCTGTCCCTGTGCCCTGGGTCTGGCCACCCCGGTAGCCATTATGGTAGGAAATGGTGTAGGAGCCAGAAACGGAATACTGTTTAAAACTGCAGCAGCTTTGGAGGAAGTAGGAAAAACCCAAATTGTGGCTTTGGACAAAACCGGTACATTAACCCTGGGGGAACCAAAGGTAACGGATATTTTACCGGTACAGGGAGTGGATGAAAAGGAATTGCTTGGTACAGCCCTCAGCCTGGAGGCAAAAAGTGAGCATCCTCTGGCTAAAGCAATTTTGGATTATGGCAGAGGAAAAGAGCCCATTGAAGAAGTTCATAGCTTTGAAGCCCTGCCGGGTAACGGACTTTTGGGAAAAAGAGGTGAAAGCCTGATTTCAGGCGGAAGTCTTAAATTTATCGAAACAAAGGTGGAGCTGGATAAAGAGCAGAAGGAACAGGCAGAAAAATTAGCAAGGCAGGGAAAAACACCGCTGTTTTTTGCAAAGGACAGTAGTCTGCTGGGTATAATAGCAGTAGCAGATCCTTTGAAGGAGGATAGTAGGGAAGCAGTCAGACAGCTTCAGCAAATGGGAATAGAGGTGGTCATGCTGACCGGAGATAATGAGCATACGGCGAAGGCTATCGGTGCCCAGGCCGGAGTAGATGAGGTTGTGGCAGGGGTATTACCCGCAGGGAAGGCAGAGGTGATTTCCCGGCTGCAAGCCCGGGGAAGGGTGGCTATGGTAGGAGATGGAATTAACGATGCCCTTGCGCTTACGAAGGCAGATATGGGGATAGCCATCGGAGCAGGAAGCGATATTGCCCTGGATGCTGCAGATGTGGTATTAATGAAAAGCAAAATCCTGGATGTCCCGGGGGCGATTCAATTAAGCAGAGCCACCAGAAGAAATATCAAGGAAAATCTGTTTTGGGCCTTTGCCTATAATATCATTGGAATTCCCCTGGCAGCAGGTCTGTGGATTCCCCTGACGGGATGGCAGATGAATCCCATGTTTGGAGCCTTTGCAATGAGTATTTCCAGCTTCCTGGTGGTGACCAATGCCTTGAGATTAAATCTGCTCTCCATTAGAGAAACGGGAAAAGAAAAAAACAAGGTAACGAAAAGGGAAGAAAGTATTGAAAAGGAGGAAAAAATGGAGAAAATATTGAAGATTGAAGGAATGATGTGTGGACACTGTGAGGCAGCGGTAAAAAAGGCACTGGAAGCCTTACCCCAGGTAAGTGAGGCCAGAGTGAGTCATGAAGAAGGAACCGCAGTGGTGACTCTGCAGGAGGAAGTAAGTGATACTATACTAAAGGAGACCGTTGAAGCCAGGGATTATCAGGTGGTCTCCATCGCATAGAGGCTGCATCGGAGTAAGAACATGAAGCTGTACAAAGAGTTTTTTCGCTATGTCATCCCATCCATGCTGGCCTTTGCCCTGTCCGGCCTTTATGGAATTGTTGACGGTTTTTTCTTAGGGAACGAAATGGGGGATCAGGCCCTGGCGGCAATCAATGTGGCCTATCCCCTTACCGCCTTTTTACAGGCAGTGGGAACCGGTATCGGCATGGGCGGTGCGGTGCAGTTTACCATCAATAAGGCACAGAAAAAGGAGGAAAATCAGCAAAAATGTCTGGGGCTGACCTTCCTTCTTCTGTTTCTGGTGGGAACGGCGCTGACCCCCCTGTTTTTCTTTGGTAACCAAACTCTGCTGACCTTGCTAGGAGCCGAGGGAAAGCTGTTGGCTTTGGGAAGTGAATACATGAACTGGATTGCCTTCGGCTGCCTGTTTCAGATACTGGGGACAGGAATGGTGCCCTTTATGCGTAATCTGGGCAGTGCCGTTATTGCCATGGTGGCCATGATGCTGGGGGCAGTCACTAATATTATCTTTGATTATGTATTGATTTGGGTTTTTCATAAGGGAATGATGGGGGCAGCCATTGCCTCAGTAATGGGTCAGGTATGTGCCTTTTTTGTCTGCCTGATTTATTTGTTGTGGAAAAAAGAAAGAATGCGTCTAAAGGGAGCAGGAAGGGATTGGTTGAAAAAAATCCTGTTTACTGCCTGTTCTCCCTTTGGCCTTTCCTTTGCGCCCAACATCATTTTGATTCTGGTAAACCTTAATGCAGTATATCATGGAGGGGATTTTGCCGTCACCTGCTATGCACCCATCAGCTATATTACTTATGCAGTAATGCTTCTTCTTCAAGGAGTCAGCGATGGCTGTCAGCCTCTGGTCAGTCTGTTTTATGGAAAAGGAGAGGGAGCAGAGGCGAGGCGAATTTACCATATGTCCAGAAATTTTTCTTTACTGGTAGGGGGAGCTTCCTTCCTGGTTCTGACTCGGCTTGGCAGCCCGGTAATCGCTTTTTTCGGAACCTCCCATAAGGTAACCGAATATGTGACCGAAATCCTGCCGATTTTCCTTATCGGCCTTCTGTTTGCGGGAGTGTCCAGGGCGGTGATTTCCTACTTTTATGCCACAGAGGAAAATGGAAGGGCTTATGTTCTTATCTATGGGGAATCGGTGCTGCTTGGTATTTTACTGTGGATTCTTCCTAGCTTTATGGGGATAATGGGAACCTGGGTATCCGTTATGGTAAGCCAGATTTTGGTGGCTTTGTTAAGTCAGGTGTTTTTGATCATAGGGAAGTATATAGGATAGAGCAGCCAAGGCCATACTTGAAGCCAATGCAGACTGGCTGGTGAGAGAACGCTGTATAGCCAGAGAACTGGCAGAGCGAAGAGAGAACTCTGGAGCGGGATATTCGCTTGCGTTATCAAATTGTTATCAGTATTGTGTTATCACATGTTAAATAGATCTGCATGTGTTCCTGTATCGACCAAGGTCAATGTCAGAATACCATCTTCTTTTAAATATATTAGTAGCCAATCCGGCTGAATGTGGCACTCTCTAAATCCTTGGTATTTTCCTTTTAATTCATGGTCTCTATACTTTTCTTCTAAAGGAATATTGTTCTGAAGCATAGTAACGATATCCTCTAAAAGAGATATATCAAGGCCTCTCTTCCTGGCTAACTTCAAGCTTTTCTTAAATTTGCCAGTAAGTATCAATTCATACTGCATCAATCAAGGTCCTCCATGGCATCAGAAAAGCTACTGTATCTCTTAATATTAGGATCCTTGCTGATTCTTTTCGCTTCTTCCATAGCCTCAATAACCTCTGGTTTATATTGCGGAACTACTACATCAAATGGAAGACCACCTCTCATAACACACTGTCTGAGGAATATATTCATTGCGCTGGACATATCCATTCCTAACTGCGAAAAAAGCTCTGTAGCCTGCTTTTTTAAATTTTCATCAATTCTTACCTGCGTAGGTACTGTAGCCATATCAACACCTCCCATATAACATATTTTCCTATAGTACATACTTATTTCTTAATTCATATCATATGAGAAAAAGTAAGTTTTGTCAACATTACAGTTTACATTGTAATGTATAAGTATTGTTATATATCTATTATTCCAAGTCGCCATTTTAGACATACTAATCATCCATTCCGAAGCATTTACGCTGAGGAATGCGAGCCGAATTTCAGATTCGGCTCTGCAATCTATTTCACTCAATTGGGGGATTTTTTGGATGACTATACCATTTCTTTAGGACAACAACAACGATACAATAGTAACGGCAACTATCTTTGGGGTGTGCATTTGCACCCTCCTCTAAAATCATCGTTTCTTCAATTGTTTAGAACTAACCTCATTTTCATGAACAATTTTTCATTAATTATCAAATCGTATTCTGTCAATCAGAGAATCCTTCTTAACCGATTTTCCAATTACAAATACAAGAATTACCTGAACGAATACAAGCACTGCAATCATGACAACGGTTGCGGTCAGAGGATAATGATAATTTCTGATATTAAACATTCCATGATCCTTTGCCCATAAAAAACAGGATATCCTACCACACTGCCGCCTCCTACCGCGACAAGCAGTGTTCCGGCCGTATAAAACAGGCCTTCGAACTGCAGCATTTTAAGGAGCTGTAAGTCCGACATTCCAACCGCCTGCAGCATACCGATCTCTTTTTTTCTGATATGAACACTATGAATCATGGTATTGATCATATTCATAATGCAGATTGCCCCCAGAATTCCAAGAAATGCATAGCATGCACCTCTTGTCAGAGTCATAGCCGAATTCCACTCATCATAGTGTGCTTTCCAGGTGTCCATCTCTATCCGGCCATTCTCTTCAACAAGTGCCTTTAGCTTTGCTTCTACGTCTGCGTCATATTTTTTATCCGCAAATATTCGATAGTACATATTCAGGTTATGATTGCTGAAGGAATGAAGTCCTTCTTCTGCCATAATTAAGTAATGGAAACTTATAAAACCTAAACTATAATCACCGATCGCAGCAATCTCCAATTGCTTTTTGCATTCTTCATCTCCGTCCCGGAAGACTACCTCCAAGACATCTCCTATTTTTAAATCCGGATACCAGTAAAGCAGATTTTTATCAATGATTACTTTATCTCCGCTCTTTAATTCTTCATAGGTGGCATTCCCTTCTATAATTCCATTTTCCAGCAATTCTTTCCCACTCTCAGGGACTTCGATGATTCCCTCTCTATCGCCATCAAATGCATCCGCTTCCACATAATTTCCCAGATAACATTCCACGGAATTTACTCCGTCAATCTGTAAAATCTGTTCTTTTAGTTCTTCTGTCAGAGGATTGTCTTTCTGCACCTGGCTCCACTCCAACTCTGGGTGCTCTTTATTGTTAAATTCTATTATCGGAGAAATCTGATACTCTCCCATAACGGAATTGTCTGCTGCCTCGCTGGGATCGGCACATGATAATACCGTGACAACCACCATAAAGAATAAGCCGGTAATTGCCATGGAGCAGATGGTAATCAGACTCTTTTTCTTATTGCCTGCAAGATGTATCATGGCAAGCCGGGTAACTGTAATGTTGGAATAACCTTTTCTGCTTTTTTTCGTAGTCTGCTCTTCTGTATATCGCATAGCTTCTATTTCAGAAACCTTTGCAGCGATTTTCATAGGTCGAAGTAATGATAGGAAAACCGTAAGCATTGCAACCCCGGCTGCAAGCAGATAAATCCACGGAATAAGTAGCTGTACTTCTCCTCTATGAATGAGTCCCTGAATTGTAGACATAAGCATATTCTCATTCTGATACAGCTTGAAAATAGATAAAAACACATATTTCGTTAACAACGTACCTGCCAGCAGTCCGAGAGGAACTGCAATTCCGGCAACAAGAAAGCCTTCCAGCAAAACGCTTCTTCGAAGCTGACCTGTGGTTGCACCGATTGCTTTTATCTTTCCAAATTCCTGAACCCGTTCCTCCATGGAAATATAGTAAATACTATAAATGGTGATGATTCCTGCCACTACTATAATCAGCATGATAAGAAGCATAATCGGTATAAAGGAAGGGTCCACATAATTGGCCCACAAATAGTCCTCATTGATTCTGTAGTCCTGTTCAGAAATACCAAACTGCTCTGCTAACTGCTGGATACTTTCCTCTATCTTCTCCGTATCATTTGCATACTCTGTATCAATCTGAAACAAGAATCGGTAAACAATCTCATTGGACGGAATTTCTTCCTTTAAAAATGCTTTGGAAACCAGCGTAGTATAAGACTTTTGTTCCTTACTTTCTTCCGTGTCAGGAAGAAATCCACAAATGACAAAGTCCTTTTTCTGGATAAAATCCGAGCTTCCATTTCGATACACCTGATATGAAATTGTGACAGTATCACCGATTTCTCCCGACAAAGAGAGTTCCTCTAGAATTCCTCTCGATAGAACAATCTCATTTTCTGCCTCCGGTAGTCTTCCCTCCGAAAGCTTTAGCTTATACATTTCGACAGCCTGGGCATCCATATACATCATAGCAATATTCGCATCATCAACCGCTATGTATCCAAGATCATTTCGCAAGCCAAAGCATTCTAACATATGGTGGGAAGAAAGCTTTTTTGCGGTATCCTCCGATACATTTCGAAACAGGGCATGCCAGGTAGGATATTCTTCATTAATTGCTGCCTTTTGACAATTGATCAAATCCATTCCTATCGTTGGAACGAGAAACAGTAATAAGGTAGTAAGAAAAATTGCAATTCCGGTTAATATATTCTTGCTTTTGTGATATTTCAAGTTTGCTACAGCAATTTCAGTTATCATGCTCATGCTTTTCTCACCACCTTACCGTCTTCAATAACTACCACCACATCTGCCATTTGCGCTATGGTCTCATCATGTGTAATCATAACTAAGGTCTGATTAAAATCCTTTACACATTTTTTCAGCAGAGCCATAACCTCCAGTTCTGTTTTGGAATCCAGGTTTCCGGTGGGTTCATCCGCCAGAATAATCGCAGGGGAGCTTACTAAAGCTCTTGCTATGGCAACTCTCTGCTTCTGTCCCCCGGACAGGGTATTCGGCATAGCCTCCACCTTATCCTTAAGTCCAATCTGCTCCAGTATTTTCAACACATCCTCTTTTTTTACTTTTCTTCCATCAAGTCCCATGGGAAGGACAACATTTTCCCAGACATTTAAGGATGGAATCAGGTTATAATCCTGAAAAATAAACCCGATCTTTTTCCTTCGAAAAACCGCCAGTTGATTCCCTTTAAGTTCGAAAAGATTCGTTCCATCAATCATTACCGCTCCCGAATCCGGTCTGTCCAGCCCTCCCATAATCTGAAGAAGGGTAGACTTTCCGGAACCGGAACGTCCGACGATTGCTGTAAATTTTCCTCTCTCAATCTCCAGATTCGTGTGGTCTACTGCTTTTACAACATTTTCGCCGACATGATAATACTTTACTAAATCCGTTATCTTTACGATTTCACTCATGACTATTTCCTTTCTTTTTCGTTTTGTAACTATTCAAACCCCCGCCACACACATTCGCAAAACCGCACGATACCCGTGCTTTTCCGCTGCTAGGCGGCTTATTTTTATATTTTTATCCTATCACTTAAGCATTACAAAACCCTTACAGAAACTATTACAGTTTTGTAAGGGCCTTATTTTTTTCATTATCCGATAACGGAAGCATAATCTGAAAGATTGTTCCACTCCCATTTTTTCTTTTTGCAACAATCGTGCCGCCTTGCTGCTCTATAATGCTTCTTGCAAGATACAGCCCTACGCCTGCTCCTTCCTTTACAAGGTCTTTCGCATTACTTCCCCGATAGAAACGCTTGAAGATCTCATGTCCTTCCCCCTCCGGGATACCGATTCCTTCATCCTCAACCTGAATCAGAACATGATTTACCAGACAGCTCACACAAATATTTACCGTAGTCCCCGATGCAGAATACTTTACTGCATTCTCAAGGATATTTGCCAGAGCTTCCACCGTCCACTTATGATCATGTGGGGTTTCCATATCCTTTTCCATATCCACGCATATTTCTATATCCTTGGCATTTGCTTTTATGTAAATCTGGCTTACCGCTTCGCTGATTGTCTTCTTAATGCTGCACGTTTCGCATGTAATCTGAATCATACTGTTTTCAAGGCGGGAAAGCTTCACCAGTTCATCCAGCAGCACTTCCATTTTAAGGATTTCCTGGGTTTTGGTTTCAAGAAATGACTGTCTTTCTTCCTCGGATAAATCTGAGGAAAGCGACAGCTCATGGCTCATTTTGATAGAAGCCAGTGGCGTTTTCAGCTGATGCGAAATATCGGTAATCAATGCTTTCGTGCTATTCTCTTCATGTGCCAAACGCACTTTCAAATCAGAAAAATAATATCCTAGTTCTCTTAATTTATCATACACGTATCCAAATTTTTGCGAGCTGCCTTTCTCTGTTAATGGGAGCATATCCATATTTCCATTCTGAAAACTTAGCAGCTGCTCATATACAAAATTCAGCTCATTTTCTACTTCTGTAAGCCTTTGTTTATTTGCAGAAGTTAATATAAAAAATGTGCCTGCCAGGACTATAACCGCAAGAAGTATAACAGCCAGCATAATCCAAAAATCCATCTGCATGTTCTTAGCAGCATAATAAGAAATATTCTCCCCTAATTCCTCTGCAAATTCCGGATAAATCGTGGATAATTCCTTCCCTTGATCTTCATATATTTTTTTCTCATACGATACTTTACAAAAGAAAATAACTGCAAATAGGGATATCTCCACCAGAATCAGGCATATGAAACTTATTTTTTGTTTACCTTTTTTGTCCATATGTATCCAAGTCCCCTTACATTTTCTATGTTACTATTCACAGCTGATTAATATCTGATTTTTCAGGAAGTCCCGTTGGGGCTTCTTTTTATTGGCATAATGCACTATATAGTGATTATATTTGTTA